>CAMOSC010000159.1 GCA_946624325.1 uncultured Clostridia bacterium
ATGCCTGCACTGTCCCGGGTAAGCTTAAAGAGCGGCTTTCCCGTGCCAGTGCTGGCATTTTCTACCGCATGGCTCATTGCTTCGCGCATAACGCAGGGCGGGAGTGCGCTGAAAGCGCGCTCCCGCCCTGCTTCAATCTGTCAATCGGATCAGCGTTCCTTACCCAGGAAAAACAGGGCAAGCATACCCGGCCCCACATGCGATCCGGAAAATGGTTCATGTTCACAAACGGATACTTTTACGTCCGGTGTGATTTCCTTCACCATACCCGCCAGGGCCTCTGCCTCCTCAAGGCAGTCGCCATGGGAAATATAAACGCCGAGATCCTGCACATCCAGATGCTTGTCCCGGTATTTCCTGGCCAGTTCCGCAACCGCCTTTTTTCTGCCGCGGGTAATGCCGCAGGAAATAATCCTGCCGTCCGAGCTTCCGTAAAGTATGGGCTTGATGTTCAGGACCGTTCCGATTTTGGCCGTCATGCCGCTCACACGGCCTGTCCGTTTCAGGAAATTCAGATCATCCACCGTAAAATACTGACAGGTATGCGGCACTTCCTCATCAAGAATCTCAGCAGCCTGGCGGGCAGTCCTGCCTGCCAGGCTCAGGGACATGGCGCGGATCGCCAGCAGTCCGGTACCAAAGCCGCATCCCTTTGAATCCACAATATGGATAAAACGGTCCGGATACTCTTCCATCAGCTCGCGTGCAGCCGCGCAGGCCGCGCTGTATGTCCCGCTGATCCCGGAGCTCATGGACACGTAAATCGCATCCTGTCCCTGTTCCATCGTCTCCCTGAAGCGTGTCAGGAAAAGTTCCGTATTCAGCAGGCTGGTTTTCACTGCCTGCCCATTCTTCAGCGCTTCATAAAAAGAATGGGTGTCAAAGTTTTCAAGGTCTCCCTCATACACCTCCGGTTTTCCGTTAATGGTGTATTCACAGGGAAGAATGATCATTCCCTGCCTTAATTCGGCAGGCAGATTTGCGGTTCCATCCGCATAAACAGCAAAAGACATATTCTCTCCATTCTCTTCTTTCTATCGGTATACGATATCCCCTTAATCCTCCGCCGCGGCGATATTGACGGTGCCCTCCCAGACAAAATCCCCGGGAAAAGCCGCTTTCTCGCCATCCCAGTCTATGCGGAGCATATCCAGAAGAATATCCCTTCCGAATATATTCGTGAATTCATACTGCAGGTAATAAGTTCCGGGCGGAAGGCTGATCTGTTTCGTATCCAGCACTCTGAGCATGCGAAGCGCGCATCCCTGCTTCATCTCCCCCGTATCCTCCCCTTTTTCCGAATAGAGCGGATAAAGCAGCCGGAATTCACGGCCGTCTACGGAGGAAAGCTGTTTTATATCCCGTCCGGATGTCTCCGCATCCGAATCGAACCCATCCCAGATACCATAGATTTTATACTTTCCGAGATTAGGCGTTTCACTGTCCCCCATAAGCTGAAGCGCAAGCAGATCCTCGCCAAATTCCCTTCCGCATCTCAGATTCAGCTGTTCCGTTCCCATCTGAATCGGAATGTTATAAACATAAGAGTCGGCGGTACTGAAAATCATTTCCATATCGCATAACTCTCCTGAAACGGATGTCCATCTTGTCAGGTCCTCCGCTGCCAGGCGCATGGATCCGTCGCTTTCAAAGTATTGATATCTGCATGCTGTCCTGCCAAGGCGTTCCAGCAGACCGGTCTCTTCATCCAGTCTGTAAAGCCGGTAGTAGGCGCTGTTGTTGAAGCGGTTCACCTGAAACCCGGGGAGGCCGTTTACCATGCATTTTTCCATAACAATATTATATTCCGGAAGTTCATGGACATCCTTTAGTTTTTCCACGGTTTCGTAAAGCCGTTCCGGCGCATTCCATGGTGAAATTGCGTCCAGGAACGCAAGATAGTTCGGAAGCGGGCAGTTTTCCGCGTAAACATCCAGTTCTTCTTCCGTAAAATTGGCGGCATAGCAGAAAGAAAGGCCATAAGCGCCTTCTCTGTCGGCGCCCTTCAGGTTATAGTCAATAGCCTCGTTTAAAGCCGACAGAATATATGTACGGAGTTTGTTTTCGATAAAATTGTTTGAATTCGGCGCATAAAATACCCCCGTGACATCGATCATACCGTCCGCCCGAACTCCGTATGATTCCGAATTGTTGATGAACTCCATATAATAATTTGTCAGCGTGGGATAATGTTCATAGACCTGGCCCAAAATCCTGAAAGCCTCATCTACGCTCTTGACAACCGCCTCTATTTTATCAAGGTTGATGACCGACCATGTGGCCATATCCTTAAACAGATCTTCATTTCTGTCACAATACCACTTGTAGGTAAAATTGCAGATGGCACGTCCAAGCTCCCTGCCGTCACACAACGGATTATTATACAACTCCTGAAGCCAGCTGCCGCTGGCCGTCCCTGTTCCCGGAACCAGCTCCTCCGACCCGACCATCCAGGAGGCATATGGACAGACGGCATATGCGGTCTCAAGATTTGCCATCATACAGGCGTCAAAGAGGATCGTTTCAAAATGCGTCCCGCCCGCGGACAGCGCCTCAGCCAGCTCATCCAGCTCCAGTATATCCTGTTCATACAGCTCATCAATAAGAATGCCCGACTTGGAGCCCATCCCATGTCCCCAGAGCACCAGGGCATATTTCTCCGCCGGAGCCGTCTGAACCCCCCAGCGGATAAAATCGGCGAGCGTTTCCGGATCAGACATACTCGCCGATTCCAGTGTCTGTTTCAAAACCAGATCTGACTGCCCCGCATCAAACAGCGCATCTGTTCTGTATTCAATGCTCCAGCGCTGAAGAACGCCTGGATCAGGTTCCACAAAAAGGCCGTTGTCAAAGGCATGCCATTCCATCGCCCCGCCGGTCTGAATCAGCACATCTACCGGCAGGCTTTCCTCATAGGATTCCTCCTCGGGCAGCCCGTATAGTTCCCGTATATCTTTATTGTAAATCCTGGTCAGAGGAATGCATGAACAGATTTCAGAAAGTTCGTTGGAAGCATATCCGTAAGTCGATTCCAGTTCCGATCCGCAAATATAAAAGAGAACCGTCCACGCTGTCCTGGGTTTTGGGGTCCCGGATGACGGATCTTCCTCCGACAGGGAACTGTTTTCCTCCACAGACGGTATTTCCTCACCGGCCGGTATACCTCCGGGACTCTCTCCCGCAAAGCTCTTTATGGCAAAAAAACAGCACAGACTCAACAGCGCCAGAATCTGCGCGATATACAGCATAACTCTTTTCATAAGGCAAATTCCCTCCCGACAGGATCTACCGTATAATGGCAACTTACAAGCGCCTGAATATCGATAAGGTACCAGACCGGGATTCCTGAAGTCAGATAAAGATCCTTTCACAATCAGCCTGTCTCTTAAGCTTATTGATTTCCCGATAATTATAACACAGGCCCGCGAAAATGAAAACCCTTCTTTTTATTGGCAGTCCGCCGTGCCTTTTCAGGACTTCCCGGATATGTTTCCGGATTACCCAATGTTTTTCTTTCTTCTATGGAATTCTGATTGATTTTATGTTATACTGAATACATTGGAGCGGACGAGCACGCGGCAGCTCCGGAAATGGCTGCTTTTCCTTATTCCCGGTGCCGGCTCTGAACCGTTCTTTTATGTGCTTTTTTTGTGCCAGTCAGTGATGTAAGATAAATCGTACCTTTAAAGAGCCGGACATCGAAAATGACAAAAAGTCACTTTCCGGAGTTATGGCTTGCACGCTAAAAACATTTTAAGGACTACCGGTCCGGAAAGGAGTAAAACCATGGCAAGAGAAGAATTAAAGAAAGCGCAGGAAGAGCAGATCCGCGGAGGATTAATCGTAAAATACGATGCTCAGTTCAGCGTGGTTGATGAAAATACCGGCAAGCTCATTATTACAACAACAGACCTTGAGAAGGCCAAAAGTTCCGCCCAGATGATGGGCCTGAATGTTAAGGTGATCACCAAGGAAGAATATGTCAAACTGTATTCCCCCAAATTCAGATGATGCTATCCGTACCGTCTGCGCTGATTATCACCTGCCTGAGGATGCAGTCACGGTGATATTCCAGCCGCGGTGTTTTTATCGTTGGTGATGCATAAGGAAGCCGGACACAGAAAACCGGACAACTGAGAGGGCAAAGCATGGGAAACGCACAGGCCCGGCATTTAAGCAGGGAAGAGAACCGATTGTTTTACCGCAGCTTTTTTCGCTTGCGGCAAATCAACAGGCCCTTCAGCATAAGCTGAAGGGCCTGTCTCAAAGTGATCAGAATTCAGGATCAATCGGTTTGGCTGTAATCATGGTCTCCTCATCATTCTTAGCGATATCCATGACACTTTCAAGCGCCTGCAGGAACCGGTCAACCTCCTCCTCCGTATTGTAAATACCGAAGCTGATGCGGATCATGCCGGGTGTAAACAGGTCTCCGCATTCCTCATACTGGTCAAGGCTGTCATCCGGAATATTCATCAGTCTCCAGACATAGGGGTGCGCACAGAACGCGCCTCTGCGCGTGGCCACTCCGCCTTCATTTGCAAGATGCATCGCCAGCACGTAAGAGTTCACATCATCGAAATTGAAGGTAACAACGCCGACGCGGTCACTGATATCTTCCGTATCACCGTATACGATCACATGATCCATCTTCAGCAGGCCGTCTATTGCACGGCGGATCAGAGCCTGCTCATGTTCTTCGATTGCGTCAAAGCCCACTTCCTGAAGCACATCAATCGCTTTCCCAAGCCCTATTACGCCCGGATAATTCGGGGATCCGGCTTCATATCTTGCCGGAGCATCTTTGTAGGTCTGCTTGTAATCTCCTACTATTTTGATGGTCCCGCCCCCGTAAAATTCCGGCATATGTTCATCCAGCACCTCCGTCAGGCCGACGACCGCGCCGCCGCCAAACGGCGAATACATCTTATGCGCGGAAAATACAAAGAAATCGATGTTTTCATCCGCATTCTCCCCCTTCATGGAGAATTTACGGTGTGCAACAATCTGAGCCCCGTCCACGATAATTTTTGCACCATACTGATGTGCCAGCTTTGCCACCCGGTGGACATCCGTGACATACCCGGTTACATTGGATGCGGCCGTTATGGAAACATACTTTACGTCATTTTCCTGCAGAAGACGCTCAATATCCTCATAAATCACACGGCCCTGTTCGTCCACCTCGGCATAGATAACCTTGCAGCGCTCCCGCCAGGAAAGATCATTTGCATGATGCTCGATACGCGTTGTAAGGACGACATCATCCTTGCTCGTGATCAGCGCGGATGCCAGTTTGTTGAGGCCGTCCGTGGTATTGTTTACATAGAAGCAGGTATAATTCTCCGGATCCGCGTTGAGAAAATCCAGGACCTTATAACGGGTCTGATTGTAGACCGTCGTGGAATAGTTGGATTTCTGCGAGAAGCCCCGTCCGATGGAACCGTACATCTCAAGCTTGCTGTTCACTTCATCCAGAACCGGCTTCAGGGCGGGCGTGGTAGCCGCATTATCAAAATTTACGGGAACCACCCTGGAACCATCCGTAAGTTCCACTTCCGTGTCCACCCCGACGACGTAATCACGGATATTATCCAGATTGTAATGAACCTGTTCCTCCTCTGTCTCCCCATATTCAGCTGCAGCCGTCATTTCCCCGGCTTCTGTCTCAGCCTGCGCAGCAATGCCGGATCCGCCCGTCATAAGAGCCAGAACGCAGAATCCGGCGCATGGCCAAAATACCGCAGGCACGGCACTCCTTTTGCAATGCTTTTCATTCGGACACACCGAATCCGGCGCATGGCCGGAACTCAGCAGTCATAGGTGTACACATCCGCGGTTTTCGGCAGGCCGTATCCCCAGTCTTCCGTCTTTGTCAGCAGATATTCAAATCCGTTCCTGAGCAGACACCGCGATGACGCCTTATTTTCCGGAAGCACGTGGGCCGTAACCAGTTCAACCCCCGTGTTGTTCCGAAGATACCCGAGCAGGGCGGAAACACAGCAGGTAGCGATGCCCCTTCCCCAGTATTCCGGTAAAAACCGGTACCCGATGGAGATTACTTTTCCGGAAGGCTTGTAATCATATAATTCCGCAAGACCTACAAAAACACACGAATCCGCCTTATCAAAAACCCCCAGGATGCACTGTCTGTCCGTGCACAGATCCATGCTCCGGATCACGCGCAGCGCTTCTTCGGGCGTTCCCTGCAGTTCTGTGAGAAAAGCCGGCTCAAAGCGGTAAATACGCGGATCACGCCTCATGGCTTCCAGGTCGTTCAGGCATGTGTCAGCAAGGTCGCGCAGGAGCAGTCTGTCACTTTCAATGCGCATTTGGCCGCCTCTCATGACATATCCGGAAGCGGCTTTGAAACGGCCAGGGCAATTCCCCTCCCGTACTCGCCCACCGCGCAGTAAAAATGATACACCACGCCGTCATGCTTAAGAATATAAGGCTTGTGCGCAAAGGTTTTATCATAATCCTCCGTGGGCTTTACGAGCGGCTCGCCGTCCCATTTTGTCCAGTTGACGAGATCCCTTGAGCAGGCAAAGGTATCGTATGCCATTCCGTCCCTTGCCACAAAATAATTCATTACCCAGAGATCCCCTATCCGTATTACCTGTGGATCACCCGCAATGTTCCAGCGGTCTTCTATTCCGTTGGAGAGGCATTCCCGCACACCGAGCCTCTTCCAGTGTACCATGTCCCTGCTTACCGCCATCCCGATCTTCTCGATGCCGTAACGCCCGGCTTTCGCGTTGTAATACATGACATACGGATATCCCGTCAGACAGCTGTCATCCCGGATGACGTTGCTCTTATAGAGGGTTGTGGTCTCAAAAGCACGCACGTTGGGATCTTCATTGGAAAGAATCGGATCCGGAAGGCAGGTGAAGCTTCCCGGGGCAAGTGTTTCCGACCAGGCGATCCCCATGCGCAGCGGATCCGGCTCATAGCCCGGCAGACCTCCGCCGATATACGTCATCCAGTACTTTCCGTCATGCCTGAAGACGCCGTGATCCCCATCGAAATCCGGATCCAGCAGGCAGATGCTCCCATCCTTCTGCAGGCAGTCCCAGCCGCTTTCCGTCTGCACAAGCGCACGCCCTCCCGGAGACCAGTGCAGCAGGTCATCCGACTCCGCCAGCCAGGTTTCGTATCCAGCGCGCTCGGCGTGCGGTACGAACCGGGCATAGGCCATTATAAATTTTCCGTCATCCCTTCGGTATATATTCGGGCAGTCGATGCAGGCATCCTTCTCAAAAAGGACATAGCCGCACTTTACGGGTGTTTTCAGGGTGTCATAGATTCTCTGCATCTCCCCGGCACTGATTTCCGTATGCATTGACTCTTCCATATTTCCCTCTCTTCCGGCATTCGGAGGAGCACCTGTGCCTTTTCCCCTCCGAGCCTGCAGGCGGACGGAAGCTGCCCCGGGCCGTGAAAGCCCTTCGGGCATGCTTCTATCCGCCGTCTTTCATGTACATCCTGTTTTCATCCGACGATTTCCGTATACGTCCCCGAGCCAAAACACTTCCGGCTGCCA
>CAMOSC010000160.1 GCA_946624325.1 uncultured Clostridia bacterium
GTGAGCCCGGACCGCAAAAACGATGCCATTACGGAGGAGGAGCTGCGCGCCATTGTCGATGTGAGCCACGAGGAAGGTGTCATCGAGAAGGATGAGCGCAACATGATCAAGAATGTGGTCGATTTCGGTGATTCTCAGGCCAAGGACATCATGGTGCCGCGCATCGACATGACTATGGTGGAAGTTACCGCCACGTATCCGGAACTGATGGATATTTTCCGCAGGTTTATGTATACGAGACTGCCCGTCTATGAGGATTCTGTCGACAATGTAATCGGTATCATCAATATGAAGGATATTCTTCTTTACCATGAAGGGGATCCTTTCTCGGTCCGGAATTATCTCCGCAAGGTTTTCTATACCTACGAATATAAGGGGACGGCCGAGCTGCTGACGGAGATGCGTGCGGCCAACGCCGGAATTGCCATTGTGCTGGATGAGTACGGTTCAACGGCAGGTCTCCTGACCCTGGAGGATCTGGTGGAGGAGATTGTGGGCGAAATCCGCGACGAGTACGATGTGGATGAGAAGGAAGATGTCATAAAGGTTACAGACCGGGAGTTTATGGCCGAGGGTTCGGCGAAGCTTTCGGATGTCAATGAGAAGCTGGAACTGAATCTGGTTTCGGAGGATTATGACACGGTCGGCGGATTTGTGATCGGCCTGCTGGATCATCTGCCCGTTGCGGGCGAAGAGGCTGAATTCGAGGGCATTCGCTTCCGGGTGGAACGGATGCAGAAAAAGCGGATTGAAAGCATACGGATCCTGCTTCCTCCGGAAAGCGCGGAGGAAAAGGAAAACTGAGGAAGCGTTTATGGTGAACGTCACGGCACAACTCCAGAAATGGTGCTTTTTGCCATTCCTGGAGTCTGGCTCTGAACAGTAACAAGAATTTCGTTGTTTGCCAGAGGATGTAACGGGAGGGGCTTTCCCGTTTATCAGGCTTTCGGCAGAAAGCCTTATATCTATGAAACTAAGGAGAACAAAGCAATGAGCAAGAAAGGTGCAATCGCCCGGATTATCGCCTGGGCAGCGGTGCTTGCGTTTGTCGCATTCACGGCTGTTTTCGGCCTGGGCGGATCCGGAAACATGAACGACATCACGCTTGGTCTTGACTTAAAGGGCGGTGTCAGCATTACGTATGAGGCGGTCGGTGATCCCACCGCGCAGGAAATGGAGGATGCGAAGAATAAAACGGAAAAACGTGTCCTTTCCCGTTCCACCGAGGCACAGGTTTATCTGGAAGGTTCCAACCGTATTGCGGTTGATATCCCCGGCGCAACCGATGCCAACGAGATCCTGCAGCAGCTTGGAAGCCCCGGTACGCTGATTTTCTGCAAGGACAGCGCTGATCCCGAAGGAACCAAGGTCATCGACGGAAACGATGTCGCGGATGCCCAGCCCATGATGTCTCAGAATCAGACTACAAAGGCGTACGAGTATACGGTCTCCCTGACCCTTACCGAGGAGGGAAGACAGAAATTCTCGGACGCAACGAATGAGCTGTATCCGACAAAGGCACCGATCTATATCATTTACGATAACGAAGTGATCAGCGCGCCTCGCGTGCAGACACACATTGATTCTCTGACCTGCTCCATTACGGGTATGGCGGACTACGATGCGGCGAGCGACCTCGCATCCTCCATCCGTATCGGGGCCCTTCCCGTTGAACTTACGGAGCTGCGCTCCACCGTTGTCGGTGCGAGACTGGGACAGAACGCCGTTCAGACAAGCCTCCTGGCAGGCGCCATCGGCCTGATCCTGATCTTTATCTTCATGATTTTCTATTACCGCCTTCCCGGTGCGGTTGCCTCCTTCGGACTGCTGTTCTATACGGCGCTGGTCATTGTGCTGATCAGTACCTTTAAGGAGCAGATCACACTGACGCTGCCCGGTATCGCCGGTATTATCCTCGGCATCGGTATGGCCGTAGACGCGAACTGCATTATTTTCGCGCGTATCCGTGAGGAAATCGGCCTCGGCAGAAGCGTTGACGAATCCATCGAGGCCGGCTTCTCAAAAGCTTTTTCCGCTATCCTCGACGGCAACGTAACCACGCTGATTGCAGCAGCCGTGCTGTATTTCCTCGGATCCGGTACGGTCAGAGGCTTCGCACAGACGCTTGCGCTCGGTATCGTGGTATCCATGTTCACCGCCCTGGTGGTGGTCCGTTCGCTGCTCCGCGCCCTGTATGCCCTGGGCTTCCAGGATACGAAGTGGTACGGTGAGACAAAGAACGTCCGTCAGATCAATTTCATGGCGAACCGCAGAATCTGCTATCTGGCTTCCACCGCGGTCATCGTCATCGGTATCGTTTTCATGGTTATCCACAGCATCGGCGGATATGCCCTGAATTACAGCCTGGATTTTGTGGGCGGTGCCTCCACAAGCGTTACGTTCAATGAAAACCGCTCCATCGAACAGCTGACGGAAGAAGTTCAGCCGGTGATCAGTGAAATTACCGGCGACAATGATATCCAGATGACGCCCGTTGCAGGCAGCAACGAGGTTATCATCCGTACGAGGACACTGAGTGTCGATGAGCGCCAGGCCATGGAAGAGAAGCTGGTGGAGCTGTTTAACGTGGACAAGAGCCTGATCGCCACGGAAAACATCAGCGCCACGGTTTCCAATGAGATGCGCCGCTCCGCTATTCTCGCCATTGTTGTGGCGGCGGTATTCATGCTGATTTATGTGTGGATCCGCTTCAAGAACCTGTCCTTCGGTACAGCCTCCGTTATCCCGCTGATCCACGATGTGCTCGTGCTGCTGGCCTTCTACGCGGTTCTGCGCTGGTCCGTCAGCAACACCTTTATCGCCTGCATGCTGACCATCGTCGGTTACTCCATCAACGCGACCATCGTCGTGTTTGACCGTATCCGCGAGAACATGCAGCTCTTAAAGACCAGCCGCGCGGACGTGGTGAACCAGTCGATCTGCCAGACGCTGACCAGAAGTATCAATACCTCCCTGACAACGCTGATCATGGTTGTGGTTCTCTATATTCTCGGCGTTACGTCCATCCGTGAGTTTGCCCTTCCGCTGATTGTCGGCATTATCTGCGGCTGCTATTCATCCGTATGTATCGCGGGCTGCCTGTGGTATGATATCGACCGTCTCATGGCGAAGCGCAGGAACGCGAAAAAGTAAAGCATGGAATACAGGTACGAATTATTAACCACGGAAGGCCGGGCGAAACGGGCCCGTGTCAGCACGGTACATGGCGTAATCGAGACTCCGGTATTCATGAATGTGGGAACCGTTGCCGCAATCAAAGGCGCGGTTTCCACCATGGATCTGAAGGATATCGGCACGCAGGTCCAGCTCTCAAACACCTATCATCTGCATGTCAGGACCGGCGATAAGCTGATCCGCGAGCTCGGAGGCCTGCACCGTTTTATGAACTGGGACCGGCCGATTCTGACGGACTCGGGGGGCTTCCAGGTGTTTTCCCTTGCGGGAATGCGCAAAATCAGGGAGGAGGGCGTTACCTTCCATTCGCATATTGACGGAAAAGTCATCTTCATGGGTCCGGAGGAGAGTATGCAGATTCAAAGCAACCTCGGCTCTACCATAGCCATGGCCTTTGATGAATGTCCGTCCTCGGTTGCGGAGCGCCCCTACATTGAAGCGAGCGTGGACCGGACCTACCGGTGGCTGCTCCGCTGCAAGGAAGAGATGAAACGCCTGAATGCCCTTCCGGATACGGTTAATCCCGGTCAGCTGCTTTTCGGGATCAATCAGGGCGGAGTCTATGCGGATATCCGGATTGACCATGCGAAACGGATCTCCGAGCTGGAGCTTGACGGGTACGCGGTGGGCGGTCTGGCGGTCGGCGAGACACATGAGGAGATGTACCGGATTCTGGAGGAGACGGTCCCGTATCTTCCAAAGAACAAACCCACCTATCTGATGGGTGTCGGGACGCCCGCAAATATTCTGGAGGGTGTGGAGCGGGGAATCGATTTCTTCGACTGCGTATATCCGAGCCGCAACGGAAGGCACGGACATGTGTACACCCGTTTCGGAAAGCTGAATCTCTTTAACGCAAAGTATGAGAAGGACATGCGTCCCATAGAGGAAGGCTGCCGGTGCCCCGCATGCAGGGATTACAGCAGGGCTTACGTCAGACATCTGCTGAAAGCAAAGGAAATGCTGGGCCTTCGGCTCTGCGTACTCCATAATCTGTATTTTTACAATCACCTGATGACCGGTATCCGGGACAGTCTGGACAGAGGATGCTTTTCCGCTTTCAAGAAGTCCATGCTGGAATCGATGGAAGCAGGGGAAAAGGAAAACCTGTAGAGAAGGAGACATATTTTGCCCACGGCTGAGCTTTTTTCAGGCGTGGCTGCAAAATAGTCATCCGTGGTCGTAAGGTTACAGTACAAAACTTCGTTCAGGGAGGAGACAAGATGAAGAAAAGATTACTTGCGGCGGCAGGAATGCTCCTGTCCTTAAGCGCGCTGACCGGCTGTGCGGCCAACGGCACTGCAGCCTCCGGAGAACAGGCCGGCGGCGGTACCATGAGCATTTTTATGATCCTGGCTTACTTTGTGATCATTATCGGCGTCATGTACTTTGTGGCGATCCGCCCTCAGAAAAAGGAACAGAAAAAGCAGGGTGCAATGCTTGCAGCCCTGGAGGTCGGCGATATCGTGCTGACATCCTCCGGTTTTTACGGGACCGTGATCGATATCACGGATGACACGGTCATCGTTGAATTCGGAAATAATAAGAACTGCCGGATCCCCATGCAGAAATCCGCCATTGTGGAATCCGAAAAACCCGGGCAGGAATAAAAAAGAAAGCTCCGGAGCGTCAGGAATGACTCTCCGGAGCTTTTTTTCTGCTTTTTTCTTTCTTTCTGCCGCCGTCCTCCGTCTGTCCGGAGCGGATCTGGTCGATGATCCGTTCCATCAGCTGTTTTTTGAGGTAAACGTCGAAACCGAGCAGGCAGAGGTATATGAAGGTCCTGACGCGGTCCCGGCTGTCCCGGTCTCCGGCATCTTCTTCGGAGAAGGCCTCCCGGGAGACCGACATTTTATGGGTTACGTCTTTCATCAGCCGGTAGATTTCCTCCTGCTTGGTGAGCTGGACGATATTGCGGTAAATATCGGAAAATTCGGCGCTGCCGGAGGAAATATCCTCCACCAGGGAAAACATCGTACTGATGTCGTTGATGGAGAGTATGTTTTTCAGATAATAGATATAAACCAGGTACAGTATATGCTCCTTCCCGTATTTTTTGTTGAGGGGAGCGGGAAGAAGATGGTTCTTCGCGTAGTTGTTGATCATGGTCTTGGTGAGGACCTTATCGGATTCATAACGCCTCGTCTCGCCGAGATGGGTTTCCATAAAACTCAGGACCTGGTCCATATAGAGGTCTATGTCCGGAATATCCTCGGGCATGACATGCTGAAGCGTGTTCAGATATTTGATAAAATTGAGGGTAAGCTCTTTGTTTTCCATACTGTTTCCTTTCGGACCGGAATCATTGCCGGCGCCGTCCCGCGGAAATCATGCGGGAATAAGCGGCAGGCAAAGGAACCTTTTTAATCATATCATAAGAGGAGATTTTGCGCAAGCAAAGCGTTTTTTGCCGCTTTGCGGGATTTGGAGGGCACCTCTTCGCCAGTTCCGGAGCCCTGTTCCGGACATCTGTACGAAAATATGCTAAAAAAAGGGTGACAAATACAAAAAAATATAGTATACTGAATAAAAATGATGGCGTAAGGAAGACATGGGCGGGGCTGCCCGTGCACCGCCGGATTTTTCAAAGCAGATCTCAGAAGGAGGAGGATTTTCTATTATGGGCATCATTTCAAGATTCAAGGACATCATGGCAGCAAACTTCAATGCTATTCTCGACAAGGCAGAGGATCCCGAAAAGATGATTGACCAGTATCTCAGAGAGCTGAACTCCGATCTCGGAAATGTTAAGGCTGAGACAGCTGCTATCATGGCAGAGGAAACCCGCGCCAAGAGAGAGTACGACGAGGCTGTTGCCGAGGTTGCCAAGTATCAGATGTACGCTGAGAAGGCTGTTGCAGCCGGAAACGACAGCGATGCAAGAGTATTCCTTCAGCAGAAGAATGTAGCCAGCATCAAGTGCGAGAATCAGAAGAAGATTTACGAAGCGGCAGCTGCAAACTCCCTGAAGATGCGTCAGATGCATGACAAGCTGGTAAAAGATATCAACGACCTCAATGCGAAGAAGGAAACCATCAAGGCTAAGGTTGCTGTGGCCAAGACCCAGGAGAAGATCAATTCTCTCAATTCTTCCGTTACCCTGAAGTCCGACGCTCAGAGCGCAATGAGCAAGCTGAACGAGCTTGAGGACAAGATCGACAAGAGGCTTGACACCGCTAACGCCATGGCTCAGCTGAACGCAGAGGCAGAGATTCCCACCGTTGAGGATCTTGCAGCCAAGTATGACATCACCAGCGATGCTCACAGCGACGTTGATGATGAGCTTGCAGCCCTGAAGGCAAAGATGGGTATGAGAGCTGAATAAGCGGAATCTTTCCAATAATGATTCAGGTATCTTTGCGGTGCGCCGTCAGGCGCACCGCATACTGATATCGGCGGGTTCGTTTCGAATGCTTCGGGTGTTTTTTCGCTGTAATTGCTTTCAGTCACCCGGACACAGGATTGAAGCTTTCGGGGTTTCCCGATCCCGGAAGCCGGAGGAATGAGATATGGGATTATTTGGCGGACAGCTTGCAAATGTTGTTGAATGGAATGAGTACCGTGACGACGTGATCTTCTGGAAATGGAATAACAGCAGTGAGATCAAGCGCGGCAGCAAGCTCATTATCCGCGCCGGACAGGACGCCGTTTTCATGTATAACGGCGTTGTGGAAGGCGTCTTTACGGATGAGGGCAGTTTTGACATAGAGTCTGATATTGTTCCCTTCCTCTCTACGCTGAAGAGCTTCCGGTTTGGTTTCAATACTCCGATGAAGGCGGAAGTCCTCTTTATCAACACGAAGGAGTTTTCGGAAAAATGGGGCACCAAGAACCCCATCAACCTTCCCGTAAACGGCCTTCCGGGCGGAATGCCGATCCGCGCTTTCGGTACCTATACGTTCAAGGTGGCCGATGCCAGAACGCTCATGGATAAAGTCGCCGGCGTGAAATACCAGTTTACCACCGCGGACGTACGCGAGCGCGTGACAGCCCTTCTGGACAGCATCCTCATGAAATGGATCGTAAAAGAAGGCAAGGATATGTTCAATCTACAGGCCAACAGCTACGAGATCGGAAAAGGCGTGGCCATGGACCTCGACATGGAGCTGGTGAAAATCGGTATCACCGTGACCGGCTTCCAGATTCAGAGCGTTTCCTATCCGGAAGAGGTTGCGAGGATGCAGCAGAAAGCCGCTGCGGCAGCCATGGTCGGCAATGTGGACCAGTATGCCAAGGTGCAGATGGCAGACGCGGTCGGAAGCCCGAATACGGCGGCCGGAGGTACCGCCAGCCAGATGGCAGGAATGGCCAT
>CAMOSC010000161.1 GCA_946624325.1 uncultured Clostridia bacterium
TATATATATGAACAATACTGGCTGGTTCCGGAAGGGCACCCTTGCGGGGGTTCCCATCTGCCTGGGATATTTTGCGGTGTCCTTCGCACTGGGCATCGCTGCAAAAAACGTAGGGATGAATGCGCTGCAGGCTTTTGCCATGTCAGCGGGCATGGTGGCGAGTGCCGGCGAGTTTGCGGCAATCGGTCTGCTGGAAGCCTCTGCGGGTGTGCTTGAGACGGTCATGACCTGCATCATTGTGAACCTGCGCTATTTTCTGATGAGCTGCGCCATGACGCAGAAGCTCTCCCCAAAAATGAAGGGCATTCACCGGCTGGGTCTGGCCTACTGCATGACCGATGAGATTTTCGGGCTTTCCGTGGCGGTTCCGGAGAAACTGAATCCTTTCTATACCTACGGAATTACCCTGATTTCCGTGGCCGGATGGTGCGCGGGAACCGTGTTGGGCGTGATTGCCGGGAATATTCTTCCGGTATGGGCCGTGAATGCGCTGAGCGTATCGCTCTACGGCATGTTTCTGGCCATTATTATCCCGCCGGCGCGAACCGAACGCTTTATCGGGCTTCTGGCGCTGGTTTCCATGGCGGCGAGCTTCGCATTCTCCGTGGCACCGCTGCTTAAAAGCATCTCGTCCGGCTTCAGAATCATTATTCTGACGGTTGTCCTTGCGGGTGCGGCTGCGTGGCTGCATCCGGTGGAGGACGGACAGGAGGAGGCATAAAAACCATGCTTCTTCACAGATTTGAGCCTGGCTTTGAACAGTTACATATCATCATATGATAAGGTTGGGTGTATATGACCGGAAATGTATATGCAAGAATTCTTCTGATGTGCGCCACGGTGTACGGCATCCGCGTGCTGCCCTTCCTGATTTTCCGGAAGGAGATCAAGAGCCGTTATATCCGCTCTTTCCTGCACTATGTCCCGTACGTGACGCTGGCGGTGATGACCTTCCCGGCGATCGTGACGGCAACGGACCATGTGGCCGCGGGCATTGCGGCGCTTATCGTGGGTGTGGCAGCCGCATGGTTCGGCGGCAATCTGATCGTGGTTGCGGCCTGCTGCTGCCTGGCGGTGCTCGTTACGGGCCTGTTTGTCTGAGAATGTCGCCTGACTTTGAAAAATAACGGTTACTGTTCAGAGTCAGACTCCGGAAATGGCAAAATACGCTGCTTTTGTAAATGTGTCCGGAGAAATGGCAGGGTGCCGCCGGGAGCAAGGCGGAGAACCATGGAATCTCCGGGACTGTTTGTTCACGAAAGGGATCTGAATCATTATGAACCCGAATCACCAGTTTGACCTGCGCAGAATTCTTTTGTACGTTGCGGCTGTAACCGCGGTTGTGTGCGCGGTGATTACACTGTTCTTCCGCAGCAGCGTATTTACCGGGTTGTTTTCCACGCTGATCAGCATCCTGAGCCCGTTTCTCTACGGTGCGGTGATCGCCTATATTCTGCGGCCGGTGTGCGTGTTTCTGGAAGAGCGCATCCGGAAGATCGGAAAGAATAAAACGCGTACCGGCCTGGACCGCATGATTTCGGTAACGCTCTCGGTCATCATCATGTTTGCGGTCATTGTCCTGCTGCTGGTAGCGGTTCTTCCGGAGATGATCAACAGTATTTCCGCTCTTGTGCAGCAGATTGAGCCGACGATAGAGCGTTTTCAGGAGTGGCTTGGAAAACTGGACCAGAGCGATCTGTCCCATGAGGTGGTTGCCAATATAGAAAATGCGGTGAAATCCGCATCGGACTGGATGGAGAACTTCCTGAGCACGGATCTGCTGCCAACGCTTCAGTCTGTCCTTCCGGGCGTCACGTCCGGTTTTATGGGATTCCTGGATTTTCTGAAGAATTTCGGCCTTGGATGCATCGTGGCCTTTTATCTGCTCGCCGACTGGGAACACTTTGTGGCGCGTGCAAAGCTTCTGGGCTATGGACTGCTTCCGGAGCGGGCCGCAGACTGGCTGAAGCGGGAGCTGTTCGTCACCAACGGGATGTTCAGCGGCTTCATCAGCGGAAAACTGCTGGATTCTCTGCTAATGGGGCTGATCACCTTCGTTTTCATGTCGATCACGCGCATGCCCTATGCTGTGCTGATCAGCGTGCTGATGGGCGTCACCAATATTATTCCCTTCTTCGGTCCGTATATCGGCCTGGTTCCGTCGGTTCTGATGCTGCTGACGGTTTCCCCCGTTACCTGCCTGATTTTTATTGTTTTTATGATTATTCTTCAGCAGTTCGACGGAAATGTCATGAGTCCGAGAATCCTGGGCGGGAAGCTGGGCATTTCCGGCTTCTGGATTCTTTTTGCGATCCTGTTTTTCGGGGCACTCTGGGGCTTTGCCGGGATGCTGGTCGGTGTGCCGCTGTTCGCGGTGCTGTATGACCTGCTCAGAAAATTCATTTTTGCGCGTCTTCGCGGCAGGAACCATAACGAAATGCTCGAGGAGTACGAGAAACAGTTCGGCGGGAAATAGAGCCTGAGCTCCGTATGGCTGGATTGCCAATTGGGGAAAGGTTGTTTTCAGCTGTTTTAATATCCCCATATGCATGTGAGATATTAAGACTCATACACCACCACCCCTTTCTGGTCGATCTCGCTTTTTAACTGGTTTCCGAGGATAGAGTAAAATACAATGTCGCAATTGTAATCGCAAATTTTATTAGCATCAACAGCGAGATTGTAAGCACGCATATCTCTCGTGCCACAAGCGACATCAAAGCAAATATCCAAGTCGCTTGTCTCTGTGCAGGTTTTATTTGCTGCACTCCCGAATACGATCAGTCGGTTGACTATATCGTACCTATGGGACAAATCGCACAGTTTCTGTACGATCTCTGCTTTTTTCACATCAATTACCTCAATGTTCATTTTCCCCTCCTTATCTGCTAATTTCATGGTATCATCCTGTCCTGCAATTGTCAAACCTTCGGATGTCCTCAATCAACGACAGTCGTTACTGTTCACGGTCCGTTTAACCCACTCTACTTGGCGTGGGTTAAACGGACCGTGAACAGTAACGATAACATGGAATTGTTAATCTGAACTTGCTTGACAAACTCATCGGGGTAATCACACACATGCTGCTGGTTGTCCTGCTCATTGCGGTACTTCACATGGGGGTGGAGGCGGCAGCACTGGCCGTGTTGCTGAACAACGCCTGGCAGGCCGCTGTGTTATTTTGGAAGATCCGGCGGGACCCGGTGCTGGCCCCGTCGTTGTCTCCAGTGCTGTTGCGAATTCCGGAGGAGCGCCGGGAGCTTTGGAAAAACGGCCTCTCCAAGGCCGGTATGACAATTCTGGTGGGAATCGGCGGATTTTTCATGCAGCGCGGCCTGAACGGCCTTTCCACCACCGCCATCGCCGCGTACTCCTATGCCGCCGGAACCCTGAACAATTTCTTTATGCAGCCCTTGGGTGCCTGCGCCACAACTGCCCAGGTCACCGCCGCCCAGAGCTTTGGCGCGGAGGAATACCAGAAGCAGGCTTTGGCCGCCCTGAAACAGACCAATACGGCGCTGTACCGGGAACTGGAATTTGATCGGATGCGCATCCGCATTCTGCTCAGACGGAATAGCCCACATACGGCGCGGCCCCTGGCAGAGCGGTGTGCCGCCATTGAACGGGAGTATCGGGGGCCGTTTTCCCGCGAGTATCTCCGGGCGCAGGACCTTTATGCTGATGTGCTGGCGGCCTGTGGGGACCTGGAAGAAGCTATAGGGCAATATGAGGAGGTTATGAAGACGCTTACCCTGCGGTACCCGGGGGAACGGAGCTGGTCCGATGCCATTTTAGAGAAATGGCGGTTTTCGCCATTTCTGGAGTCTGGCTCTGAACAGTAACGTTAATTTCAACTTGCTTGACAGAAACCCTGTTTCATGGTATCAAGAAACGAGGAAAGTCGGCGATATTTTTTTTCGCGGAGTAAGGTATCCGCGGCCTGCGTTTTTGGCCGGCAGGAATAAAGGAGGAACGAATCATGGGGAATATCTTCACAAAACGATCTATCGCATTTTTGTTCTCTGCGCTGTGCATCCTGGCGGTGCTGGCGGGCTGCGGCTCCCAGGGGACAGTTAAGACGGCTGATGCTGCGGCTGCCGCTTCTGCGGACAGGGCTCCGGCAGAGTTCGCCGCGGAGGAGCAGGCGGAAACGGAATCGGAATCGAATGGGGGCAGTCTGTTCGGAGGATTATTCGCGGATGAAGCATCCCCGTCGGGGAGTGGTGACTTCTCTGATTTCGGGACCAACCCCAACAACATCTCTCAGGCGAATGGCGCTATGGCCTTTGACAACGAATACCTTTATTGCATCCGAAACAATACTGAAATCTGGAAGGTATCATTGGATGGCAGCACTTGCAGCCTTCTGGCGGAGGGAGAGATTCGCAACGCGGATTCCTGGTGGGCCAGTACGCCGAATATCAGGAATCTTAACGTATGGGGTGGCGCAGTCTACTACTCCGGCACCGGCGGCGATATTCACCGGGTGGATGTCAACAGCGGCGCGGATACTGTTGTGCTGGAGCTGGCGCTGACGCGCGATCAGTTTTCCTTCACGAATATGCTGATCTATCAGGGAAAGATCCTCTACAGCCTGCGGAACAGAAAGGAGGACACCCTGACCATCGGCGTCTTTGATCCTGAAACCTCTGATAACTACAATGTATATGTCTCAGACAACTGCCTGCGTCCCTGCTATCTGACCGCTGCAGATGACACCTTCTATATGTTCTATATGGACAATAATCACAAGGCCATCTGGAGCACGCCTTTAAATGATTTGCGTGCAGACAGTGAGATGCATATGGTCGGTGAGACCTTCGAGAATTCGAAGGCCAGCTGGCTGTATATGCGTCCCGATGGGGCACTGAAAACAACCTCTGTCTGGTCCTGTGCCGTGAATCCCATGGTCTTTGGAGAGATTGATGAGAACACGCTGGCGATCAACTGGCAGCCGGACATCTGTAAAAATGCCGATGTCCTTGAATCGGATGACAAGCTTCTCGCTGGTACAGTGAACAATGAGATCCGTTATTTTCTGGGCGGAGACAGTCTGGTCTGCCTGAAATGGAACTATAAAGGCGATGACGTGGAAATCTGGTATGTTCCGGGGATGGACTTTGGAAAGTCGGAAAAGCTGATTACTGTCACCGCCCCGGATACCAAGGGCAGCGACGGTGTTTACTATCCCTACTGCGGCGAAAAAGCGGAAGATACAGTGTATTTTCTCTACACGGATGAAAACGGCACGCTGACACTGATCTCTGTAGATCAAAAGGGGACGCTGACCCAAACTCCGGTGCAGTAACCGGGGTGCGTGAAATTGTAGGGAATTGAATTTGAACAGACAAGACAAATGGCTGGTGGGAGCGGTGCTGTGGCAGGTTGCTGCGGCACCGCTCTTTGTCGGCATCTGAGAAATTGGCATGCGCCAGTTGTTCGGTGCCAGAACGGTTTGGGTCATACAGTCCATCTGCTTGGCGGCCGGGACCCTCCTGGCAATGCAGGGCCTTCGCATTGCCTCCGGTCGGCCTCTGGGCTTCGGCGGAATCCGGGCGGCTGCCTGGCTGGGGCGGATTTGATGCTGTCCCGCTTCTTTGCGGAAGCGCTGCTCCGGTACCTTGAGCTGCCCCGCCCCTGCGCATTCATCACCGCATCCTGCGAGCATGTCGAGGAGGCCATCCGTTTTATTGATGCCATGATGGATACCGAGATGCAGGCTGACCTGTACTATGGACCGCAAAACCCCACTGAGGGCATGGGTTGGGTCTACAATGAGGAAACCGGAAATTGCGAAAAGCCTTCGGGTGCTCACTGATTCTATCGGGATTTTTTCGGAGATTTTTATGGTGCGATAAATGTCCCCTGGCTGAGAATACCGGCTAATTCTTCGGATGTACTGCCGTTTTCCGCAGCCTCGATCGCTTCAAGGATCGGTTCGGCTCCTGGGATAACGCCGGCTGCGGCGGTCAGCACGCCGTGACTGTTCGTGCGGAAGGCAACGGAACAAATCACGGGTTCCTGCGTTTCTTTCCAGACAAGCCAGCACATGCATCCTACCGGGTCCTCTGTCTGCCAGGAATCGGAAGCATTCAGGATGGAAGATGCCGCAAGCAGCTCCGTATTTCCGTAGCGTGCGGTCAGCATGGCCGGCCAGGAAGTCAGAATCCTCTGACGAAGCGTTTCATCTGTGAACAGGGAATTCAGGCTGTCCGCGGAAAGCTGCTCACCGACGTCTGGGAAGGCCGGTATGAGTGCTTCGATAACAGCCTCTTCCGGGATAAACAGGATTAAGTCGGGTTTCCCGGTCAGGGCACGGAAGGGTTCTGTCCCGGACAGGACGGATTCCGGCAGTCCATAGAGTAAGGAGAGTTCTTCGGAAGAAGCTATGGCTCCGATCTGGGCGGCAAGCGACAGGGCTTTATCCATCAGTGTATCCTCGTCCGTGTCAGCCGGATTTGCCTGTGCCCAGAGGGCTTCATCCGAAGAGACGGGATCACAGCTTAATTCCTTCTCTTCCAGCAGATTGACAGAAGCCCCGGCTCCGGATGCATCTGTTTCTGAGAAGACATCAAAAAAAGCAAGCATCTGCGAGAGATCTCCGAAATCCGGATTGCCCGTAAAACATTGGGAAGAAACATGCATTGTACCGTTTTCGCCTGAAACAAAGTTGACTGACAGGCAAAGCTGATCCCTGAAGCTGAGCAGAAGCAGGGCATTTCCCTCGAAGCCCTCTGCAAGCCGGTATACATCCTCCCTGTGCAGAATAGAGGAAGCAGCCAGGGAAGCAGCGTCCTTCGCGGCAAACGTATTCAGCCAGGCGTCCATTGCGAATGCGGAGAAATTCCGCTCCTGAAACAGTTCCGCAAGCCTGCCCTCCGGTTGGATGTCGTAGCTCACCAGTCTGGCAGAGACAAGCAGGTCCTCATCCAGCCCGGCCGCAAGACTTTGCGCCTGCTCCAGCACATCCTGTTCGGAAGTGAACAGTTCAAGCCGGCCATCTTCCGCAAAGCCGGCGGTTTGCCCGGCCATATCCAGCGCGATGCCGTACAGCACCGCTTCGGCATCGGAAACGTCCCGGTCCGCGGCGGCGGCAGTGACGGAGAAGGCTGAGCAAAGAAGCATGACTGTCAGCGTTTTTCTGATAAAACCTGTCTTTTTCAAATCGAACCTCCCTTTTTGGCTGATTGTTCTCACATATCTACTCTGACGACAGCGGTGTCGGTGGCACAAGGCATAAAGAAATATTATATGTACAGAAAGCATGTCATGACAGAGAGTATAGCATAATTCAGCCTGCTCTGCCAGACGGAAGATGAATACTGCGACTCTGAACAGTTACAAAAAAACTTGAAAAAAGTGCTTGACATTTCCTTTTACCGGTGCTATTATAAACAAGCTGTCGCGAGAGAGTGATTCAAACGGGACGGCAATAAAAATGAACTTTGACAACAGAACAGTATAACCAACCCTGAAAATTCTTTTAAAAAGCCT
>CAMOSC010000162.1 GCA_946624325.1 uncultured Clostridia bacterium
ACTTTGAGGTCGGCAGCTGCTCCAACCTGGGAGATGCCCAGGCCAGAAGACTGCGCATCCGCGTACAGGGCGAAAAGGGCAAGAAGTATTTTGCCCATACCCTGAATAACACCGTGGTCGCACCGCCTCGTATGCTGATCGCCTTCCTGGAGAACCACCTGCAGGCAGACGGCTCCGTGACCATCCCCAAGGTACTGCAGCCCTACATGGGCGGCAAGACCGAGCTGCGGTAAACAGCGCAAGATAAAACTGCGGTAAACGGCGCAAAATAGAACTGCAGTAAACAGCGCAAAATAGAACTGCGGTAAACAGCGCAAAATAGAACTGCGGTAAACAGCAAGCTTCAGCCCGTCCGGATTCAATAGTAGTATAATAATCGCCCCGTTCTTATGACTTTGCATACGCTGGGTCATTAGAACGGGGCGATTTTCGTTATCAGCGGAATATTTCTGCTGGGGGTTGTTATA
Source organism: uncultured Clostridia bacterium (assembly GCA_946624325.1). Classification (GTDB taxonomy): domain Bacteria; phylum Bacillota; class Clostridia; order Lachnospirales; family Lachnospiraceae; genus Anthropogastromicrobium. Next base: position 468 of record CAMOSC010000162.1, read on the forward strand.
CCACAGCGACCAGCGGAATATTTTTGCCGGGAGCTGTTACGTCACGGTAATCAGTGTTTCCCTTCGAGATTTGCCCGGCCTTGGGAGAATGTGCAAAATTAGGCTTCACGGGATGATTTACAACCCGTCTGAATTCTGGAATCTTAATTATTGTTAAGCGAGAAGCTTGATTTGTTCAAAATACTAAGCTTCAAAGGCATTTACAATCCATTTTGGGCTTAAGCAGGAAGCTGCATTTGATATTTCCGGGTTGTAAATAATCTGGGAGGACATGATTTTGCCCAGTTTGCTGTAAGAGGGAGTTTTATCCTATGTTGGAACGAGATGATTGGGTTGTAAACTGTTCCCAAAAAGCAAATTTCACCACATGTGTTTGCTGAAAACAGTACCCCTGCTATTCCCACTTTGATGGGCATAACAAGGGTACTGTTTGGTGCTTATAGCTGATATACGAACATATTCGGTCGAGAAACCCTTACCAAAACATAAAAAAAGGACCAAAACATAAAAAAGGACCTATCCGGGGGGTACTGAAATACCACAGCACTGAAATTACGAACGGAGCAAAGAAATATCATTAATGTCCGGTCCGTAGCAGTGATTCTACACGGCGATAGCATAGATTCCAAATACGGCGATAGCAGAGAACCAAGCTGCCGGAATGATATCTCCAAAGAAAACGATAGGCCGGCGCAGGGTTTCTTCGCTGCGAACTTCGACGTGTTGGAGCGCTGAGCGTCTATGAAAGCAAGACCCCATGGCACTTATAAAGCCCGCGCGGAAACACGTTCGGATAAGTTCGCTGCGAAGAAGCCCGGAGCGGCCGTGTTTTCGTGGAGATATCATTCCGGCAGCGCCAGTTTATAGCACATTCCGCGAATATTATATACCAGAGTAACGTTATTCAGAAACAGATTTGTAATGCGGCAACCGTTATCGTACCCCCGCAAAACATCAGCCCCACTGAGGCACTATGGTCAGATACTTCTCTGTGCTCTCAGCAGGGAAATACAGCCAGCCGGTCTTGCCGTCCTTGGTCTTTACCTGCACGAACAAATGATATCTTTCCCAATCATAACCGTCATCGGTTTTCTTTTGAGTCCCCGCGATCTTAATTTTCTTGGGCGTAAAGCGAAGACCGGCAGCCCTCTCCGTATAGGATGCATCCAGGGAGGCCTTCTTGTAAAGCTTCATGCTCTTCGCTGTGATGTAATACTTTTCTCCAAACAAACCGGGCGTATAATCCGTTACATTCGTCAGGGTGTAGGAACTGGATTTTACAAATTTGATCTTCCCGCCGCTCAGTTTGACAGGAGCCTTAATGTAATAGCACCCAAAGGTGTTGCTGTAGAAGGGAGTTTCTACGATTGCGTAGAATTTCCCCTTCCCGGAGAACACCTTTTTGTTCCCGGGCACGCTCATGCGTCCGCTTGTCAGAGCGCCGGAGGTGTCCTGATCTACAAAGGCGGTCACCTTCTTATTCTTTCCGTAACGCAGCACAAAGAAGTACCAGTCGCTGAAATCCCCGGAAAAGTTGACCACGATTTCTTTGTACCTATCCGATTTCTTGATATCCGCCAGATAGACATTGTTGACTTTTCCATAGCTGGGCAGCTCGTAGGAGTATACCAGCTTTTTGTTGATATATAGTTGGAATTCTTCACCGTAGTATTCGTTGATCTTGCGGGTGGTGTAGCGGATTTTCTCCTTTTTCCCGCCGTTAATATCTACCTTATAGGTCTTGTTTTTCTTCAGCAATTTACCCTTTTTGGCGGCCTGGACGGATGCCGGCTGCAGGAACAGCGCCAGCGCCAGCAGAAGCAGGAGTGCCGGCAGCACAGGAATCAGTTGGTATTTCGATTTTTTCATGGTAAGCCCTCCTTTATATATTTCATTCTGGTTTCATGGTGAACATACAACAGACCGTTTTGAATAGTGATTTACTTATCTCATCCAAGGAGTCGAATAATTACATTTATCGTATCAAAATACAATTCTTGTGTCAAGCACGGGCTGGAAAATCCCCCGGATACAGTAAAAACAAGGTTTGTTTCTGCCGCATGTTCTGATATAATGATAAATGCTTTTATCGAATATGATTCAGAATAGTAAGGAATATACTTATGGAAAAATGGATGCAGGTGATGCGCCGGGCAGATTTTAACGGCCTGGCACAGCGCTTTGGACTGGACCCGGTGACGATTCGTCTGATGGTCAACCGCGGCGTGAATACAGAGGAAAAGATAGAACGGTTCCTGTATGCAGATTGGCGTCAGGAATATGATCCGTATCAGATGAAGGGGGCGGAGAAGGCTGCGGACATGCTGCAGCAGGCCATCCGTCGGGGAGAAAAAATACGGATTGCCTCGGATTTTGATGTGGACGGCATTTTTTCCGGCCAGATCCTGTACGAGGGCATTCGGGCCTGCGGCGGGGACGTTAGTGTGAAGGCGCCCAACCGCGTAAAGGAGGGCTACGGCGTTAACGCCGGTATGATGGAGGCGGCAGCGGAGGACGGCGTAGGTACCGTCATTACCTGTGACAATGGTATTGCGGCCTTCGAGGCTATCCGCCGTGCGAAGGAGCTGGGACTTACAGTAATCGTGACCGATCATCATGAATGCCAGTATGAGGAGAAAGAAGAGGGCCGTGTGCTGAAGCTGCCGGAGGCGGACGTGATCGTTAATCCGCACCAGCCGGACTGCAGCTATCCGTTCGAGGGACTCTGCGGCGCCGGCGTGGCCTACAAGGTGATCCGGATTCTGTATGAAAAATGCGGTATCCCGCGGGAGGAAAGTCTTCGGCTGCTGGAATATGTGGGGATCGCGACCGTGGCGGATGTCATGGATCTGGTGGACGAGAACCGGATCTTTGTAAAAGAGGGCCTGGCCCGGCTGATGCACACGGAAAACGCCGGCCTTCGGGCGCTGATCCGTGCATGCGGTCTGGAGGGAAAGACATTAACCGCCTATCATATCGGATTTATTCTGGGGCCGTGCTTTAATTCCGCCGGTCGGCTGGATACGGTGGATATCGCCTTTGGACTACTCCGAAGCACGGAAGCCGCGGCTTATCCCATGGCGGAGAAGCTGCGGGAAATGAACGAGTCCCGCAAGGGGCTGACGCGCCAGGGAGAACAGCAGGCCATCGCCTGGGTGGAATCGCAGCCCGCGATGGACGATGTGCTGGTGATCCCCCTGCCGGACCTGCACGAGAGCGTGGCCGGTATTGTGGCCGGGCGTATCCGGGAACGGTATCATCATCCGGTCATCGTGCTGACGCGAGGTGCGGATGGTTTTAAGGGGAGCGGACGATCCATTCCGGCGTGGAACATGTTCGAGGGGCTGATGCGCTGCCGCCCTCTCATGACAAAATTCGGGGGACATCCTATGGCCGCAGGTCTGTCGCTTCCGGAGGAAAATATTGACCTGCTCCGGGAGCAGATCAATGCGGAAACCGGTTTGACAGAGGACGACTTTATCCCTATAATAAGAATTGACGTACCCATGCCTATTGGCTATATTACGGAGGAGCGGATTCGGGAGTTTTCGTTGCTGGAGCCCTGCGGAAAAGGTAATACCAAGCCTCTTTTCGCGGAGTCCAGGTTCCACATCCTCTGGGCCAGGATCCTGGGGAAAAACCGGAATGTTCTGCGCATGACGGTGGAAAACGAGCAGAGATCCCGCATGGACGCGCTCTATTTTGGGGATATCGCGGCGTGGGAAGAGGCGGTCCGGGAAAACTTCGGCGTGACGGCCCTGCAGGCGCTCTACGGAGGGCGGCCTGCCGGGGTGACCATGTCCCTGGCATATTACCCGGAGGTCAACGAGTATATGGGGCGGCGGAGCCTGCAGATCGTGGTGGAACACTGGCGGGTGGTCCGGCAGCCGTAAATGGAGCCTGCGGCAGGGCAGACTGCCATCTCAATAAGATACAGGAGGATATATGTATCATGAAGAAACTGGAAGAATATGTGATCAGCATTCCGGATTTTCCGAAGGAAGGCATCATTTTCCGTGATGTCACGGGCATTCTGAAGGATGGTGACGGCCTGGTGATGGCCATCGATACCCTGGCGGGCATGCTGGACGGTATCGATTTTGATGTGGTGGTAGGTCCGGAATCCCGCGGATTTATTTTTGGCGTGCCGGTGGCCTATAAGCTGAAAAAGCCTTTTGTGCCGATCCGCAAAAAAGGGAAACTGCCTCGTGCCACCATTTCCCGTGAGTATGATCTGGAGTATGGCACCGCGACCATCGAGATTCACAAGGAAGATATTCTGCCAGGGCAGAAGGTAGTCATCATTGATGATCTGATCGCCACCGGCGGAACCACCGAGGCCATGATCAAGCTGATCGAAGAGCTGGGCGGTGAAGTGGTGAAGGTCTGCTTTGTGCTGGAGCTGGCCGGTCTGAAGGGCCGCGATCTGCTGAAGGGCTACAACGTAGAGAGCGCTATTATATATGAAGGAAAATAAAGCTGCGCGGGAGATGATCACCAGCGCGGCCAATCCCGCCATCCGTCGTATCCGCCTGTTGGCCAGAAAGGCAAAGCAGCGGCGCGAAGAGGGTGTGTTCCTGGTAGAAGGACCGCGCATGGTGGGGGAGATCCCGGAGGAGAGACTGGAGGGCGCCTGGTGTTCCGAAAGCTTTGCCGCGGACGAAAGATATGCTGCGCTGCGGGAACGACTGGCCCCGCAGGTGGTCTCCGATGCACTTTTTAAGGAACTATCGGAGACAACGACGCCTCAGGGTATCCTGGCGTTGGTCCGGCAGACATCCTGGAAGCGGGAGGATCTGATCCGCGAGGGACGCCCGGTGCTGCTGCTGGAGACCCTGCAGGACCCCGGTAATCTGGGAACCATTTTCCGTACCGGAGAGGGTGCCGGCATCGGGGGTATCCTGATGGACGGTACCACGGTTGATCCGGGAAATCCCAAGGTCGTCCGATCTACCATGGGATCCATGCTGCGTGTTCCGTATGTGATATCACAGGATCTGAGCACAGATATCGCCTGGCTGAAGGCACAGGGATATACTGTTTTTGCCGCGCATCTGGAGGGACAGCTAAGTTATACGGAAGCGGACCTGAAGAAGCCGGCAGCCTTTCTGATCGGAAATGAGGGAAATGGTCTGACACCGGAAACAGCGGCGCTGGCGGATGAGAAGATCCTCATTCCCATGGAGGGCCGGGTGGAATCCCTGAATGCCGCCATTGCAGCAACGCTGCTGGTCTACGAAGCATTCCGGCAGCGGCGCGACACATAGTACATCCGAATCCCGCGCCAGGAATCGCGAGCAATTCTTGAATAAAGAAAAAGACTGCATCGGAGATGTCCGATAAAACAGGCATATTGTTTTGGAGAGCGGCATGATGGCGGTCATGCCGCTTTTTGCATGTCGGCGCATATTTTTGACGGAACTGCAATACCAGATTATATAGGAAAGGAGCAGATATGATCTCATTGCGCGGACCGAAGCTGAAGATCCTTGCCGGTATTCTTGGGGCTATTGCCCTGGTGGCAGGAATATATCTTACCTTTTTTCATTCCCGGTGTTTGTGACGGCCATGGCCTTTGCCCGCAGTCGCGCGCTCAACGATGAGGGCGGCAGCTTAGGAAAACAAATTCGATCAGAAGTGCGGACTAGGGGGTAAAAATCGGGCAAAAATGGGGAGAAAATCCTCAAAAGTTGCTTTATTTGAAGGAAATGTGGGGAATGCTTGACAAGCAATGTTAAATATGCTATATTATTTGTATAATAATTATGTAACAATTGTTCACAAGATGTAAAAAACGAAACAGAAGATACACATCTTTGAGAAAAAAACGCAAGATATAGAGCGCTTGGCAACAGAAGACACTATATGGGAGGTTAGTATGAAAAAGAAATCGAACAGACCATCTTTCATCCCCACTGTCCCTGCGGCTTCTCTCTGGCTTGGACTGCTGATCGTATTCAGCGTTACAGCGATTCTTTTTTCCGGAAGGGCAGAGGCTGCGACAAAGAAAAAGATAAAGTTCGCATCCCACGTCTCTTCCACGGCAAAGGCTTCGGCCAGGGCGGCAGGGGCGACTTCAAAATCCAAAATTGCCATTGTCAATGTCGTGAGTTATACAAATGTCTATTCCAAAAGAAGTACTTCTTCTAAGATCAAGGGACGTTTGTATAAAGGGACCGGTGTATATGTAATTAAGACCAAAGGTGCTTTCAGCTATGTTTCCTCCGGTTCGGTCAAGGGCTGGGTCAAGAAGAAACTGCTGCTGACCGGCACCAAAGGGAAAAAGCTGATGGGAAAGATGTCGCCGAAGGTCGCGAAGGTGACGGCTACCGATCTGAATGTCCGCAGCGATAATTCCGCCAGTTCAGATATTGTCGTGAATCTGAAAAAGGGCGAAAAGGTGATTGTCACCGGTGTGTCCGGGGACTGGGCCAAGGTTCGTCTTACGGATGATGAGACGGGATATATTTATCGGAAATACGCTAACATTAAGAGCGGGTTGGCTACCGGCGTTTCTCTGGCACAGGAAAATGCCATGGAGCAGCGAGTGGATGACCAGGAGGAGGAAAATGAATCTTCCTCCAGCCGCGTGACAGACAGCGGGGCGGACGAAAAGAGCGGCAGCTCCTCCGTGCCGTCCGGGAACTGGAAAAGCCTGGGGACCTTTCAGATGACAGCATACTGCCCCTGCTCTAAATGCAGCAGCTACGGTTATCAGACCGCCACGGGCGTGCGTGCCACGGCAAAGCATACCATCGCAGTGGACAGAAATGTGATTCCGCTGGGAAGTAAGATCCGTATTGCGGGCAGCGATATCATCTATGTCGCGGAAGACACCGGCGTCAAGGGAAGAACCATCGACATCTTTTTCGAAAACCACAGTGAGACGATTGAATTCGGAAGAAGAAGCGGGGAAATCTTTATTCTGGAGGATTAAACTTCCGTCGGAAAAGGAAATACTTTCCGTATTCGAAAAAATGAAAAATGCCCAAACAG
>CAMOSC010000163.1 GCA_946624325.1 uncultured Clostridia bacterium
ATGCCAGCGGCAGAGCCGGGAAATTCTCCGGGTCAGGCGCACGGAAATCAATCCTGGAGAGTGCTGCAAAATCCAGCCGTTTTCCTGCCAGGTAGCGCCTCTCGGGCCAGGTCAGGGCAAGCTGGATCGGCAGCTTCATATCCGCGGTGCCAAGCTGGGCTATGATGGCGCCGTCCTCAAACCGAACCATACTGTGGATCACCGACTGCGGCTGGATGATCACCTCAATGCGGTCATAATCCGTATCGAAAAGCCATCGTGCCTCCATAACCTCCAGGCCCTTATTGACCATGGTGGAGGAATCTATGGTGATCTTCCTCCCCATTACCCAGTTCGGATGTTTTAAGGCATCCTCGGGCCGGACATGCTCAAGCTCCTCTTTTCTGCGGCCAAGGAAGGGTCCTCCGGATGCTGTCAGGAGAATCCTGTCGATCCGGTTTCCGTGCTGCCCGGCCAGCGACTGAAAAATGGCGGAATGCTCGCTGTCGACCGGGAGCAGCTTTGCCCCCTTTTCCTTCGCCAACGGGATGATCAGATGCCCGGCAGTCACAAGAGTTTCCTTGTTCGCCAGCGCGATATCCTTCCCGGCTTCCAGAGCAGCAATTGTCGGACGGATACCGATCATGCCGACCACCGCGGTCAGCACTATATCCGCCTTCGGATATACCGCCGCTTCCAGCAGTCCCTCCATCCCGGAAACGACCCTGACGGAAAGATCCGCGGTGCGGAGCCGGAATTCCTCTGCACGCTCCTCATCATACACGCACACAAGCTCCGGCCTAAAGCGCCGGGTCTGCTGTTCCAGCAGCTCCGTATTTTTTCCGGCGGCCAGAACGCAGGCGTGCATATCGTCGTTTGCCGATATCACCTCAAGCGCCTGGGTTCCGATGGAACCTGTTGAACCCAGAATTGCAATATTTTTCATTTTCCTCTACCTCTCCGTCCGAAAACCGGAAGCCCCGCGAATCCGAACGCTTCCCTGCATCCGTGCCCCGGGTTTTCCGGCCGCTGCGATGCCATGCCATCGGCTTCGGAACACGCGGGTTTCTCTGAAAGCGGCACCCGCAAGGATGGCCCATCAGCCCGGCTTTTCCTACAGCTGTGATGTCAAGAGCTTCGGGACACACGGGTTTCTCTGAAAGCGACACCCGCAAAGGTTGTCCATTATACCCGACCCCGGCTTTTTCCGCCGCTGCGATGCCATCGGCTTCGGGATCTACGGGTTACTTCTGCAGGAAACTCACCAGATAGAAAATCACAGGCGCGGTAAAGATGATGCTGTCAAAACGATCCATAATTCCGCCGTGCCCCGGGATCAGCTTTCCGTAATCCTTGATATCGTAATTTCGCTTAATCGCAGAAGCCGCAAGGTCACCCACCATGGAAATCAGGCCTCCGCAGGCTCCGGTCAGGGCACAGGCAAGGGGCGGGTTCGGAAAGGCCGCAAGCTGATTTCTGCATATCAGCCCGAAAATCAGGCCGATCAGCGCAGCTCCGGCTACACCGCCGACTGCCCCTTCCACGGACTTTTTCGGACTCAGAACCGGGGCCATCTTATGCTTTCCGATCAGTCTTCCAACACAGTAGGCGCAGGTATCGCAGCCCCATGCGCTGATATAGATCAGCCATACCGTAAAGGCTCCGTCAAATCCGCTTCTCGTCCGGTAAATAAATGAAAGCATCAGGCTCACGTATACAAGTCCGAACACCGCCGGGGTTACATCCCCCGCATGAATCCGCGGCCAGGAGAAAACATAAACCGCCATCATCGCAAGGAAAGCCGCCGCGAGTACCATCAGGACCAGATCGCCCCGGCCGGCGTAAAGGACCGCGTACAGGCCGACAGTCCCCGCATATCCGGCCATGGAAGCCGGCTTCTTTTCAATTCCGAAAACCCGGTAGAGTTCAAAAAGTCCGATCAGGGAAATCGCTGCCAGAAACAGCAGCAGCGGAAGTCCGCCGAGTATCATGAGGCCAATGGTAACCGCCAGGAGCACAGCTCCGCTGATCAGTCTTGTCCAGAACATATAAATGCTTCCTTTCGTGTGGTTTAGCAACTGTTTACAGCCGCCTGCACAGCGGCCATAAACGCACTCCGGCAATGTCCGGATCAGGAAACAACGCCCCCGAAACGGCGTTCCCTGCCATTATAAGCACGGATAGCCCGGATGAGCTCGTCCTTATTGAAATCCGGCCAGAGGACATCCGTAACATAGAGCTCCGTGTAAGCCAGCTGCCAAAGCAGGAAATTGGAAAGCCGCAGCTCGCCGCTGGTGCGGATCAGCAGATCCGGATCGGGCAGGCCCGCCGTGTCCAGATAAGAGGATATCAGTTCCTCCGACACGGCTTCGGGCTGTACCAGCCCCCGCTTCACATCCTCTGCCATGCGCGTCATGGCCCGGCGGATTTCATCCCTGGAGCCGTAGTTGATGGCGATGACAAAGGTCATCCGCGTATTGTCCCGCGTTTTCTCCTCCAGCTCATTCAAACCCGCGATAAGGTCCGGGGCGAAGCGGCTCCGTTCCCCGATCATGACAACCTTTACGTTTTTCTCCAGGGCCACCTTCAGCAGCTTTTTAATATAGATTCTGAACAGACGCATCAGCGCCGAGACTTCCTCCTCCGAGCGCTTCCAGTTTTCGGTGGAAAACGCGTAAACCGTCAGATAGTCAATCCCCAGATCCGCAGCATCCCGCACGGTCTGCTCAACCACCGTACAGCCCTGCGCATGGCCGAAGCTCCTGGGTCTCCCCCGCTTTTTGGCCCATCGCCCGTTCCCGTCCATGATTATCGCCACATGGGAGGGAACCTTCATTCCATCATATTCAGCCATTTTACTCCTCTTAATCCGTGCTGCCATTTTCTGCCGCATGGCTCATTGCTTTGCTCGGATGGGCGGGAAAATCCTCCGCCCACCCGTCTCTTCCGCCTTGAACCATGCGGACAGATCGCAGCGCGAAAAGCGTGCGCTGCGATTGTCGCTGCGTTCGCCGTATGGCAGAAAGTGCCATCACTGTCCCGGGTAAGCTAAAAGAACAGCTTCCCCGTGCCGGTGCTGTCATTTTCTGCCGCATGGCTCATTGCTTTTCACCAAATACAGGGGCAGTGACCTGCCCCTGAATGATTCCGGTATACGCTTTTACAAACCTTCCGGACAGACGTGTGATTCATGGCAGTCCGTCCTTCGGCAATCACCGGAAAACGGTGTATGCCGGATTTTATACGGTCATAATTTCCTTTGTCTTAGCTTCTACGATCTTATCCACTTCGCTGATGTATTTATCGGTCAGCTTCTGGATCTTCTCCTCGCCTTCAGACTGCTCGTCCTCCGTAATCTCCGAAGCCTTTTCCTTCTTCTTCAGCACATCGTTTCCGTCGCGGCGGATATTGCGAAGCGCCACCTTCGCGGCCTCCCCCTTCTTTTTGACATCCTTCGTGAGATCCTTTCTTCTCTCCTCGGTAAGCTCCGGGAACACAAGGCGGATGCAGGTACCGTCGTTGGAAGGATGAATGCCGAGGTCCGAAGTCATAATGGCTTTCTCAATCGCCTTCAGCAGGCTCTTCTCCCAGGGATTGATCTGCAGCACCCGGGGCTCCGGTACGGAAATATTTCCGACCTGCTGCATGGGGGTAGGTACTCCGTAATACTCAACGGTAATCTTGTTGAGGACATTCGGATTGGCACGGCCTGCGCGTATGGTCGCCAGTTCTTCGGTCAGGGCTGCACAGCTTTTTTTCATCTTGTCTTCGCATTTGCTGATGGTCTCTTTCATGATAGGCCTCCTTCTTCTCCATTCTATTTGTTACGCAGTGACGATCGTACCGTTTACAGAACCTTTCAGTGCCTGTCTGATGCTGTTCTCGGTTCTCATATCAAATACCGCCAGGGGCATATGGTTATCCATACAGAAGATGGACGCAGTGTGGTCTATAACATCCAGCCGCCGGTCCACGACCTCGCGGATGGAAATGGTGTCGAATTTTTTAGCTTCCGGATGGATGGCTGGATCGCAGTCATAAATACCGTCTACAGATTTTGCAAGGAGGATCTGATCCGCCTCCACCTCAACGGCGCGGAGCACCACACCGGTATCCGTCGAAAAATAAGGATGACCGGTACCGCCGGCAAAAAAGACGATCTTCCCATCATTCAGGGCCGCAACAGCTTCGTCCTTGGAAAAAAGCTTCGTGAAGGACCCGCACACAAAAGGTGTGAAAATCTCCGTGCGCATGCCCTCGCTCCGGAAAATTTCGGAGACAAATATGCAGTTCATCACCGTAGCCAGCATGCCGATCTGGTCGGACTTCGGGCGGTCTATCGCCTTCCCTGTGCGGCCTCTCCAGATATTGCCGCCGCCGATAACAATTCCGATCTGGACGCCCTCATCCGCGGCCTCGCGGACCTGGCGCGCCACCAGGCGCACGGTTTCCTCGCAGTAAAGTTCCTTTTCTTCCCGGTCTTTTCCGGCAAGTGCCTCCCCGCTCAGTTTCAGCATTACTCTTCTTGCCTTCTCCATGCCGCAGTCTCCTTTTCTACTGATTTCCATACATGCGGGTGACAGGACTCGAACCTGCACGGGTTGCCACCAGAACCTAAATCTGGCGCGTCTGCCAATTCCGCCACACCCGCTTTTAGCGCCTTCGGGAACAGAGCGCCCCGCGCCTTATTATCATATCACCTCGGGCAAATTGTGTCAATGTTGTTTCTGTCCGGCCTGTTCAGACAAGGCGTCAGATTTCCCCGCCGGCACAGCCCGTGGCCCGCACCGGAATCGGACGGTCATACACAAGTGCTTCTCCATCGATGGTGCGCACGATGCCGCCGGCTTCCTCCACGATCAGTGCACCTGCAGCATAATCCCAGGGTGAAAGCCTGAGTTCAAAGAACAGTTCTGCCCTGCCGCAGGCGACATTGCACAGATCCAGCGCAGCCGAACCGCTCCTGCGGATATCCAGGCAGCGTCTGTAATAGCTGCGCATCAGTGCAAAGGTATCATCCTCCAGCTCCTGGTAATACGGTGCGGTACCGAAAATCACCAGCCCGTTCTCAAGCGTTCTCCCGGATACATGGATGGGACTCCCGTTCAGATATGCCCCTTTGCCCTTTTCCGCAGAAAACAGTTCCCCGCTGAAGGGATTGTACACCAAACCGGCCTGAGGAACCGCATCTTTTAACAGTGCCACGGAGACGGCGCTGGTCCGGTATCCGCGCATAAAATTCGTGGTGCCGTCGATCGGATCCACAATCCAGGCATAGCCGCTGTTGATGCCGGGATGCACATCCTCCTCCTCTCCCACAAACACCGCCTCCGGGAGAATTCCGGCCAGCCGCTCCTGCAGGAAAAGCTGGACGCGCCTGTCATATTCCGTAACAAAATTGGCATGTCCCTGCTTCTCATGCACCGTTTCGCCGATATGCCTGGCACTCAGTATAATCTCTCCCGCCTCCCGCATCACGGCGGCTATCCGCTCCATAAGTGTTTCCATATATCAAACCCCCGTAGTATTCTCCAAATGGTTATGTTCAGAGCAGGACTCCGGGGATGGCAAAGGATGCCGTTTCCGCATATTTACGCCTGGCACTGAACGGTACGTCCAAATTAAGGAACCGCACAATTACCACCTGATTATACCATGATTCCCGTTATTTTGCATCCCTTTTTATCCGTGCTGCAGCCTGCAGAGCCATGCCGACAGATCGCAGCGCATAGAGCGTGCGCTGCGATTGGTATGTCCCGGGTAAGCTTAAAGAACAGCTTCCCCTTGCCAGTGCTGTCATTTTCTACCGCATGGCTCATTGCTACGCACAAAAGAAGCACGGACACGGTACAGGCTTAGAACAGCCCGTATCTGCCCATGCTTCTTTTTGGTGCCCGGCTCTCCGCTTCGGAAGCAGACAAGGTCTTCCCCGTCCGTTTAGCCATGGTCTTTGACCTCTTGCGAAAACCTGAGATCCTACATCTTTTTTGCAAAGAGCGCCCGGATGGCATTCAGCACCGCAAGCACCATTACGCCCACATCCGCAAAAATCGCAAGCCACATATTCGCAATTCCGAAGGCTCCGAGCAGCAGGCAGATGAGCTTGATTCCGATGGCAAACCAGATATTTTCGTAGACGATACGCATGCACTTCCTCGCAATGCGGATTGCCTTTGCAATCTTTTTCGGATCGTCATCCATCAGAACCACATCCGCGGCTTCGATTGCGGCATCCGAGCCGAGGGCACCCATGGCGATTCCCACATCCGCCCGGGAGAGAACCGGTGCATCGTTGATGCCGTCCCCGACAAAAGCCAGCTTCCCGCCGTCTTTCCGGTCGTTAATCAGGCTCTCCACCCTGTCTACCTTGTCAGCCGGCATCAGCCCGCTGTAAACTTCATCAATGCCAAGGCTCTCCGCAATGCCTGCGGCTGCTTTCTGAGAATCGCCCGTCAGCATGACAATCCTGCGGATCCCTGCCCGGCGCAGTTCATCCATCGCTTCCTTTGAGGTAGCCTTCAGCTGGTCCGTTATCACGATATGGCCGGCATAGCTGTTTTCCACGGCCATATGGATCACGGTTCCCGCCTTGCGGCAGGAAATGGGCTCCACCCCTACAGCACGCATCAGCTTTTCATTTCCGGCTGCAACGGGAACGCCGTCCACAAGGGCCGTTACCCCCATTCCGCTGTGTTCCCTGATATCGCTGACCCTGGAGTTTTCCGTTTCCTTACCGTAAGCGCGGCGCAGGCTCATGCTGATGGGATGGGAGGAAGCGCTCTCGGCAAGTGCCGCATATTCAAGCAGGCGTTCCCGTTCCAGCGGGCTGTGGTGTATTTCATCCACCTCAAAAACGCCCTTTGTAAGCGTTCCGGTCTTGTCAAATGCAACCGTACTGACTTTGGAAAGCGTCTCCAGGAAGTTGGAGCCTTTCACCAGCACGCCTTCCCGGCTAGCACCTCCGATACCCGCGAAGAAGGTCAGCGGTATGCTGATCACCAGCGCGCACGGACAACTGATTACCAGAAAAGTCAGGGCACGGTAGATCCAGTCCCCGAAAGCCGCATCCATGCCGCACAGCAGCCGGATAATCGGCGGGAGAACGGCCAGCGCCAGCGCGCAGGCACACACGGCAGGCGTATAGAACCGTGCAAATTTCGAGATGAATTCCTCCGACCTGGACTTTCTCGAGCTCGCATTTTCCACCAGATCCAGGATCCTCGATACGGTAGATTCCCCGAACTCCCTCGTTGTCTGAATCCGAAGCACGCCGGTCAGGTTGATGCAGCCGCTGATGATCTCCTCGCCGGGGGCAATCTCCCTTGGAAGGCTCTCTCCAGTCAGGGCGCTGGTATTGAGTGAGGAACTTCCCTCCCGCACAATACCGTCGATCGGGACCTTCTCTCCGGGACGCACAACTATGAACGAACCGACCTCCACTTCATCAGGATCGACCTGCTCTGTGCTGCCGTCCTCA
>CAMOSC010000164.1 GCA_946624325.1 uncultured Clostridia bacterium
TCTTTTCTTTGGTCACGTTGTAATTACGCTGTTTGCACTCGGTGCAGGCCAAAGTGATTCTGACACGCATGTTTCATTCCCTCCGTCCGCTCATGGCTCGTTCTTACCATGGTGACAAATTGTATTGATGGTTACCGCAAGGCTTTGAAAAAGCAACACAAAAATAAGGCTCTCGGAAAGCCTTGCCATAGGATACTACCACATATTGCCGGATACGTCAAGTGGTTTTTTATTTTCACTCTTGATCCCTTGAATCTTGGTTTCTGTAAACTTCAGTAGGTTTGGCATGATGGCCTTTACAGTAGAGTATGTTTTTCGAGGGCATGAAAACTTCCGATCCTCGGTCCTATCCCGGTCGCGGCTTATGCTGTGATTCGCTGACTCCTGCAAAAGGCTTCATCAGGGCAAGTGTGCAAAATATGCGTTTTTCAAATCATTTACAACCCGGAAATTCTTCTTGATAGTCTGCCGGAAGCAGACTTTTCCAGGAAATGTGCATATCCCGTCCATTTTCGATAATTTACAACCCATATTCCTTGTGGAAACGTTCTGTAAGAGTGAAATTTGGGTTGTAAATGATTTCAGAATTCCTTCCTTTGCCCATTCTGGAAAAATCATAGCTAGAGACGGTCGTTTGTCTCTGAAATCGAGTTGTAAATCTTCTGCAGGATCAGCTTTTTGCACATTTTCGATTTACACATGATCCCTGCGCGGGATTCCATATAATGGATCCCATGTAATGGATTCCATATAATGGATTCTATATGAGGACTTCCGTCCGGATTACTGTGGTAGATAAAGATTCAAGAACTTCACAAGAAAAGTAGCATTCTTAGATAGTTAATTTCATTTCCTATTATCTATGCCCTGGTTTCTCCAACACAAACGGTTACTAAAAAGACGTGGGGTATGCCTGCGGCGTTTAGTACGCGGGTGCAGACTTCGGCGGTGCTGCCAGTGGTGTAGATGTCGTCGACCAGGATGACACGCTGGATGCCCTGCGGTATGGTGCCGGCCTGCATGGAGCTTTCCATGTTACGGAGGCGTTCGGCGGGGGTCAGTTCCTTTTGGGCGACGGTTTTTTTGGTGCGAAGGAGGGCGCGGGGGAGCAGGGGGATGCCCAGGCCGCGGGATAGTTCACGGCCTAGGAGCTCTGCCTGATTGTAGCCTCGCTCGCGCAGCCTGCTTTTGTGTACGGGCACCGGAATGATGGCCTCGGCCCGGAAATGGAGCAGTTCCTTCCTATAATAATATAGGATCTCTTCTATGTACCAGGCGGCGTACTCCTGCCGCCCGTGGTATTTGAACCAGGTCATGCTTTCCCTGGCAATTTTGTCGTAAAGCATCAGGGATATGCCGCCGTCAAAACTGCGATGTCTCTTTTTGCAGTCCGGGCAGAGTTCTTCCCGGGAACTTTCCAGCTCTGTGCCGCATTTTTTGCAGGTGGGCTGCTCTATAAAATGGACCTTCCGGCGACAGGCAGGGCAGATTTTTTTCCCCCGAGGCTGCACGATATCATGGCAGATGGGGCAGCGGCGGGGGTAGATCAGGGATATGGCGTTTTCCCACAGATTCTCCATATCCATAGGCTACATCTCCCGCAGGCACCGGTCCAAACCGGAGTAACGTTTCTGTTCCTGGTTGTTATCTACCATGGCCTGGAAGGATTCTACCGGACCTACAATGCATACACAGGATTTTGCCCGGGTGACGGCAGTGTAGATAAGGTTGCGGTTCATCAGCATTGCGGGGCCGGTGAGCAGGGGGATGACCACGGCCGGGTATTCACTTCCCTGAGATTTGTGAACGGTCACGGCGTAGGCAAGTTCCAGTTCATCGGCCTGGTTGAAGTGGTACCGCACCAGACGCCCCTCATCGAACTCTACTTCAAATTCTTCCGTGACGGGATAGATCTGCCGCACCAGTCCCATATCGCCATTAAAGATGCCCGTTCCTTTGTCTGTGGCAATTCCGTAATTTCCCCTTATCTCCCACTCAAGCTGGTAATTATTGCGTATTTGCATCACTTTGTCCCCCTCACGCAGGGTAAAATGGGCAAATACGTGTTCTTTCTTCCCACTTTCCGGAGGATTCATATGCGCCTGCAGATGCTTGTTCAGGTTTTCCACGCCCAGCACGCCCTTGCGCATGGGCGTGAGTACCTGCACGTCAAAGGGGTCTGCCTTTACGTAATTCGGTAGCTTTTCTTTTACCAGTGTGATCAGGGCGCCCAAAATATGGCCGGCGTCATAGCGCTTTACGAACAGGAAGTCCTGGCTGGCTGTCGCCTCAATCTGTTCTCCTGCATGAATGCGGTGTGCATTCACAACAATGTCGCTCGCCTCCGCCTGGCGGAAGATCCGGGTCAGCTCGATCACAGAAAACCTTTTGGATGCAATGATATCCCGCAGTACATTTCCCGGTCCCACCGAAGGCAGCTGGCTGGCGTCACCCACCAGCACCAGTCTTGTGCCGGGCGTAATGGCCTTACAAAGCGCGTGCATCAGATGGATATCCACCATGGACATTTCGTCTATAATGATCACGTCCGCATCCAGCGGATTGTTGTCGTTGCGTTCAAACTGGTAGCTGGCCTGGTCTGTCCGCTCCTCCTCCGGAATTCCGTTGAATTCCAGAAGACGGTGGATGGTCCTTGCCTCGTATCCGGTGGCCTCGGTCATCCGCTTGGCGGCGCGGCCCGTGGGCGCCGCCAGAAGGATCCGCTGCTCGTCCCATTCAAAATAATGCAGGATGGCACGGATGGTGGTCGTTTTTCCGGTACCGGGTCCGCCGGTAATCACGGTGACGCCGTGGTCGATGACCGCGCGTACGGCCATCCGCTGTCTTTCATCCAGCTCCAGCTGCTCGTTCTGCTCGATCCGCCGGAGGATCCTCTCTGTCTTATCCTCATCTTCGGAAAACGGAACATTCAGGTCCAGCAGCATGCGGGCGGTATTCATTTCCATATAATAGTACATGGATGTATACACGATATCCCTGTTCTGTGAAGACATACCATCATGTTCATCATATCCGACATTTTTGTTTTCGCCGTCATCTTCGTTCAGTTCGTCTTCATGTTCCGTGCGCACCACAAGACGTTTTTCCAGCACCAGGTCCATGATATGCTTTTCCATATTTTCCGCCGGAACGCCCAGCAGCGCTGAGGCATTGTCCAGAAGCTGCTGCATGGGAAGGTACACATGCCCGGAGGAGAGGGCCTGCATCATGGTATAGTACAGACCGCTTCGGATGCGGTAGTCAGAATCTATGCGGATGCCGGCCTCCCGGGCAATATCATCCGCAATCTTAAAGCCAACCCCCGGGATATCGTCCGCCATTCGGTACGGATTGGTTTCCACCAGGGTGTAGATTTCCGGACCATATTCTTTATAGATCTTGACAGCCAGGTTCAGAGAAATACCGAACTGCTGCAGATAGATCATGGCCTGCCGCAGGTCCCGTTTTTCTGCCACCTGTTCCGCGATCTGTCTGGCCCCGTTGATGCTGATGCCCTTGACCTCCGCCAGCCGTTCCGGTTCTTCATCCAAAACGCGCAGGGTATCCGCCTTAAATTTCTTGACGATCCGCGCCGCCAGAGAGGGCCCGATGCCCTTGATGGCACCCGATCCCAGGTACCTTTCCACGGAGATGGCATCCTCCGGCATAACGATCTGACAGGAGGTGACATTCATCTGTTCACCATAGAGGGGATGTGTGGTCATATTTCCCTCGGCCTCAATGGATTCTCCCTCACTCACAGAGGGGATCGTCCCTACCAGGGTATACTTATCCGCCCCGCTCATGACCTCCATCACGGTATAGCCGTTGGCTTCGTTCCGAAATATGATGTGTTCTACATATCCTTTGATGACAGCCATAAATTGTACCTCATCTGCACGTAATTTTGTACGTTTTGTCCCGTTTTAGATGACAAATCCCCTTACACCACAAACGGTTCAGCCTGTATGTGCTGAACCGTCTGTCTTTTCGTTATCCGTTTTCATTCAGGTTCCGGTTGGAATGAATGAATTCTATAAATTTTCCGGTCCCGATGGCCACTACACGCATCGGATCGTCCGCGATCATGGTATTGATGCCTGTCTTCTGTTCGATCAGTTCATCCAGACCGCTTAACAGGCTTCCGCCACCCGTCATCACAATGCCTCTTTCGTAGACATCCGAGGCCAGTTCCGGCGGCGTGCGTTCCAGTACGTTCAGCACTGCCTCCACGATCTGCATGGCAGGTTCCTTCAAGGCATCCAGGATCTCATCGGAAGTGACCGTCATGATCTTGGGAAGGCCCGTGACCAGGTTGCGGCCGCGCACGTCCATGGTGATCATTTCCGGACGGGGATAGGCACAGCCGATGCTGATCTTGATTTCCTCTGCCGTTCTCTCTCCGATCAGCAGATTATGCTTTTTACGCATATATTTTACGATGGCGTCATCAAAATTATCACCTGCTACCTTGACGGAGGTGCTGACGACGGTGCCTCCCAGGGAGATGACTGCGATATCCGTTGTGCCGCCGCCAATATCTACGATCATATTGCCGCAGGGCTTGCTGATGTCAATCCCGGCGCCGATGGCTGCCGCGATAGGCTCTTCAATAATGCTGACCTCTCTGGCACCGGCCTGATAAGTGGCATCTTCCACGGCCTTCTTTTCCACCTCGGTGGCGCCGCTGGGAATACATACACTGATGCGGGGCTTTCGCAGGGTGCGCCGCCCCATGGCTTTGCGAAGGAAATATTTCAGCATTTCCTCGGTAATATCGTAATCGGAAATAACACCCTGGCGCAGCGGCCGGATGGCCACAATATTGCCGGGCGTACGGCCAATCATTTTTCTGGCTTCTTCTCCGATTTCCCGGATCTCATTGGTGTCTCTGTCGTAAGCGACCACAGAGGGTTCTTTTAATACCACGCCCCGTCCTTTTATGTAAACGAGGACACTGGCAGTCCCCAGATCGACTCCTATATCCATGGATAGCATAAACGTTATCCTCCTTAAAATCACGCGTCAATAACTCGTCTTTTTATTATAAACGATATCGTCTTATTTTCAAAGCAGTTTTTTCATGAATATTAGTGATCTGATAATTTTATCAAACGTTTCACTTTTTGTAATATTCTATTCACATTTTTACATTATAGTTATTCTATCATTCTATGAATGATAGAAGCTTTTTTGCTCATCGCCCATGGATCCCCCGTTCCCATGGGCGATTCCCTTTTTGCATTTCTTTTTCGTATTATATTATATTTTTATGACCAAAAGTCAATCCAGCCTCTGTCCTCTGATTTTTCAACATTTCCAGATGTCTCATAAAAATGTGCCGGTGCTATTTTTATTATCTTCCGACTATTGCATTATGTAATAAACTGGTAAAATTATCACATTTTATTTTAACTGCGTTCTTTTCCCTTTTTCCCATAACACGGCAGATACCAGCTCTTCCCCTTGATAGGTGAGCTTCAGGGAAAAATAGCCCTGGTCGGGATCAGAAATCTTTTCCAGAAAATATTTGTCTCCGCTCCAGGCGGGCAGCTTCATCACTTCATCCTTCGGGATCCAGGCCAGATCCCCTTCATTGCAGTCGATCAGCTCGCTGTCATCCACGGCAGAGGTGAACAAATACATCCATTCATTTTCCCAGCGGTCAGAGACAAAGGTCACAATGGCGCGCATGGTAAGATCGTGCACCGTAAGGCCGGTCTCCTCCCGGATCTCGCGGATAGCGCAATCCTCCGGGCTTTCACCGTCCTCTACCTTTCCGCCCACGCCGATCCACTTGCCTTCATTCAGATCATCCTTTTTCTTGGTGCGGTGCAGCATCAGATAGCAGCCGTCCTTTTCCAGATAACAGAGTGTCGTGGCGCGCATGTTATTCCCCTTCCTCCAGCAGCATACGATAGATATCTCTCTTGGAGCAGTTGCGGTCCTTTGCCATGGCCTTCATGGCTTCTTTTTTATCCATACCGGCGGACAGATACATTTCCATATGCTCCTGCAGGGACATCTGCAGATAATGAGCAGACTTTTCCTGTTCCTTTTCCGCCCGGCTCTTTCCCGCGATCACCAGTACATATTCTCCCCTTGGATCATTTTCCCGGTAATATTCCACCGCTTCCTCCAAAGTGGTCATCATGCCTTCTTCAAATTTTTTTGTCAGCTCCCGGCAAAGGGTCACCGGGCGATTTCCAAGAGCAGAAAGAAGTTCTGCCAGTGTATTCTTCAGGTGATGCGGGGCCTCGTACAGGATCATGGTCCGCGTTTCCTGCTTCAGCTCCTCCAGGATCTCCTGTCTGTCCTTTTTATCCGGAGGCAGAAAGCCCTCAAAACAGAATCTTCTGGCAGACTGGCCTGACATGGTAAGGGCCGTTATGCAGGCACAGGCACCGGGAAGAGAACTTACACGGATTCCTTCCTCCAGACAGCGCCGCACTAGGACTTCGCCCGGGTCGGAAATGGCCGGCGTTCCCGCATCTGTGATCAGGGCAATATTTTTCCCCTCTCGCAGGACCTGCAAAAGCACCTCCGCCTTTTCATATTTGTTATGCTCATGATAGCTGGTCACGGGCGTATGAATATCATACAGATCCAGAAGAACGCGGCTGTGGCGCGTATCCTCCGCCGCGATCAGATCTGCTTCCCGGAGCGTCCGCACCACGCGGTACGTAATATCCTCCCGGTTTCCAATGGGCGTTGCACATAGAGAAAGAGTACCAGTCATCTTTTTCCTCCCGGATCAAAACCATAGATCTTACAGATTTCATCCGTATAAATGTCTTTTTCCCGAAATACGATCAGCGGCGGTTCCACGATCATACCTTGTTTTCCGCGGCGGACAGCCTCTATGAGTACCATATTGGCTTCTCTTTCCACATACGGGTGCACCATTCGCAGCCGCTTCGGCTCCAGATGATATTTCCGTAGAAGTTCCATGATTTCCGCCAGGCGCTGCGGGCGGTGTACCATGCAGAATCTGCCGCCCGGTTTTACAGTAAGGGCAGCTTCCCGGATTACATCCTCCAGGGTGCAAAGAATCTCATGTCTGGAAACGGCCCGTGAATCATCCGGATTCCACAGGCCGTGATCTGCTTTCATATAAGGCGGATTGCTGACGACCAGATCAAAGACAGCCTTGCCGAATAGCTGTGATGCTTCACGAATATCTCCCTGGCAGATACGAATGCTGTCCTGACACTCATTACAGCAGACGCTCCTCTCCGCCATTTCCGCCATTTTTTCCTGGATCTCCAGCCCTGTTACCGACCGGCACTGATATCTGGCCAACAGAAGCAGCGGCAGAATGCCGGTTCCGCAGCCCATA
>CAMOSC010000165.1 GCA_946624325.1 uncultured Clostridia bacterium
AAACCATGAAAACCGCTTGCCGCATTCGGCGGATTTTCCGGGAAAACATACCCCCTGACAGCACAAATGCGTTATAGAAAACGCCGGAATCAGGAAAATTCCGGCGTTTGTCATTTCTGCTGCGTCTTCTGAAGATATCGGCAGCCGAAGGCGCCGCTGCCCGGAGGCGAATCCGGGAAGAGTTTATTCTTACAGATCAAACATCGGCTGCTTCATACGGGCAATCACTTCAACTTCCACAAGGCCGCCAAGAGGCAGGGCGGCAACCTGGACGCAGGAGCGTGCCGGCTTGTCCGCGGAGAAATATTTTCCGTATACGCTGTTGAAGGATGCGAATTCACCGATATCCGTCAGGAAACAGGTCGTTTTTACAATATCGTCAAAGCCAAGTCCGGCGGCTACCAGAATCTCGCCGATATTTCTCATGGCCTGCTCGGCCTGCTCTGCGACGGTGGAGCCGGAAAGGCTGCCGGTGGCAGGATCAATGCCCAGCTGTCCGGAGCAGTAGAGCATATCGCCCGCGAGAACCGCCTGGGAGTAGGGACCGACCGCAGCCGGGGCCTTTGCCGAATTGATGACTTCTTTTTCCATGGTCCAATCCTCTTTTCTGTGCCGTCCTTCTGACCGCCGGCGCTGACGGCACCTAAAAGCGCCGGGCGGAACCGGGTCTCCCCGGATTGTCTGCGATGTATTCAGTATACAAAAAAACGCCGGGAATGTAAAGCGCTGTTTCTCCAGCGTGGTTATACGGCGGATGCGGCAGCCGGCCATGAACCGTTTCGGCAGCGCAGATGATCGTGATGATGCTCCGGGAAAAACTGACTGAAGCTTTTTCCCTGCCGGATTTTCGAAACGCAGCGTCAATTTCTTCGGGCAATCCGCCTGTGCCCGAGGGGGAGCCATCCGCCGGGGGCTGTTGAGGAAACGCCTCAGCAATCAGCGTTCCTGCGGATATTCAGGCTGGCATGGATTCTCATCCATGCATTTCCGGTTCGGCTTTCAGTTCGGCTCCAATTCGGCTCGATCCAGTCCTCGGAGATAAGCCCTCGGAGATAAGGTAATGGCAAAAATCATCAACGAATAGCTTAATGTAAAAAATACTTGACATCTTAGATGCTATATGCTACACTCTGCTTGTAACAAAAAACAAAGCACCGGCATCCGGGGGGGGATCAGCCGTATACTGGCGGGGATCCGCAAACGGACGCAGAGCGTGATGCGGCGCGACGAGGATCAGTCGTATACTGGCGGGGATCCGTTCGGGGAAAGGAAAAACCTGGAGGCATTTGTATCGTTTGCGGTTCTTTACCGGATTGTTCATATTGCGATGCTTGTGATCAGGAGGTTGGACAGATGAGTGAGAACAGAAGTGCGGGCCTGGTGTTGGGTATGGTTGTCGGCGTGGCTGCAGGA
Source organism: uncultured Clostridia bacterium (assembly GCA_946624325.1). Classification (GTDB taxonomy): domain Bacteria; phylum Bacillota; class Clostridia; order Lachnospirales; family Lachnospiraceae; genus Anthropogastromicrobium. The sequence goes on from CAMOSC010000165.1 coordinate 1,414, forward strand.
CTGCTCCTGTATGCGGTATACCGCAGATTCGCGAGGGAAAGAGGGCGGAGCGAGGAGTTTGACGAGCGCCAGCAGCTTCTGCGCGGATATGCGTTTCAGCATGCGTTTATCGCTATGCTGATTTACAGTCTGGTTTATCTTTTTATGGAGCTTGCTTTCGATCTCTCAGTTATGGAGGGCGGGACGGCGCTGATGATCGGAACCTTTCTGGGCCTGACCGTTTTCGCGGTGGAAAGCATTCTGCGGGATGCCTTCTTTGCCCTGAACGGGCGTCCGGTGGGGTATATCATCCTATTGGTATTTGTGGTTGCCTCCAATGCGGTAAGCGGGATCATGCGGATTAAAGCCGGAGATGTGGTTGTGAACGGAAAGCTCACTTCGGCCTGCATCAACCTTGTCACCGCGGCCGCCTTCCTGGTGGTGCTCATCGCGATCCTGGTGCATATGCGGCGCGGAGATGATTCGGAATAAAACGGATGGAGCCGTCAGCTGCACAGAGCCAAATTCCGGAAATGGCTGTTTTCAGCCGCTTCCGGGTATAGCCCGGCTCTGAACGGCCCCGGTATCCGAAGGAGACGGAGACAGACATGAAAAATCTGAAACTGAAGGCTGCACGGGCAGCAAAGGATCTCTCCCAGCAGGACCTTGCCGACGCCGTCGGGGTCTCGCGACAGACCATCAGCGCCATAGAAAAGGGAGATTATAATCCGACCATTAAGCTGTGCATAGCGATCTGCAGGGCGCTGGGCGTCACGCTGAATGATCTTTTCTGGGAGTGAAGGCGGACTTGATGAGTGGAAAAGGGTATATGGCAGAATTATAATAGTTTGCGACAGTATTCTGATAAAGTGTTCCCGCGGGAGGCTGTACGGCTAAAGCACCTGCAACACTGAAGAATACGCGCGGGAAAACATTTTTGCGATAAGCGGTATGCATGCTGTCCGGACCGCAAAGCCCCTGGGCAGACCTATCCGGCATTGCATCAGCAGAGAAAGAGGGAAAAGGATCATGAGCCTCGTTGTAAAAAATCTGACGAAATCCTACGGAAATAAGGTGGTGGTCGATCACCTGAATTTTGAGATGAACGGGCCGGGCGTGTATGCCCTGCTTGGCACAAACGGTGCCGGAAAAACCACCAGCATCCGCATGATGTTGGGCATGCTGGCAAAGGATGAGGGAGAAGTGCTCTGGAACGGCGCTCCGCTCACCATTGAATCCTGCAATGTGGGCTATCTTGCGGAGGAGCGGGGCCTTTATCCGAAATACCCGCTCATGGACCAGCTGATGTATTTTGCAAAGCTGCGCAGCGTTACGGGAGATGAGGCGAAAAAGCGCATTGCCTACTGGGCGGAGCGTCTGGAGCTGGAGGAGTACCTCTACCCCGGGAAAGCTGCAAAATCCGAAGAGTCCGCACCGAGGCGCAGAGGCTTCGGGGTCGCGAAGAAGGCAAAGCCGAAGCTGGCTGACCAGCTCTCCAAGGGAAACCAGCAGAAGATCCAGCTGATGGCGGCGCTGCTTTCCGATCCGGAGCTGCTTGTGCTGGATGAACCGCTCTCCGGTCTGGATCCGGTGAATTCCGACCTGTTCCGCAGCATCATCCGCGAGGAAATCGCAAAGGGCAAATACCTCATCATGTCCAGCCATCAGATGGAGACCGTCGAGGAATTCTGCACGGATATCACCATCATGAACCGCTCCAAGGCCATCCTTCAGGGCAACCTGAACGAGATTAAGAAGGGTTACGGCAGGGTAAAGCTGCACCTGAAGGTGGAAACGGATATCACCGGGCTGATCGAGGAGCAGGGTATCGGGATTGTCAATGAGAAGGAGCATGAGTATAATCTCTCCGTCACCGGCGAAGCCCAGGCCAACCGTCTGCTGGCTTCCCTCATGGAGCGGCAGATTTCCATCATCACCTTTGATCTGAGGGAGCCGTCCCTGCATGAGATCTTTGTGGAAAAGGCAGGTGAATCAAACGATGCTGTCTAAACTGAATTTCAAGGGGACGGGCAGCGTATTCCGTTTTACGCTGCTGCAGACCTTTAAAGCAAAGGCAAATATTGTCAGCCTGATTTTTATGATGATCTTTGCGCTGGTTTTCCCTCCGGTCTCGGCCATCTTAAACGGCGGGACCCGCAGACAGGCCCAGGCCCTGGAGGAGTCCCTGGAACAGCCAGCCATTGCTCTGCCCGGGCTTACCGAGGAACAGAATGCGCTTCTGGACGGGCAGTACAGTTCAGAGTCGGGATCCCTTACCGCTTTTATGGATGAGAGAAATGCCGCGGCGGCGGAAAACCCGGAAACGGCGGAGGAAGGCCCCGGTTTTGACGAGCGCTATTTCCTGCAGCTGGCTTATGCCATCATCATCATTATGGTCAGCATTATGTCCGCCAGTTATATCATACGCTCGGTGGTGGAGGAGAAATCCTCCAAACTTGTGGAGTACATGCTCATCAGCGTGCGTCCGATGGCCCTGCTGACCGGTAAAATTCTTGCCGTCCTGGTCTATGTGGTAACGCTGCTGCTGGTTATGCTTGGCGCCTACAGGCTCTCCGATGTTCTGTCGGCGCGTTTCCTGGATGTCACGACATCGAATCCCATGTTTGACATGCTCTCCAGGCTTACCGGAGTCAACCCCGGAGAGGTCGTGGTTATCGTCATATCCGCCATCCTGGGCATCCTGACCTTTGCCATCCTGGCAGGCATCTGCGGGGCGGGCTGCTCCACGACGGAGGATGTCAACGGCGCAAACACCATGCCAATGATCATTATCATGGCTTGCTATGTGATTGCCCTGATGGTTTCCGGCTTTGACAGCCCGGGTATGAATATTTTCTGCAGCCTGTGCCCGATTCTGTCCGTCTTCTGCGCTCCGGTGCAGTTTATGCTGGGCAATATCGGATGGCCCATGCAGCTTCTCGCCTGGGTGATCCAGTGCGGCGTTATCCTGCTGCTTCTTGCGATCACTTCGAAGGTTTACAGCGACCTGCTGATCTACCGCGGAACCAGGCTGAAGTTCGGGGATATCCTGAAGATGGCGTTTGCCGGGAAAGGAGGGAGCCGGTCATGAAAGGCCTGAAAAATGTATTTCAGTTTACCTGGCGGCAGGAGCTGCGCTCTAAGGGCTACAGGCTTGCGACCATCGTGCTGGCACTCCTGCTGTTCCTGCTTCCTGCCGGAATCATGCCCTTGATTGAGACGCTTTCATCAAATGAAAAGGGGCAGCCCGCACAGGTGCAGGAGGCTCTGCCCGAAGACGGGCAGGCTGCGGAAGCCTTTGCGTTTCAGTCACTTAAAACCGTTTATGCTGCCGATGAGAGCGAAGGGGAGCCTCTTTCGCTGACGATCCTGAATGAATTCCTCCCGGCGGGATATGAGCCTGTATCTTATGTGAACTGCACCGATCTGCCGGAAGCGGCCGAAAAAGCCGGAGCGGATCCGGAAAGCCTGGTATGTCTCTTTACGGAGGATGCGGAACAGGGCCTTACGGCACATGTGCTGCTTCCGGAGGAGAGCGGGCTTACCATGACAAATGCGGATGCCTACAGCAGCTTCCTGTTTGAACATTTCACCCCCATACTCCTGCAGAAGGGCGGCGTAAACGATACGGAAACCCTTATTACGGCGCAGACGGAAATGGAGAATCTGTGGATGCAGCAGGCAATGGAAAACGCCGCTGCGGCCGAGAATGCCGAGGCGCAGACCGAGGAGGGCATGCCCACTTCAGCCGCGCAGGAAATTCTTAGGATCGTACTGCCGTTCATCAACATCATGCTGCTGTATTTCCTGGTGCTGGCTTACGGTCAGAGCGTCGCGAACAGCGTGCTGATGGAGAAGAGCTCGAAGCTGATGGATATGTTCCTGCTTTATGTGAAGCCCAGGGATATGGTTCTCGGAAAAGTGCTTGCCGTGGTGCTGGCGAGTATCCTCCAGTTTCTCATCTGGCTGGCAGCCCTTGTGCTTGGCTTTGTCACGGGAACTCTCCTGGTGAAGGCCGTGAATCCGGAAACGGATATGGCGATCGTGCGGATAATCGGAAACCTTTCGCTTCTTAAGGCGGATTCCGTAGGGGCTGTCATTCTGGCGGTTCTTCTGGTCTTTGCGGGCTTCCTGCTTTACAGCTCCCTTGCGGCGGTGGGCGGAGCCATTGCGGGCAAGCAGGAGGACCTTGCTTCCACCAACATTATTTTTACGCTGATACTGGTCATCAGTTTCTTTGTCGTGCTTTACGGCGGAGGCCTTTCCGGAGTATTCGGCGAGACCGGGCTTTCGCCCGTCATGAACTGGATTCCCTTCACATCCATCATGATCCTGCCGAGCCGTCTGATTCTCGGTGAAGCGTCACTGCTGACAGGAGCGGGAGCGCTTGTGATTGTGCTTGCCGTGGCCGTCCTCGTCATGGCTGCCGCAGGAAAGCTTTACCGCATGCTGGCACTGTACAAGGGCGACCTGCCCACGCCGAAAAAGCTGATCGGCATGCTGCGGGAGCGCTGACGGAAATACTAACAAAACCCCTGCAGATGCGGCCTGATTGCCGCATCTGCAGGGGTTTTTGCGCGTAAGCAATGAGCCATGCGGCAGAAAATGACAGCACTGGCACGGGGAAGCTGTTTTTTAAGCTTACCCGGGACAGTGATGGCATTTTCTGCCATACGGCGAATGCCGCGACAATCGCAGCGCACGTTTTTCGCGCTGCGATCTGTCGGCATGGCTCAAGGCGGAAGATTACTTCCGCTTCTTTTCCCCGGTTTTCGCATCCCGGTCGATGATATCGTTTACGGCGGCGTCCACCTCGGGATCATTTCCGTTTCCCTTCGTAAAGCGGTTTACAAGGTCCGGAACCAGATCCATCACCTTGGAGGCCACATCCTGGCTCTTCACATTGACGACCTTTGTGATGCCGTTCTGGATCACCAGTACCGCACAGGGACTGATGGTTGCCCCCATACCACCTGCGGCATTATCCTTTTTCTCATTGCCGAACGCTCCTGCTCCGATGCCGAAACGCAGATCCATCAGGGGGATAATGACAGCATCATTTACCCGAACCGGGTCTCCCAGAACCGTTTTGGAGCTGACAAAGCCGTCAAGTCCGGAAAAAAGCGCATTCACAGAGCTGTTAAAGCCGTTATCATCCTTTGCCATGATACATTCCTTTCCTATTTGCCTTCATTGCCCTCTCCAAGGACTTTCTTTACGGTAGTTCGAAGCTTTCTGTCTAAAATCAGGGGAAGCATATAAAAAACAAGAACAGCGGGCCGAACCAGCCCCCGGCAGGAGCCGGCACCGGCAAAGACACGCCGGTCAAAATACGGTGTCAGGACAAGCTTCCCGCGAAACAGCGGATATAAAGGCGCCAGAAAAGCCAGGATATTTCCCGTCAAAGCCGGATCCTCAAACCCATACTCCACACTGAGGTTTCCCTCCCTCCAGAGTATATGCCTCAGAATTCCGAAGGCGGCCTTTTTGACTTTTCGAAATGACCGGCGCATATCAGGATCCCTAAGCGTTTCAAGCAGAGTTTTCAGTTTTCCGCCGCGGCTTTCATCCGCCTTTTCTCCGGATGTTCCTTCCGCGGTACCCGCCTCCGTCATGCCCGCCGACTTTGTTTTCGTGCGGGGAGGCTTCTCTGAAGCCATTTTTTTATGAAGATGGGTTGTTTTCCGTTTCGCATGCTCCCGATGGTTCTCCGAACCTGAACCGCCTTCCCGGACAGCCTCATCCAGACGCTTTTGATCTTCCTCCAGAAACGGGTCCCGTACAGTCACAGTCCTTACCTGCGGAGCCATCCCGTCTGCGGCTGCTTTTCCGTATTTTTGGTGTCCCTCGGAATCCTTCTGCTTTATCACGGTGTTTCCGGAAGTCTTTTCTTTTCCGGATATCTTCCCGTTCCCGGCTGCTT
>CAMOSC010000166.1 GCA_946624325.1 uncultured Clostridia bacterium
GTGCACGATATCAATCAGTTTCCTGCCGAATTCCCCCACGAAACGGTTGATGAAATCCATCCACTCCCGGTATTTCTTGGACGGTACATTGTGTGTGGAGGTATACTCGCCCGCATTGACAAAGTCCTCTGAGGTCATCTTGTAACCCTTTTCCTGCTCGAAGGCCCGCAGGGCAATGGGACTTGCAGTCATGGCATAGCTGCCCCAGTCGGAGAACACGTCCCGGTTTTTCATGTCGTCGCCCCAGAACCAGGCGAAATTGTAAAACATGGAGGTAAAGCGCACGACCGTCGTGTCAGGATTCTTCTCGCACCACTCTTTCATCCAGCGGATCATATGCTCCTGGGTCTCCGGATGGCGCGGCTCCGTCGCCATGAGATGTTCTTTGTCGCCCCAGTCGTTGGTGATATGGTTATACATGGAAATCTCTTCCCATATGCGGACGGCCAGGAAATTCACCGTATACTGATGCCATGGAACGGCATTGGATACCGTCACAATTTCCCGCTCAGGATCAAAGCTCCAGTCCGACAGAGCGACCTCCGTCCCCTCAGTCCTGTCAAATACCTGCCAGAATTCCTTCGGGTCATCCTGCTTGTTCAGGATGAACTGCTGGCGGAAGAACCCCTTCAGCGGTTCAATCTCCACGGTTTCTCCCTGGGCTGTCACCGGCTCGCTCATCAGGAAATTCTGCTGGAGCTTGTCCATGTTGGCCTTTGCCCAGGCATTATCCGAGCGGATAATGCAGATCGTTGAATAGATTCCGTACCCCGCTTTGGTAATTTCATCGGAAAGCCTGGTACCGTCGCTGTCGCGGATCACATCCGCTCCCCATTTTTCCGCCATTTTGAGCGTAAGTCCCTCGTATCCGGCTTCTCCCGGCAGGGTAAAGCTTCCCTTTTCAATTGTGTTCATAACCATACCTCGTTATCCATTGCAAAGCCTTGCCTGTACCCCAAAAACAGATCGCTGTTCAGCTGCAGAACCTTCATGCCCCACTTGGCGGGGCACCACCATGGATGAAAGTCCAGGCCTTCACAGTAAACAGTTCTGTCAGGCATTCCGTCAGTTTTCGCTGCAGGCGTTTTATAACCGTCTGTTTACTATCATAACCCAATTCCATGGTTATTTCTATGTCTTTTTTTGCAATTTCTGACGATTTTCGACCCGCTGCGGCTCATAAACCTGTGCAGTTGGGCTATATTTTTCCGACAGATGCGGCATATATCAGCGTTTCCCCGCTGTTCTCGGGAGAAAACCGCGAGAGCAGGGCATCCGCTTTTTCCTGAATATAGCAGGTATTGGCGCATACCCCGCATCCGATTGCTGCCGCCGCCAGATAAAGATTCTCACAGACATGCCCCGCATCCAGCAGAATCAGCTTTCCGGCCTGTTCCCCATACCGCCACTCCATCCGTTCCGGCACTGCAGTCCAGAGGAAGCAGACCGCGCTCCCGGCAAAAAAGGACTGACCGCAGAAGGCTTCCTGAAGGAGCCTGCGCTCTCCGGGCAGATCCGCTCCCGTGCTCAGGAAGGCAAGCCTGTGCCCGTCCGGCAGATAGGCGTAATAGCCCGGTTCAAGCCCCTCTGCCCGGTTGATAAAGAGAAGGGTTTCCAGGGCATGCCGGGAACCCGCGGAAGGGACTGTGCGAACCGTGACCGGAAAAGCCGTGCCTGCGGTCTCCCGGACACCCTGGGTCATGAAAAGCAGGAACGAAAGCTCCTGCAGGGACAGCGGCTCATCTTCATACAGCCTGCGGCTCTTACGCCCTGCCATAATCTGAGCCAGGTCGTTTCCCTGCAGGGTGATATCGGAAGCCCCGGGAAGCGCAATCACTTTTTCGCTCTTTCTTTCCAGGAAAAGCGGCGGCTGCGGGATTCCCAGACCCGGGCCCAGCCCGGAAGCCTTTTCGGGATCGTATCGATTATCCAGCAATAAATTCTTCATCATATTTCCTCCGGTCCTTCAGGGCCGAAACAGAGCCCGCGTTCGCCGTATGGCAGAAAATACCATGCCGACAGATCGCCGCACATAGAGCGTGCGCTGCGATTGGAACGGCTCTGTCGTATGGAAGAAAATGCCAGCACTGTCCCGGGCAAGCTTGAAAAACAGCTTTCCCGTGCCAGTGCTGTCATTTTCTTACTTGAGCCATGCCGACAGATCGCAGCGCGAAAAGCGTGCGCTGCGATTGTCGCGGCGTTCGCCGTATGGAAGAAAATGCCATCACTGTCCCGGGCAAGCTTGAAAAACAGCTTTCTCGTGCCAGTGCTGTCATTTTCTTCCGCATGGCTCATTGCTAACGCACATATGCATAACGGCGCTGCAGTCTGTCTGCAGCGCCGTAAAATTTGCGCGGTAACCCGGCGGGTATGGGTTTATCTCTGTACTCTTCCGCTGCCGTCGCCGCCTGCAAGGCTGTCTACCTCTGCGCGGGTAACCAGGTTGTAGTCTCCGGGGATGGTATGCTTCAGTGCGGAAGCGGCAACGCCGAACTCCAGAGCACTTCTGAAGTCCTTGCCGTCCAGCAGACCGCAGATAACGCCGGCCGCAAAGGAATCGCCGCCGCCGACCCTGTCAACGATCGGTGTGATATGATATTTTCTGGAATGATAGAATTCCTTGCTGTCTCTGGAGTAAATGCATGCGGACCAGCCGTTGTCCGATGCGGAATGGGACTCACGCAGAGAGCTTACGACATACTCAAAGTTGAAGGTATCTACCATCTGCTTGAAGATATCCACATAACCAGCGAGCTCCAGGTTTCCGCTTGTCACATCCGTATTGCCCGGCTTAAAGCCCAGAACCTTCTCGGCGTCTTCCTCATTTCCGATGCAGACATCCACATACTGCATCAGATTGGTCATAACCTTCTTCGCTTTCTCGGAAGACCAGAGCTTCTTGCGGAAATTCAGATCGCAGGACACCTTCACGCCGTGCGCCTTGGCTGCCTTGCAGGCCGCTTCGGTAAGGACGGCTGCCTGATCGGAAACAGCCGGTGTGATTCCGGTAAAATGGAACCAGTCAGCGCCTTCAAAAATGGCGTCAAAATCAAAGTCCTCCGGAACCGCGGTGGAGATGGAGCTGTGTGCCCTGTCATATAATACCGAGGAGGCTCTCATGGCGGAACCGGTCTCAAGGTAATAGATGCCCAGGCGCTCTCCGCCCCTGGCGATAAACCGGGTATCAACTCCGTACCTTCTCAGGGAATTAACGGCTGCCTGTCCGATGGGATTCTCCGGAACTTTCGTAACGAATGCGGCATCATGGCCGTAATTGGAAAGGGAAACCGCTACATTGGCTTCTCCGCCGCCATAATTGATGTCAAACTCATCAGCCTGGACAAACTTCTCATTGTTCGGGGTGGAAAGCCTGAGCATAATCTCACCCATTGTAATAACTCTTGCCATTTTGATCTCCTCGTATTCTTTTGGATTTGATGGCGGACCGAACGGGATAACCCGGGCTGCCGCATTTATTTTCTTGCTGCCGCAACAGCCTCGACAAAGGCTTTCGCGGTGGCGGTTACTTTCGCGAAGTCACCGGTTTTTGCGCCGGCTGTCAGATTGGAGCCGGTACCTACCGCGCAGGCGCCTGCCTTTACCCATTCCGCGACATTGTCTATGGAAACACCGCCGGACGGCATAAACTCACCCTGCGGAAGCGGTCCGCGGAAGGACTTGATGGCATCGGGCTTCAGCAGATTTCCGGGGAAGATCTTAATGATATCCGCACCGGCTTCCAGCGCGGTAATCGCTTCGGTGGGAGTCATGACACCCGGGAGGCAGGGTACTCTGTAACGGTTGCAGAGCTTTATGGTTTCCACGTTCAGACCCGGGCTTACCACATATGCAGCTCCCGCAAGGATGCATGCTCTGGCTGTTTCAGGATCCAGAACGGTTCCGGCACCGATAACAACCTTCGGGTTGCTGCGGTACTTTTCGCACATAGCCTTGATAATGTCCACAGCGCCGGGAACGGTCATGGTAATCTCAATAAAATTGATTCCGCCCTCAATGATAGCATCGATGATCTTCTCTCCCTGTTCCTTGCTCTCGGCACGAACCACGGCGACCAGATACTCTTCTTTCATCCTGGAGATAACTTCTTCCTTCTTCATCCTCAAACCTCACTTTTCGTTGACTGCTGCCCGATTGCAGAAAAGAGAAACGTTTCGCCCTGCCGGACAATACTACCTCTTAAACATATATATCATATTGCAAACACGACTGTTTGTCAACAGCAAAGTAACCCGCATGCCCCGGGCTGCAGGGCATGCGGGTTGCTTAAAGACTCAGGCCCGGCCTCAGTCTTCCTCTTCATCCGGCTCGTTCCAGTTGTGGTAAACTTCCTGAACGTCGTCATCCTCGTCAAGGAGATCCAGAATGCGGTTCATCCGCTTGATATCATCCGCTTCCGTGAGATCCACATAGGTCTGGGGGATCATCGTGATATCCGCGCTTGCCATCGGGATGCCTTCCTTCTCCAGCGCTTCGCGTACCGCGGAGAAGCTGTCGGGATCCGTATAAACCTCGAAGCAGTCCTCCTCCTCGGAAAAATCCTCCGCTCCGGCATCAAGCGCAATCATCATCAGATCATCCGGCTCCATCTCGCATTCTTCTTTATCGATGATGATCTGACCCCTTCTGTCAAACATGAAGGAAACACAGCCGTTTGTACCGACATTTCCGCCGCCTTTCGTGAACGCGTTCCTGACGTTGGAAGCCGTACGGTTGCGGTTGTCGGTCAGCGTCTCAACGATAATCGCCGTGCCGCTCGGGCCGTATCCTTCATAGGTAATGGCTTCATAATTCGCCGCATTCGCATCTCCGGCAGCCTTTTTAATGCTGCGGTCGATCGTGTCATTCGGCATATTGTTGGCCTTGGCCTTTGCGACTATATCTCTCAGCTTGCTGTTATTGGCGGGATCCGCTCCGCCTTCTTTTACCGCAACTGCGATCTCACGGCCGATCCGGGTAAAAATCTTTCCCTTCGCCGCATCGTTTTTCTCTTTTTTATGCTTGATATTGGCAAATTTAGAATGTCCTGACATAAGTGCTCCTTCTAACAAGAATGTTCTTTCGGAAACCGCACTGCTTTTGCATCGTACATGCAAAGGCATAGCCCTTTCCGGTTTCATGACCTTAAAGCCCGCCGTACGGATACGCACAGCCGCAAATCAGCTTCTATGATATCATGACTTTTTTTATCCTGCAAGTATTTTCTTGGCGTGTACCTTCTGGATGACGTTATTCCGGACAAGCAGGATCTGAAAAAGCCATCCGCCGTACTTCACCTCCGGGCGTTCCATCGGCCCGGGAATCCTGTCCAGGAGGCTGATCAGAAAACCGTTGAGGGTATCAAAGTCGCCGTCGTCAAAGGCAATTCCCAGAGCCTCACCGACATCCTCCAGCCTTGCGCTGCCGGAAATCACAAAGCTCCCGTCTTTGCGCTGTTCAATCAGCTTTTCCTCAACATCGCTCTCATCCAGGATACTTCCCACGATTTCTTCCATAATGTCTTCCATCGTCAGAATGCCGGACGTCTGCCCGTACTCATCCACGGCGACAACAATATGAATTTTCCGGGACTGCATCTCCTTAAACAGCGGTCCGATGCTCTTGGTCTCCGGAATAAAGTGGGCTTCATAGAGCAGGTCCGGTATTTCATCCAGACGTTTTTTCATCGCCTCGGGATCACGCGATGCCACGAAAGCCGCCCGCAGGTGCAGCATGCCGATAATATCGTCCAGATCCTCCCGGTAAACCGGAAACCTGGTCTTCCCTGCACGGATCATCTCCCCTGAAGCCTCCTCCAGGGTCATGGATGCCGGAAGCGAGATAATCTGGCTGCGCCTTGTCATGATGTCTTCTGCCTGGAGATCTTCCAGGCCGAGAATGTTCTGTATCATGTCCGCTTCATTCTTCGGAAGGGCTCCTGATTCCTGCCCTTCCTCCACCATGGACATCATTTCCTCCTCAAACTCAGAGATCTCCCGTTTCTTTCTTAAAAATCCAGCCCATCGCCCATGGCCTTCCATATTCATCTCCATTCCGCCGCATCTGGCTGCCGGCAGATCTGCCCGTTTCTCCTGTAAACTCTCGGAACCCGCTTTGATATGCCGCAGAGGAACTCATAATGAAAGCTCCCTGCCGCGGCGGCCGCCTCTTCCACCGTGATTTCTTCGTCCTGGTCCCGTCCGATCACCGTAACCGTATCCTCATAGCATGCTTCCGGGATATCCGTAACGTCCAGCATGGTCTGATCCATGCATACCCGGCCGACGACAGGCGCCTTCTTCCCGTGAACCAGCATGTAAAACCGGTTTGAAAGGCTACGCGGATACCCGTCTGCATAGCCGACTGCCACCGTGGCAATCACCGACTCGCGCGCTGTAATAAAGGTTCTGCCGTATCCGACGGCAGTGCCTGCCGGCACGCGTTTCAGGTGGATGATCCGGCTCTTTACTGTGAGGGCCGGTGTCAGGCCAAACGCGGGATCCATCTCCTCGGAGGGCATGTACCCGTACAGGGCAATGCCGATGCGGCACATGTTTCCGGGGATATCCCGCATCTCCATGGCAGCCGCGCTGTTCGAAAGATGGCAGACCGGAGGTTTGAGCCCCCGGGCTTCCAGCTCCTTCAGCAGGTCTCCGAAAATCTCCGCCTGCCGGCGCGCGTAAGTCCTGTCAGCGCAGTCCGCCGTTGCCAGATGGCTGAAAATGCCTTCCGTCCTGAGCATCGGAAGCGAGGCGATCTCTGCCGCAAAATCCGGCATCTGTGCCGGAAATACGCCGATTCTGCCCATTCCGGTATCCGTTTTCAGATGGACAAGCGCTTCCCTGCCAAGCTTTACCGCTGTCCGTGAAAGGCTTTCCGCACTGTCCGTACGGTACAGAGCAAACCGGACATCTTCCCGGATCAGATCCGCATATGCATCCTCGGGCACATACCCGAGTACCAGGACAGGTTTTTGTATTCCGCTTCTGCGGAGGTCAAGTGCCTCCCCTGCGGTCGCGACTGCATATCCCCAGACCAGATCATCGACTGTCCGGGCAACCGGGACAGCGCCCAATCCGTATCCGTCCGCCTTGACAACCGCGCAAAGCATTCTGTCGCCGCAGACCCGCTTAAACGCCTCCATATTGGAACGTACGGCATCGAGACTGATCTCGGCGCAGACGCGGTCAAATATTTCCATTCCCTCATTCCTCCAGAATCTTCCGGTTCTCAAAGCCGCACAGCACAGCGGACAGACCGGCAATAATACTCCGGGCAGACATAAAATGCCTCCC
>CAMOSC010000167.1 GCA_946624325.1 uncultured Clostridia bacterium
CGCAAATCCGGCGCGGCAAACGACAAAGTAAAGAGAACTTTGTCGTTTGCTATATTTTGGGTATGGCAGAAAATGCCTTCACTGTCCCGGGTAAGCTTAAAGAGCAGCTTCCCCGTGCCAGTGCTGTCATTTTCTACCGCATGGCTCATTGCTTCGATCGGGTGGGCGGAAAAAACATCCGCCCACCCGATTCCGCAGGCGGACATTCGCAGCCTCCGGCTGCTTTTGTCTATCACACGGCAGATGTGGAAGCTCGCGAGCGGCTTCCATGCCTGCCGGGTTCCTGCGCGAAGAACCGGGCATGCGCGGCAAATATATGCTGCGCATGCCCGGTTTTCTTTTATGCCCGATAATATTCCGCTATGGCTTCCTTTACCGCATCGTAAGCCGGCTTCTTTTTCAGATCCTTCGTGACGATCCCCCAGTAATCCTCCGAGGGGCAGGTCTCGCCGCCGCAATGGTAGCACTTGTACGCATCGCGCCAGCAGAAGATAAAGGAGCCGATGCAGTGCGGATGCTCTGCGAAGATTTTCAGTCCCTCGCGCAGGAAACGCGCCTGTACCTCATCGGTATGGCCGCCCTTTGCCTGGAAAAACCAGCGCTGTGTGAAGCATTCCTCCGGCAGGCCGAAGGGAATGCTCTTTGGATCCGCATGCTCCTCCGAGTAAATGCCGCCTGAGGAATACCCCCACTCGTTGGCAAGGACCGGAAGGCCGTAACGCTCATAGAGCTTATCGATGACCCAGACCCAGTCTTCCACATCGCCGGGCTGCCAGGAGCCGAAATACTGGTCGTCACCCATGTAGTAGAAGCTATGGCCCGGCGCGTAGACCAGATCCGCAATCCGCAGTGCATTCTCATCGTAGCGCGAAAGGTTGATGCCGCAGCGCGCCTTCGGATTTGCGCGCACGATGCCCTCCGCGCTTGCCCTGGCGGTCTGCGTGACAATCTCATCGGAATAGTGGCTGGCAAAAATGGGATTGTCGATCTCGTTCATGCACTGCCAGTAAATGCCGGCGTTCTCCCCCAGGTCTTCACAGATAAAAGCCATGGTCCGGCGGATATTCTCGTAATATTCCTCCGTACCCTTTTCCCCCACGAAATCCGGGAAGCTTTCCATCCACCGGGTTTCCTGCAGCTCCTCGTCAAAGCGGTAGGCGCCGAGACCCGGCGTGGAGATCATGATTTCAAACCCATGCTGATGGTTTCTGATAATCTGACGCTTTGTCTCGATATAAGGCTCGGAGAGTGTTCCGTACATTTTATCCGTCCACGGGAAGCTAATACCCATGCGCATCCACCGCATCCCGAGGGCTTTGATCATCTCCAGCTGCTCTTCCTCACGGCCTTCACCGGGGATCTGCTGGTAGGCAAATTCTATGCCAAGGATTTTCTCTGATGCTTTCATATACCCTCCTCCATATTCCTTCCCCCGGAAGTCTCCACAGACCGTACGCTCCTTTGGACATAGACCTGCGGGTACCGGTTGGCAAACCGGTCCGAAACAGGCTCCAAAGGGCATGCATGACGGTATCCGCTTCCGGACGGCCGGGGCAATGCTCCTGCATGCAGATTAACCTCTGACCTGCAGCTGCACTTCTGCTTCCAGGCCGTTCTCCGAAGCGAACTTCACCTTCACCTCACCCGGCGCGTCCGCCTGGATGAGGGCCAGCAGAAGGCCGTTGAACATTTTCCTGTGGTCATTGCCGTAAAGGCTTAAATCCTTCAGGTCACCGGCATCCATACCCATCAGGTGCGCCGGGCCTTCAACAACACAGGAAATTTCCGGACAGGCATCCGGAACGAAACGCCCCGCCTCATCCAGGGCGGAGAGCTCAATCTGCGCCAGGCCATCCGCACAGAGCTCCGTGCGGTCCGCCTTTGCGCTGAGCTGAACCGCATTACCCGTTGTGGAAACCTCCTCCACGGCCGCAAGCACGCCATCCTTATAGCCTTCGGCTCTGAGCGTTCCAGGCTCGTAAACCACGTCCCAGGAGAGATGCAGGTCATTCGTGGTGATCCTGCCGCGTTTCTCCCAGCCGTCGTTCCAGGCTTTCACACAGCCATAACGCGGACACTCATAGCCGCGGGAGCCCACATATTTTCCGTTGATAAAGAGCTTTACCTCATCACAGTTCGTGTAGCAGATGACCTGCTTGTAGCTGCCCTCCTCTCCCGCAAAATTCCATGAGGACGGCGCCAGGTGAAGGGTGACGGCCTTTTTATTCCAGATGGATCGGAAATAGTAATAGGTATCCTTACGGAAGCCGGCCGTATCCAGCGGTCCGCAGCCCGCACCGCGGCTCGGCCAGCGGGTCTCGCCCAGATAATCGATTCCGGTCCAGAGGAAGTCGCCGGAGACGAAATCGTGGCTGGCCGTATAGCGCCAGAGCGCCTCATGGCCCATACTGGCATTGGTGTAGCTGCCGAAGCGCCCCTTTCCGGAATAGTCGCCCCGGGTTCCGCCCGCAGAGGGATTCTCCGTGCCGATCATGCGGCGCTTCGGGAACTCCATCCGGTCCTCCTCATAGAAGGTCTCGGCGCGTTCCCTCCAGCGCCCGGCATAATTGTAGCCCACCACATCCAAGGCATTTTCAAATTCACGGGAGGTGCGGATGGGCTCCACGGCTGCGATATTGTCGCAGGCGGAGGTGACCATGCGGGTGCTGTCCTCCCTGTGGCAGATATCCTGCAGGAATTTCAGGAGCTTCACGCCGTCTGCCGAGGACTGCTCCGGAATCTCGTTTCCGATGCTCCAGATCACCACCGAAGGATGGTTGTAGTCCCTGCGCAGCATTGCTGTGATATCCTCTTTGGCATGGTCCGGGAAGAACATGCTGGAGCCGTAGGCCAGATTCTCGGAATAATAGTTGTCTGTCTTGTTCTTGGCCAGGAGCCATTCGTCAAATGCCTCATCCATCACCAGGAAGCCCAGCTCATCGCACAGATCCAGCAGCACGGGAACCGGCGGGTTATGCGCGCAGCGGATACCGTTGCAGCCCATTTCCTTCAGCTCCTTCAGGCGGCGCTCCCAGCTCTCCCGGTATCCCACCGCGCCGGTGAGCCCGCAGTCATGATGCACGCACATCCCTTTGATTTTCACGGTGTTCCCGTTTAACAGGAAGCCCCTGTCCGCGTCAAACGCAGCGGTGCGGATGCCGATGCGTGCAGATGATTCGTCCACCGCTTCCCCGTCCTTTACAACCGTGCTTTCCAGCGTGTAAAGATAGGGATCCTCATCTGTCCAGAGATGCGGTGCTTCCACGGTCGGCCGGACCATGCAGTCCCCCGTCTCGCCGGGAGCAAGGGAAATGGCTATACCGGAGGTGGACACAAGGGCTCCTTCCGCGTCGTAAACCCTGTGCAGCACGCCGACGTTTGCATGTGCCTCAGAGTCGTTGGTCACGCGGGCACAGATCTGGAGCGCCGCCTGGTTCTGCTTCGGATAAATGCCGTTTGTCCCGCAGCGCACGCCGAAATGATCAAAGTGCACGCTGTCCGTCCGCACCAGATAAACATCCCGGTATATGCCGGACCCGGAATACCAGCGGGAATTCGGTACCAGGCTGTTGTTCACGCGTACGGCCGCCACATTTTCGCCGGCCCGCACATAAGGCGTGATATCCACATGGAAGGACGTATAGCCATAGCCGTGGCCTCCCGCCTTTTTCCCATTGATATAAATCGTGGAATCCATATAGATTCCCTCGAAATACAGGTACAGCTTCTCCCCTTCCGGAACGCACTCCAGGCTGAAATGCTTCCGGTACCAACCGATTCCGGATTTTGCATAGCCGCCTCCGCCGCCTGTTTTTTCCTTCTCCTCCGGCTCATACTCCACGCTCCAGTCGTGCGGCAGGTTCTGCGGCCTGAAGTTTTCCTCACAGGCCTCCGGCGCGCTGTATTCCGGTGCATCGCCCAGACAGAAAAGCCAGTCTTTGTTCCATTTTACCATTGTTCGCATATTCATATCCCTCATGGCCGATGTATGAAAGAGGCGGCAGGCTTTCCCGCCTGCCGCCTCCCGGTTCAGTGTTTTCCGGTATACCCCGGCTGCTCAGCAGACGGGTTACTGCATGGACTCATACCACTCTCTGTACTGGCGCTCATACTCCTCGAGCACGGTATCCAGTCCGGCAGCCCTTGCCTGATTCATCATTTCCTCGATCATGGCGTCCGGATCGTCAAAGAGACCCAGCTGCAGGGAGGGGATGTACTCCTTGAACACGGCGTCAACCGCCTGTTTCTCGAAGGAAACATCCGCATCGTTGAATACAAAGCCCTCGGTCGGGCAGGCAGCGATCTTCGCTTCCTCTGCGTCCTCGATGGCTGTTCTTCTGGGATCGCCGCCGGCTCTCTTGATGTCCTGGTTTTTGATTGCCCAGCACAGGGAGAGATTGTCTGCGGAGTAATCCGCGGACTTGTCGAGCTCGGTGTAATAGCCATCCTCATCAATGGTATAGTGAACGCCCTCAATACCGAGACGGAAGAGGTGGTTCAGGTAGGTATCGTTCTTGATGAGGTCGAGCACCATGGCTGCGCGCTCCGGATTCTTGCTGGATGCGGTCAGGGCCATGTCATTGTTGTTATAGGCCTCACCGGGTGCGAAATTATCCATGGTAATATCGTAGGCCGCGCAGACCACTCCCTCGGTGGCTTCAGCCTGCTCCATGTAGGTGAATACGGAGGTATTCCAGGCGATGGAGGCACCGGAAAGTGCGCCGAAGGCGTCATCATCGGAAACCTCATTGGTCAGGGCGGAACGGCTCCATACGCCGGCGTCAGCCATTTCCTTCATGTCCTTGCAGAAACCGGAGAACCAGTCGCTGGTCCATGCGAACTGCAGATCCTCGAAGGCAGGGATCTTGTTGTCATAGGCGTAATAGTAGGAGATATAATCACCGGTCTTGGTCTCCATGGTATCGAACTGCTGGCGGTAAACATCCCAAAGCTCGGAGTTGTTTCCGGCCGCCGCCATACCGAGGATACCGGATTCCGGTGTTTCCTTCTCGGCAATGGTCAGGACATAATTCTTGTAATCCTCCCAGCTGGTCAGCTCGCCGATGCCGTACTTGTCGGCCAGATCCTGACGGATGGCAACGATCTTTCCGTTTCCGTTGGTGGCGTTCTGCGGAACCGCGATGATCTCGCCGCCGAGCTTTACGCCGTCCCAGGTGGCCGGAAGCTGATATTTCCTGGTAAGCGGCATATAATCATCGATGAACTCATCGCTCAGCGTCTTGAAGGAGCCTCTGTTGGCCTCTGTCCAGAGATAGCACCAGGGCGCCGTGAAGATCATGTCGATGTTCTCGCCGGATGTAAGCGCCAGGGAGTACAGGTTGCTGTAATCGCTCCAGGCCATGATGGTGAAGTCCAGTTTGGTGTTGAAGGGCTCCAGATAGGTGTTTGCCGCTTCAAGGATCTGATCGAAATCGTTGGGCGTATCGCCGATGAGGTAGATGTAGATGGTCTCTTCCTCAGAGAGATCCGTGTTGGGATACATCTCGGGTGTTGCGGCAACGACCGTGCCGTAGGTCATTTCCTCCGGAAGCTCGTCAACCGGGGATGCGAAAGCGGGAACTGCAAGCATGGACGCGGTCAGAGCCGCTGCGGTAAGCATGGAAACAACTTTCTTCATTTGGTAACCTCCTTTTATTATTGACAGCCGGAATGGCTGCAGGGTTCTGTTCTGCGGGCGGCAGCATCCGGGCCGCCGAATTCCCGAAAGCCGGACGGCTCCTGTTCTTTTGCGTCATCAGCCCTTCACGGCGCCGATGGTAAGGCCTTTCACGAAATAGCGCTGCACGAAGGGATAAAGCAGGATGATGGGGCCGGTCGCGATAACCGTCATGGCCATCTTCATGCTCTCCAGGGGCACCGCCGTAAGCGGCAGACCCGATTTTTCGGCAACTATGCGCATCTGCTCCGCGGAGCCGAGCATGCGCTGCAGATAGTACTGCAGGTTCCACATGTCGTCCTTCGTGATGAACAGCATGCAGTTGTACCAGTCGTTCCAGAAAGCCAGGGCCGAGAAAAGGCCGAGGGTTGCGATCAGGGGCTTGCTCAGCGGAAGGATGAGCTTCGCATAGATGGTTGCGTCGTTCGCGCCGTCAATCTTGGCGGACTCCGTAATGGCCGACGGGATGCCGCTCATAAAGGACTTGGCGATGATCATGTTCCACACGGAGAATACCAGGGGAAGGATCAGGCCCATATAGCTGTTCTTAAACTTCAGGTACCTGGTGCACAGGATATACCAGGGCGTCAGGCCGCCGTTGAAAAGCGTTGTGAAGAAAAAGAAGAAAGCGAAACCGTTTCTCCAGGGGAAATCCTTTCTGGAGAGCACGTAGCCCGTCATGGTGGCAATCCACAGGGAAATCAGCGTACCCGTCAGCGTAACGCCTATGGTCGTGCCGTAGGCCTTGATGATTGTGATAGGATTCTTGATGCAGAGGTGGTAGGCCTCCAGCGTCCAGGATGTCGGAATAATGGGGTAACCCGTGCGGATCAGGTCCGCGTTGGGCGTAAAGGACGCGATCACGATCAGGTAGAAGGGCAGCAGGCAGAACAGCGCAAACAGCCCTACCAGCACATAGCCTGTGATATTGACGGCAATGACATCCCCGCTAAGCTTTCTGTGGCGGCGCACCGCCTGTACATTTTCTCGACTCGCCATAATCATATCTCCTCCCTGAACGGAGTCCCCGCATCAGTACAGCGCGTAATCCGGGTTTACCTTCTTGACAATCCCGTTGCAGATCATAATGGTGACAAAGCAGAGCACCGACTGATAGAGGCCCGCCGCTGCCGCGACACCCACATCGCCGCTGTTGATCAGCAGCTTGAAGACATAGGTATCGATAACCTCCGTGGCGTTCTGCAGGATGATGCTGCTCTTGACCGTCTGATAGAAGAGGCCGAAATCCCCGCGGAAGATGTTTCCGATGGCTAACAGCACCAGGGTCATCATGGTGGGAATCAGGGACGGGATGGTCAGGTGGCGGATTTTCTGCCATGCGCTGGCGCCGTCAATGGAGGCCGCCTCGAACATTTCCTGATCCAGGCTGGTGATGGCCGCCAGATAAACGACGGAACCGTAACCCGTCTGCTTCCAGGCTTTTAAGGCAATCAGCACCGGCGGCCAGGCGCCGGGAGAATTGTACAGATCGAAGGGCTTTGCCCCGAAAAAGCTCAGGATATGGTTGAAGACGCCTTTTTCATAATTGAAAATATTGTACATGATGGCGCCGGCCACAACCCAGCTGATGAAATAGGGCAGGAACATGA
>CAMOSC010000168.1 GCA_946624325.1 uncultured Clostridia bacterium
CAAAGAATTTCGAAAATGTACACATTTTGTATGCCACAGGACTGTCGGAAATCCCTCGCGCGGTGGATAAAGCGGGTTAAGCGGACACCTCGCCCGATATTTCTGCTATCTTGACAAGCCCGGGAAACTTTTATATAATAGAAAAATGGTAATTGTTCAGAGCCTTGGGCAAATCTGCCGGAAGCTTCGCATTCTGCCGTCAGAAAAGCAGTTTTTCACGGATTTTCATCCGGCGGGCACCGTCACAGTTACTGAAACGGCATCTTTCCGCCGCTTCCGGAATCTGATTCCAAACAGAAACGACTGTTTTGGCCATTCCCGGAATCCGGCTCTGAACAGCCGCGAAAATTGACGCGCAGTCCGCTCTGCAGCAGTATGTGCGTCTCATAACAGACGACGATACCGCTCATTGCGGCATTCTGATATGTTTGCTATACTCACCAGGAGGGAATCAGTATGGGCTTTACTTTTGTCAAAAAGCTTCCAAGTCCGGCACAGATCCGTGAAACCTACCCGGTTTCCGAAAAAGGTCAGCAGGTTAAGCTGGAAAGAGATGAAGCGATCAGAAAAGTAATTACCGGTGAAAGCAGCCGGTTTATCGTAATAATCGGTCCCTGCTCTGCGGATAATGAAGATGCGGTGCTCGATTATGTCCACAGGCTTGCCCGTGTGCAGGAAGAAGTTTCGGACAAGCTGATTCTGATACCAAGAATCTACACAAACAAGCCCCGCACGACCGGGGAGGGCTACAAAGGCATGATGCACCAGCCCGATCCCGAGAAGAAGCCGGATGTCCTGGCGGGTCTTGTCGCCATCCGGAAGATTCATCTGCGTGCGGTTGAAGAGACAGGCCTGACGGCCGCGGATGAGATGCTCTATCCCGAAAACTGGCGCTATCTCTCCGATATCCTCTCCTATGTCGCAATCGGCGCACGTTCCGTCGAAAACCAGCAGCACCGTCTCACCGTCAGCGGCATGGACATTCCGGCCGGCATGAAAAATCCTACGAGCGGTGATTTTTCCGTCATGCTGAATTCCGTGCAGGCAGCTCAGCACGGACATGATTTTATTTTCCGCGGATGGGAAGTGCAGACCACGGGCAATCCGCTCACCCACACAATCCTGCGCGGGGCTACGAACAAGCACGGACAGTCCATCCCGAACTATCACTATGAGGATCTGAGCCTTCTGGTACAGATGTATTCCGAGCGCAGCCTGCTGAATCCGGCCTGCATTGTGGATGCCAACCATTCCAATTCCGGAAAGCAGCACATGGAACAGATCCGCATCGTCAGGGAAATTCTTCAGAGCAGACACCACTCTCCGGACGTTGCAAAGCTTGTAAAAGGTGTCATGATCGAGAGCTATATCGTCGGCGGTTCCCAGAAAGTCGGCGTCTCAAACCATATCTACGGAAAGTCCATCACCGATCCCTGTCTGGACTGGGAAAATTCCAGACAGCTGATCCTGGAGATCGCCGAGCGCGTATAAACCGCTTGAAGCAACAAAAAAACCGCCTCCGGCGGTTTTTTTTGTTGGGGGAAATGTCCCGCCAATCCTGTCTGTATTCGTTTTCTCTGAATACGGCCAGCCATCGGCGAAGCCTCCCGGTTTCCGTACCGCGGCTTTTCTTCCCGCGGCAGTGCCCCCGGATTTTAAAGCCCTGTGCGCCTATTCATGGCGAAGTGCGTCTATCGGGTTAAGATTTGCCGCCTTCACGGACGGCAGCAGGCCGAATACGATGCCGATCAGCGTGGAGAAACCCACCGAAAGCACAATGGAAGGCACGCTGATGGCAACCGGTACCTGGGACATTTTTGAAATGGCCTGAGCCAGCGCCATTCCGGACAGGACACCGATGATGCCGCCGAGGCTTGTCAGGATTGCCGCTTCCGTAAGAAACTGCCCCAGTATACGCCCTTTTCTGGCTCCGATTGCCTTTTTCAGGCCGATCTCCCTGGTACGCTCCGTTACGGATACCAGCATGATATTCATGACTCCGATGCCGCCCACGAGCAGTGAAATGCTTGCGATCCAGATCAGCATATTGTTTGTGGAACTCTGCAGATCCTGAAGCTGTCTGGCCTGGCCCAGCAGATCCTCCGATTTATAGACAATTCCGGCACTGTTTTTTACGGCCGTATTGAGCAGGTCGGCCGCCTCTTTTCCACAGGATGCCATCACTTCCGCGGAGCTCGCTTTCAGAAGGAGCTTCTGCGGTTCATCAAATTTATATACCACCGGCCATGCAGACACCGGCAGGAACAGTTTACCCGTATTGCTCTGATAACCGTAATAGGTATAGTAATCATCCAGGGAATTAATGACCGGTTCATACGTTTCGGAGAGTCCCGCAATACCCACAACGGTGAAAAGCTCGCCTCCGATTTCCACGGCCTTCCCGAGAGGGCTGTCACTGTCAAAGAGACTTCTTGCGGTAATCTCATCCAGGATAACCACTTTTCTGTTTTTCTGAAGGTCATCCCGGATAAATCCCCTCCCCTGGAGCATCTGATACCCGGCAACCGTGAAAAAGTGTTCGTCTATTCCATAGATGCGGCAGCTTGTGAGCGAACGGTCCAGGTAAAAAACATTCTGGTTGTATTCGTTGCGTTCCATGTAAAAAGCCGCATCCAGCACGTTCCTGATCTTAAGAACCCGGGTACGCACGGACTCGTCAAACGTCGGAATACCATCCGGAATCGGCGTCCAGGAATCGACCGTATACTCCATTTCATCCTGGTACAGGGAAATATGAACCGTATGTCCGTTGTTTCCAAGCATGTTCTGCTTGATCTGTTCATTCGTACCCTGAATCGTGGAGACTATGGCTATAATTGCGGCGATTCCGATGATAATGCCGAGCATCGTCAGAAAAGAACGCATTTTATGGGACCAGATACCCTGCAGGGAAAGCCTGATATTTTCAATCATTTAAAAATCTGCCTCCTCTGACATGCTGTTGGTCTTTACGCCTTCACGGATGTTTTTCCCGAAAGGAACAGCAATTTTGTCTTCCGCGGTCAGCCCGGACTTCACTTCAAGATAATAATCATAGAGGGTTTTCCCGACCTGGATATAGCGCTTCTCCAACAACCCCGTTTCCGGATTTGCAGCCCAGACAAAATATTTTCCGTCCTCCTTCCGGATATACATGCTCTCCACGAAAAGAGCGTTCCCGGAGCCTTCGACGTCTACCGAAATATCCATGCTCATGCCGTTCATCAGACCTGTCCCTTCCGCAATATATGCCGTGAAGGGATAATACGAAACATTGGAATTCTGGCCGCCGTAATAATCGCCCTGATCGGAGGGATACGGCGAAATTTCCGTGATCTCCGCTTCGCAGGACGCTATGCCGTTTTCACTCCAGCCTGTGCAGCTGACAACGCTGCCCGGCTGAAGCACATCCAGGGAATTCTCATCGATCAGTCCTGTCAGATAAAAGCCCTCCCCGCCATCCACAATCAGAAGCGGCTTCTTAGGATCATAGCCTTCACCCGTTTCCTGCAGGTCCGTGATCACGCCGTCCACACTGCTCTGGATACTGGTATTGTTCAGTTCGTTTTGTTTTATGGTATATTTCAGTTCGAGCTTACGGCGTTCCAGATCCATGTCACGCAGGGAAATCTCCTGCCTTCTGATCTCTCTTTCAAGGTCTTCCGCCGTATAATACTCAAAAGATTCATCCTCATAGCTGGGGATACTGATACCGCCCTCTTCCCCTTCCATTGTCAGGTTGCGAATGACGGAAGCGATCTGCAGCACATCGCCCTCTTTCCGGGTTGCATCCATGAGCGTAGTCTCGGCCGCATACAGCCATGTACCGGAAGCAGCCGCATCCGTACCCTGGGACTGCGGTTCGCCGGAAGGTATCTCAGGCGCCGCTGCAGAAGCAGGCGTCTGCACGGAAGGCTCCTGTGTAGTCTGAGGCTGCGGTGCCGGGGTAGATATCTCCGGTGACGCAGCTGGCGTCTCCTGCGGGATTGTGGGATTTGCATCCGAGGCAGGTGACGCAGCTGGCGTCTCCTGCGGGATTGTGGGATTTGCATCCGAGGCAGGTGCCGCAGGCTCCGTATAGTTTTCCCCTCCGGAAACCTGCCAGCCCGTTTCCGACTCTGAGGGCTGCTGAACGTCAGAAGGCTGTGCAGCGGGCTGATCCGGGGTCTGCTCCGGCAGGGAAGCGCCCGTCCCGGGCTCCGCTGTATTTCCGGTATCCGCGGACTGCTTTGCGGTTTCCGGATCTTCCGACACAGAAGGTTCAGGAGCCGTTTCGGAAACGCTCTGCGGGGGCGTAGCCGGTGTCTGCCCGGACTGCTGATCCGTCTGAGGCTGATTCTGCGGCTGTGCAGGCGCCTGTGAAGGATCCCTGGAGCTCTCAGGCGTCTGAGCGGGCGTTTCATCAGGCTTTTGTGTGGGATCCTCTGCTTCGTCCACGCGGACTATCAGCGACAGATCCAGGATATATCCGCAGATTCCCCGGCTGTTGTATACCTGAATTTCCGCAAAGGCATTCCTTGCGGTAATCTGGTCAATCAGACTCCAGTAGAGCGAAGCATCCTTCGTACAGCGGAAAATATAGGGATGCTCCCTGCTTCCGTCTCCTTCGGCTGCCTGTTCCACCCGGTAGAGTACCGTGTCGATCAGAAGTTCGCCGTCTTTTCCGGTAGGAGCCGTATGCCAGACGGTTTCCTCCTCTTTTGAGGCGGGCTCTTCAGCGGAGACGTCTTCCTGATGATCTTTCCCGGAGCTTTCCTCCTCCGCCGTGCTTTCAGCAGCTTTTTCAGACAGGTCGTCCGAAACGGTCTCATCGGCCGGAGTGCCGGCTGCTTCCGGCGTCTCATCCGGAGTCAGACCGGACGGTTCCTCGTCCGTATGAACAGATCCGGCAGGTTCCTCCGCGGATGTCTCCCTCGGATTTGTATGCTCTGAACCCGGTTCCTTCGAACCCGCTTCTTCCGTCGAAGGCTCCCGGGCCGTATCCGCCTCTGAGACCGGTTCCCCTGAAACCGTTTCAGCGAAAGTGGTCCCTTCCGATACGGTATCCTCCGGGGACTCCTCCGTATACGCTTCCTCCGTGGACTCTTCCGTCAGGGGTTCTTCCCGGGACTCCTTCGTAAATGCTTCTTCCGATGACTCTTCCGTCAGGGGTTCTTCCCGGGACTCCTCCGTATATGCTTCTTCCGATGACTCTTCAGTCAGAGGTTCTTCCCGGGACTCCTTTGTATTCGCTTCTTCCGTTGAGACTTCTTCCACGGACTCCTCTGTAAAGGCTTCCTCAGAGGAAAAATCCTCTGAAGACAGCTCTGCCGGAGAGGTCTCTTCCCCGGAAGAAGGCTCTTTTGACTCAGACGAGGACAGTTCTTCGGAAGAGAGCTCCTCTGAGGACAGCTCCTCTGTGGATGACTCTTCTTCGGACAGTTCTTCCGTAGAGGATTCCTCCTCGGAGGTCCACTCCTCCCAGGGATCATCCCACCAGCCCGGATCCCACCAGCCCGGGTCGTCATATCCGCCGGGTGAATACGGGGTTGTGTTTTTGAGTTTATTCAGGCGCTTTAAACCATTATCAATATCCAGGCGCTTCTGCTCGATCTCGAGCTCCATGTCCTTTAAATCCATCTCGAGGACATTTGTATCCAGACTGATAAGCGGGTCTCCCGCCGTGACATGCTGGCCGGCTTCCACGAGGATTTCACTGATCTTCATGGATGAATCCAGAAATACTTCCTGGCGCATCCGGTTGGTTATCATGCCCGACAGCGACCTTGTGGAGCCCCAGTCCTGCGTGGATATATTTGCGACCGGAACAACCTCAACGACTATACTGTTGAATCTCTTCTGCTGATAATACTGGAAGCCGGCCGTTCCGCCCCCGATCAAAAGCACCGGAACCAGCACTGCCGGAATCACTTTTCTGAGCTTCATATTTCCGTTTCCTTCTACCGCAAAAAACTTCCGGACATCCTTCCTGCCGCTTCTCTCCTGCGTTTTCTCTTGAAAAGCGGAAGCGCCCGGCAACCCGTAAGGTCAATGCCTTTTTGCTGACCAGCTCCGGATTATTTCAGATTCCGGACCTTTCTGTTTCGTATCTTTCGCATGCTCCTCCTGCCCTTTCATGGTGCGGAAGGAGTCCGCGGCTTTATCCTGCTTCGCCTGCAAAACCGGAGATTTAGCGGGTGCAGCATCCTGCAGTACCTTTCCTGCAGGCTCTCCGGGCACTGAAGCTTTCTTTGCCGCTTCACGTGCGGTTTTCTCTGGCTTGGAAAGTTCCCTTGCGGCTTCCTGTGCGGTTTCCCGGGCTTCCCCGGCATCAACCGCAGCTTCCTCCACAATCTGCCCGTCCAGTATCCGAATGGTCCGCTGCGCATGCTTCGCAATTTTGGCATCATGCGTAATCATGATGATGGTTACGCCTTCCTCATGGAGTGTCTGAAAAAGCTCCATGATCTGCGCTCCGGACTTTGAATCCAGAGCGCCTGTCGGTTCATCCGCCAGCAGAATTTTGGGCTTATTGGATATAGCCCGTGCAATGGCGACCCTCTGGCACTGGCCTCCGGAAAGCTGACTGGGTTTGTAATGGATTCTTTCTCCCAATCCCACCCGTTCCAGGGCCTCTCTGGCGATCTCCCTGCGCCTGCGCTTTCCGATTCCGGCGTACAGCAGCGGCAGGCAGACATTCTCCATTGCCGTCTCCTTTGGCATCAGATAAAAACTCTGAAACACAAAGCCTATGCTGTTGAGCCGGACGCCGGACATTTCACGGTCTTTATAATGCAGAAGGTCCTGCCCGTCCAGATGATAGCTTCCGCTTGTAGGGCGGTCCAGACAGCCGATGATATTCATCAGTGTTGTTTTCCCGGAGCCGGAAGGCCCCATAATGGCAACATACTCGCCCTTCTCTACGTTGAGGTTGATATTCCTCAGGACCGGAACCATTTCTTTCCCCTGGGGATAACTTTTGCAAATATCCTTAAGTTCCAGCAGCATGATTCCTCACCTCCAGGATGCCTCTTGGGATTCCCCCGGTGCCGGCAGCATCATTTCTCCGCCATCCCATCCGCCGGAGGGCATCAGTACATCCGCTTCCGGATAAACAGCTTCATCCGCCGGAACAGAGAGGCCGCCCTCCGGGAATGCCATCCCTTCAAGCCCTTCGCCCTCCGGGAATACCATCCCTTCGAGCCCTTCACGCTCCGGGAATACCATCCCTTCGAACCCTTCACCCTCCGCGAATACCATGCCTGCGAGCCCTTCGCCTCCC
>CAMOSC010000169.1 GCA_946624325.1 uncultured Clostridia bacterium
TGTTCAAGCGCTGCTATGAGTATGCGGGCATTACCAACAAGGACCGCATCCAGATCACGCCGGGATACGGCCTCTGGACCGCCGGTATCGGCTTCCAGAACGGTGCGGAGAAGCTCGGCGCCATGGTCATCCCCATGGGCCCCGGCAACACCGAAAAGCAGCTGCAGATGATGCAGGACATGGGCTCCACCGTTCTCTGCGCCACCTCCTCCTACGCCCTGCTGCTGGCGGAGGAGATCGAGAAGCGCGGTATTAAGAATAAAATCAAGCTGAAGAAGGGCGTTATCGGCTCCGAGCGCTGGGGCGAAAAGATGCGTTCCCGCATCCGCGAGGAGCTGGGCATTGAGCTCTACGACATCTATGGCCTCACCGAGATTTACGGACCGGGTATCGGCATCAACTGCAAATACGATACCGGCATGCACTACTGGGACGACTTCATCTACATTGAGATCATTGATCCGGTCACCTTAAAACCCGTACCGGACGGCGAGATGGGTGAGATCGTCATCACCACCCTTGTGAAGGAAGGTGCGCCGCTCATCCGTTACCGCACCCACGACCTCTCAAAGATCATTCCGGGAGAATGCCCCTGCGGCAGCAAACATCCGCGTCTCGGCGCCATCATGGGCCGCACCGACGACATGATGAAGATCAAGGGCGTCAATGTCTTCCCGAGCCAGATCGAGGAAATCCTGCGCCAGTTCCCGGAGCTTTCCAGCGAGTACCAGATCCGTATCTCTCACCTGGAGGGCAAGGATACCATGCGTATCTACGTGGAAACCACCGGAGATGTGGACTTCGCCGAGATCGCCGGACGCGTGGCCGACAAGGTCAAGAGCACCATCGGCTTCACGCCGCTCGTGAAAGTCGTTGAGATCGGCGTGCTTCCGCGCAGTGAGAAGAAGACCAAACGCGTCATCGACGAGCGGTATGAGTAAGGTCCGCAGATGCCGGCATGTGTGCACCTTCCTGCCCGCAAAACCGCAAGCACCCGGGAGAGAGCTTAAAGACAGCCGGTAAGAGCGATGCCGAGGCGACAAAACCGCAAGCCCCTGGGAAGAGAGCTGCAGCAGTGAACGTTGCGGCAATGACGGTCAAACATATCTTGACAAAGCGCATAGAATATGGTAGTGTAAACATTGGCTGAGAATATCGGCTTTTAAGGTATGCCGCCGTTTTTCCTTCGGGGCAGAGATGTACCGCGGGGGAGAAAGAACGGCAGGACAGAGAATCAGGCTGCTTAGCCTGCACAGAATGAATAGCGGAGGAAAAAACAATGGACAGCTATCTTGAGATTGAGAAAGTCATTGGCCGTGAGATTATCGATTCCAGAGGAAATCCCACTGTTGAGGCAGAGGTAACACTTGTAGACGGTACCGTAGGCAGAGGCACTGCTCCCAGCGGCGCATCCACCGGTGAATTCGAGGCTCTTGAGCTTCGCGACGGCGACAAGGCACGCTACGGCGGAAAGGGCGTTCTGAAGGCAGTTGAGAACATCAACACCGTTATCAACGAAGCCATCACCGGCCTGAACGCAGGCGACATCTACGCAGTTGACGCAGCTATGCTGAAGGCTGACGGAACCAAGGATAAGTCCAACCTCGGCGCAAACGCCATCCTTGCTGTTTCCATCGCTACCTGCAGAGCAGCAGCCAATGCACTTGGCCTTCCGCTTTACCGTTTCCTCGGCGGCGTTAACGGTAACCGTCTTCCGCTTCCGATGATGAACATCTTAAACGGCGGCGCACATGCGACCAACTCCGTTGATACCCAGGAATTCATGATCATGCCGGCAGGTGCTCCGAGCTTCCGCGAGGGACTCCGCTGGTGTGCAGAGGTCTTCCATGCTCTCCAGGCTCTCCTGAAGAAGGAAGGCAACACCACCGCTGTAGGCGATGAGGGCGGCTTCGCTCCGAACCTTGCAAGCGATGAGGACACCATCGAGCACATCCTGCAGGCTATCAAGAACGCCGGCTACGAGCCCGGAAAAGATTTCGTTATCGCTATGGACGCTGCTTCCTCCGAGTGGAAGAGCGAAAAAGGCAAGGGCTTCTATCATCAGCCGAAGTCCGGCAAGGATTTCACTTCCGATGAGCTGATCGCTCACTGGGCATCCCTCATTGAGAAGTATCCGATCTATTCCATCGAGGATGGTCTGGATGAGGAAGACTGGGAAGGCTGGCAGAAGATGACCAAGCTTCTCGGCGGCAAGTGCCAGCTCGTCGGCGACGACCTGTTTGTAACCAACACCGAGAGACTGAAGAAGGGTATCGAGCTTGGCTGCGGTAACTCCATCCTCATCAAGCTGAACCAGATCGGTTCCGTTTCCGAGACCCTTGAGGCCATCAAGATGGCTCACAAGGCCGGCTACACCGCTATTTCCTCTCATCGTTCCGGTGAGACCGAGGATACCACCATTGCCGATCTCGCGGTTGCCCTGAATACCTGCCAGATCAAGACCGGTGCTCCGTCCCGTTCCGAGCGTGTTGCGAAGTACAACCAGCTGCTCCGCATCGAGGAAGAGCTTGGCGAGAGCGCATGCTTCCCGGGCTTTGGTGCTTTCAACCACACCAAATAATGAACCAGGTGCATTTTTAAACTGACGTAGTTTTTTTCAGCCCGGCTGAGCCTTATCCCAGCCGGGCTGATTTGATAGGTGGAGCGATTAAAATGAGCAACAAAACAAGAAAATCCTTTAAGGAGCAGACAAGACAGCAGAAGATCCGCACCATCGTGGTATTTGTGGTGCTTGCGGCCATGGTGCTGACCCTGGTGATCCCGGCGGCGCTGGCGCTGAGCTGAGAACTGTCCGGAACTATAGGCAGCGGTCCTGCTGCCGTATCGGAAACAGAGAGCTTTTAGCTGCCTTTGGAATGCGGTGCCGGGATATCGTACATAGCCTGCAGCCGTGTGTATCGGGCAGTCATTGAATTATGGCAGGCGGCAGGTTTTTTCGTGCCTTGACGTTCGCCATGCCGGTTTTTGCCGTTGCAAGCGGCTATTTCTCAGAAATATCCGACTGTTTGTGCCTGAAGGGGTATACGTATCAGTCGGAGGCCGTAAGAGCCGTCAGGTTTTGCTTCATTCGCTGTACAGGTGAAGCGGCAGCTATCGGAGACCGTAAAAGTCGTCAGGTTTTTATGAGATTCGCTATATAAGTGAAACGGAAGGAGCAGAAATGGGGAGCAGCATTCAGAATCCACCCTCCTCCGGGATATCTGTCTCCCGGATTGCCTATCGGTACGGGAAGAAGCCTGTACTGACGGATGTCACTTTCACGGCCCAACCCGGCAGTATTGTGGGGATCGTGGGTATTAACGGAGGCGGAAAGAGCACGCTGCTGTCCATTCTGGCCGGCGTGAGGCGCCCGGGCGGGGGAAGCTTTACCTGCTGCGGAACCGATCTGTTCAGGGAACGCGGGAAATTTCAGGAGCTGGTGGGATATCTCCCCCAGGAAAATCCGCTGTTAGAGGATCTCACAGTAACAGACAACCTGCGCCTGTGGTACGGGCAGGAGATTCCGGCGGACCTTCCGGTACTCAGGCAGATGCAGCTCACGGAGCTCCTGCAGCTGCGCGTGAAAAGCCTTTCCGGAGGCATGAAGCGCAGACTCTCCATCGCCTGCGCAGTTGCCGGCAGCCAGCCGGTGCTGGTGCTGGATGAACCCTCGTCCTCGCTGGACCTGCATCAGAAGCGGATCATCAGCGATTTTATTACGGGCTTTACGTCGGACGGTGGCATGGTGCTGCTTTCTACCCACGATATGGAGGAGATCCGTCTCTGTACAAAGCTTGTTTATCTCGAAGACGGGGTTTCCGTTCCGGTAAGCGCCGGGGAAGCCATTGAGAGGCTTCAGGCAGGGAAGGGGTGACGGCTTTGCTGAACAGGCGAAAACGCATTTACTGCGGTATGATCTGGAAAAAAGGAATCCTGATCCTGCCGCGCTTTCTGCTGACGCTGGCCGGTACGCTGGCCGCGCTGGCGCTCGCCACTTTCCTGGTATATACGGTGATGCAGCACAGGCAGTCGCTGCTTCCGCGCATCCGGGCCGCCGTGGTGGTGCTGGACGGCGATGTCGCCACCGCCATGACCGTGCGTATGGTGGCGGAGATGGAAGCGATTAAGAACGTCGCCGATGTTGAAATCATGAACCGCAGGGATGCCGAGGCGGCAGTAAGAAACGGCAGCGTTCAGGCCTCCATATACCTCACGGAGGATATCTATCACGATTTTGCCAGCCAGACCAATACGCCCGTACTGGTGCAGGTCTCGCGGGACTCAGGCCTCGGCGTGCAGCGCTTTTATGACCTGGTTCAGGTGGGACTCTCGCTCTTGCAGACGGGTCAGAATACCCTGGTTGCCCTGGATGAGGTGGAGGGGCGGCATCCCATGCTGATTGATAAAGGGGAGCTGGAGGATAGTATCGCCGACGATTTTGTCACCTTGGCCATTAACAGAAACAACATCTGGAAGACCACGGTGCTTTCCGCCTATGATCCGGTCAGTATTGCAGGGTATTATTCCATGGCCGGTGCGCTTGCGATTGTCTGCCTCTTTTTCGGAACGGGCTTCGCCGCTCTGTACGATAAGAAAGAGCGCGCCGTGGATGTGTGCCTGAAGCGCATGGGCATCAGTGCGCTGATGCAGAGCTTCTCACGTCTTCTGGTGATGACCTTTGTCAGCTGGGTTATGTTTCTGCTGGTTCTGATCCCGGCTTTTTATGTGGCGGATACAAAGGGCGAAGGCGCGGAGGCGGTACTGCGCCTGATTCCCGGACTCCTGCCTGCGGCCTTCTGCGTGGCTGCCTTTATTCATCTGATCCATTCCTTCGCGGTGGGAGAGTCCGGAAGCCTGTTTTACCTGATTACGAGCCTCCTGCTTTTTGTGCTGGGAGGCGGTATTTTCCCGGCGGCCTTTTTGCCTCCGGTGCTTTACCACATAGCGGGCTTCCTGCCCATCCGTCTCTGGCTGGATTATCTCTCCGGTCTGCTTTGGAACGGGTTTTCCTGGAGATCCCTGGCTGTCCTTTTAGCCGCCGGGTTTGGCATGGCGGCCGCAGGGGTGCTTGGCTTAAAGCTGCGGGAGCGGAGAAGCATCGGGTAGGGAAGAGTGCCTGGATTGGGAATGTTTGAGGTATCCTGAAGCGTGGAGCCCGGTCAAAAGTAGAACCGGGGGTAACCGGCAGCGGAGGATATCTGGAAGCGAGGGATATTCTTCAAACAAGGGGTACACGCTCGACTTTGCTGGTGAATTCTTTGCTGGATATCTGGAAGCGAGGGATATCCTTTAAACGAGGGATATTCTGCGGAGGAGAATAACGGACTGCGCGTGATATCCTGCGGAGGAGAATAACAGGCAGCGAGGGTTATTCTGCAGCGGAGGATATCCGATAACCGGGGAATGGTGGAAATCCGGAGTTTAGCCAGACGTGGGACTTCAGTGAGCTATGTCTGTCCGAGGTATGTTTCATGAAGACAAAAATCAGACGATGGGGACTTTATTACACCCTTCTGCAAAAACGGCAGCTCAGATCGCCGGCGGTTTACCTGCTGGCCGGTCTGTGCGTCTTTTTTCTCTATGTTTTTCAGAATGTGGTGTTTCCGGTCTCCTATCGGCTTGATTACGGCATCTGTGTTGATGGGGCGGACTGCGCGCCGGACATGCTGGAAAGCCTGTCGAAGGACGGACTGTACAGATATATCCTGTACGACAGCAGAGAAGCCATGATGGATGAAGTTCGGGCGGGGCGCATTGACTGCGGTTTTATTCTGGATGCGCGGCTGAATGCAGTGACAGGCCTGAAACGCTTAAACGGTCTTATTGATTATGTCTCATCTCCCTCCACGGCCAAGGGCAGTATTCTGCGGGAGAAGGTTTTCGCTGCCTTTTTAAGCTGCGCTGCCGGGCAGATGCTGTCGGCCATGACGACGGACGGAAAGAGCTTTGCCGAAGAAGGGGAGGACCTCACGGCGGACATGCAGGCTACCTACCGCAGCCTTATGGAAAACCGGGAGGCAATGTCCGTTATTTTTGAAACCGTGGATACGGCCGGCAGTTTAGGCAGCTCCGGGAGCAGCGCTGACGGCAATTTGGGCAGCTTCGGGAGCGGCACAGCCGGCAGTTTGGAGAGTTCCGGGAACAGCACAGCCGCCAGTTTGGAGAGCTCCGGGAATAAAGCGGCCGGCAGCGCGGCCGGAACAGGGGATGCCCTGGTTCAGAAGAACACGCAGAGCGCCGGAGATTCCACTGCGGCGGTTGAGTTTGCCCTTTCGGATGTATCGCTCCTGGATAAGTTCCTGGGGCTGTGCGGCACGGTGATTTTCGCCGCGGCGATCATCTTCGCGAGAAGCAGATTTCTGACAGAATGCCGGAGTGTCACTGAGGCCATGCGCGGGACAGACCGCTTTGTCTGGCCCTTTCTGAATGTGTTTACACAGGTGCTGCCGGTTAGCCTGCCCGTGTTGATTGCCTACCTTGCCGGATTGGGGATTTACGGGAGCCTTACGCCCGCAAAAGCGCTGATATCCGTTCCGGCCTTTATGGTATACGCCTTTGTATGCTCTCTCTGGGCTTATCTTTATTCCCTGCTGTTTCGTAAGGAAGCCATGTATCTCGGGTTTATCGTGGGTATCATTATCCTGTCCCTGATTACCTGCAAGCCTTTTTTCCGCATCGGCATGTTCGTGCCGCCCGTGGAGGCCATGAAATGGATTTTCCCGGTGAATTACCTTCTGTTTCTGTAAGAAACTGTTCGGAAATCATCTGGCAGCGGATCAGAACCGGACGCAAATCTGTGAGATAATATGAATTCGGCAGGCCGGATCTATGAGGTTAGCCGGGCCTTTGTTCAAAATACGCCGGGGAGAGAAGGCAAAGCCTGACGCTCTGCAGGGCATCCGTTATTCAGGCATCTGCAGTAAAATCCGCTGCAGGGAGGAGAAAAAGTGAAGATTAGAGTTGAGGAGAAGCCGATCGAAGAAGTGCTTGCGCTCCCGGGATATAACCGTGGGAAGCCGGGGCATCAGCGAATGCTTTTCCGTTGGCTCTTAAAAACCCTCTCTGCGGGAGAACTGAAGAAGGTGCATTTTACCCATGAGGAATCCGGCATGGAGCGGCTGGCAAAGGATGAACCCTGCCTGGTGCTCATGAACCATTCCAGCTTTATTGATCTGAAAATTGCCTCCACCCTGCTGTATCC
>CAMOSC010000170.1 GCA_946624325.1 uncultured Clostridia bacterium
GGGCTGTTTTCAGAGTAAAATTCAGACAGGATGGCAGGATTTTCTGCGTACTGTCCGGACGGACTGCCTTGCAGGTTCAAATGAATTGTCCGGTACGTACGTATATGAGGAGGAAAAAGATTATGGCAAAGGATATCAAATACGGCGCTGAGGCAAGAGCCGCCCTTGAAGCTGGTGTAAATAAACTTGCGGATACCGTACGCGTAACGCTTGGACCGAAAGGACGCAATGTTGTCCTCGACAAAACCTATGGAACTCCGCTGATTACGAACGACGGTGTCACCATCGCAAAAGAAATTGAGCTTGAGGATGCATTCGAGAATATGGGTGCCCAGCTCGTCAAGGAAGTCGCCACCAAGACGAATGATGTCGCCGGTGACGGTACCACGACCGCTACGGTTCTGGCTCAGGCTATGGTTCATGAGGGAATCCGCAATCTGGCAGCCGGAGCAAACCCGATTGTACTCAGAAAAGGCATGAAGAAGGCCTCCGAGTGTGCGGTAGCCGCTATCGCCTCTCTCAGCCAGCCGATTAAGAGCAAAGCGCAGATGGCCAGGGTCGCTGCGATTTCCGCTTCCGACGATGCCGTAGGCGAGATGGTTGCAGACGCGATGGAGAAGGTTTCAAAAGATGGCGTTATTACCATTGAGGAATCCAAAACCATGAAGACTGAGCTGGACCTTGTGGAAGGCATGCAGTTTGACAGAGGATATATTTCCGCTTACATGGCTACGGATATGGATAAGATGGAAGCCAACCTCGACAATCCGTATATCCTGATTACCGATAAGAAGATTTCCAATATTCAGGAAGTCCTTCCGCTTCTTGAGCAGATCGTACAGTCCGGTTCCAAGCTCCTGATCATCGCCGAGGATGTTGAGGGCGAGGCGCTGACGACACTGATTGTCAACAAGCTGAGAGGCACCTTCCAGGTTGTCGCGGTCAAGGCTCCCGGCTACGGCGACAGAAGAAAGGAAATGCTGCAGGATATCGCTGTACTGACCGGCGGTACCGTTATCTCTTCCGATCTCGGATATGAACTTAAGGACACCACGATTGATCTCCTCGGACGCGCGAAGAGCGTAAAGGTTCAGAAGGAGAATACCATCATTGTTGACGGCATGGGCAGCAAGGAGAATATCGCGGCGAGAGTGGCACAGATCAAGAATCAGCTTGCTGAGACAACTTCCGAGTTTGACAAGGAGAAGCTTCAGGAGAGACTTGCGAAGCTTGCAGGCGGGGTTGCCGGTATCCGCGTCGGGGCCGCAACCGAAACCGAGATGAAGGAAGCAAAGCTCCGCATGGAGGATGCCCTGAATGCTACGAGGGCAGCCGTTGAGGAGGGTATCGTACCCGGAGGCGGAACCGCTTATATTGAGGCAGCCAAGAAGGTTTCCGAGCTGGTGGATGGCCTGGACGGTGATGAGAAGACCGGCGCAAGGATTATTGTAAAGGCTCTTGAGTCCCCGCTGTACTACATTGCGGCAAACGCAGGCCTTGACGGTTCCGTTATCGTCAATAAGGTTCGCGAGTCTGCAGCCGGAATGGGCTTCGATGCTTATAACGAGAGCTATGTTGATATGGTTGAGGCCGGAATTCTGGATCCCGCAAAGGTTACCAGAAGCGCTCTTGAAAATGCTACAAGTGTTGCTTCCACATTGCTGACAACAGAGTCCGTAGTGGCCAATATCAAAGAGGAAACTCCCGCTGCACCTGCCGGAGCAGGAATGGGCGGCATGATGTAATGGATTTTTATCCGGGGGATGCGGCAGACCGCATCCCCTTTTTTGGGCAGCGAAAGACATGCGGATGTTTTTTTACCCGGCTGATTTCTGAGGCGTAACGAAATGTGAAAAAAGACTTCCATAATTCATGAAATCAGAGTATAATAGGTTTTCAGAAGGACGGGAGCGTTTGATACGGCAAAGCTTCCGCAAGACTGATTTCATGGAGGTTTCTTATGAACAATGATATCTATGCAGAATGGCTGATAAAACGCAGAAGGCCGGGATATATGCCCCTGCTGTATGTAGCCTATGTTCTGATGGTTCTGATCGGATTGTTTGCCTGCATGGTGAACGCCTTTGGCTTTATCCTGCTGCTGGCTGTGTGTTTCGCGATTTATATCATCAATCTTCGCACCAATGTGGAATACGAGTATGTATTTGTCACCAATGAACTGAGCATTGACCGTATTCTGGCACAGAAGAGCAGAAAGCGCATCAAGAATATTGAAATGCAGAAAGTGGAGAAGGTTGTTTCGATAAAATCCCATGAATACGATTTTGCGCGCAACAATCCGAAGCTGAAGCCGAATGATTACACCTCCGGGAATCCGGACGCGGTTGTCTATGCGGTTGTGTTCGGCGGGGAACAGGGCCAGGAGGTCGCATTGATTGAGCCGAATGAACATCTTCTCAAATGTATGAAGAATGTGGCTCCTCATAAAGTGAAAATCGAACAGGGACTTCCCATGAACTCTTAAAAAAAGCTTGCATTTTACGGCGTTTTATGGTATTCTGTTTAGGCTGTTGTGTTGCAGCATATTTCGGAGACGGTCCGCTGGTGCTTTGAGCGCATTTAAGAACGTCCGTTTTTTGGGAGGAGTACCATGAACAACATTATTGAGAGCATCGAGAAGGCTCAGCTGAAGGAAGTTGTCCCGCAGTTCAACGTAGGAGATACCGTTAAGGTATATGCGAAGATCAAAGAGGGCGAAAAAGAGAGAATCCAGGTTTATGAGGGTACGGTTCTGAAGAGACAGAACGGCGGAATCCGTGAGACCTTTACGGTTCGCAAGAATTCCAACGGCGTATTTGTAGAGAAGACCTGGCCGCTTCATTCTCCGTCTGTCGAGAAGATTGAAGTCGTTCGCAGAGGTAAGGTCAGAAGAGCTAAGCTGACTTATCTGAGAGAGAGAGTAGGAAAAGCCGCAAAGGTTAAGGAAATACTCAGATAATCTGCCGCAGCCTGCAGCAGGATTCAAAGAGAAGAAGAACAGGGGAGGAACACGTTTGCGTTTCTCCCCTGTTTTCCGGTAAGGAGGGGTCATGGCGTCCATCAGGCAGAATGAAGCCGGACTTTCGGAAAAAATTCCGTCTGTGCTTCTGTTTCTGGCGAAACTGTTAACCGTATCGGCCGTCGTGCTGTTCCTGCTGGAGTACACCTGCTTTTATACACGACAGGATGGCTCTTCCATGGAACCGACCGTACCGAAGGGCAGCGCGGTTTTCATCAACCGGCTGTCCTATCTCTGGAGCGAGCCTCACCGGTATGATGTTGCTGCCTTTTACGATGAAAAAGAAGACCGTATACTGGTAAAACGGATTATCGGACTTCCGGGCGAAACAGTTCAGATTCTTTCGGGTGAAATCATCATTAACGGTGTGAGACTGATTGATAAGGACATCTATCCTGCCGCAGTGGATATACCCGGACTGGCCGCAGGGGAGGTTGTCCTGGGTCCTGATGAATATTTTGTGCTTGGCGATAATCCCTCCCAGAGCCAGGACAGCCGCTTTGAATCCACGGGTAATGTTTCCGGGGATTCGCTCAGGGGGACGGCCTGGCTGCGGTATGAAGCGCCGTTCGGCCTGAAGCTGCTGAATCATTGAAAAGAGGCTTCGGGAATCATTATTACACGGGAGATTTCAGATAATGCAGATACAGTGGTATCCGGGACACATGACAAAAGCCAGGCGGGCTATGAAGGAAGATATGAAGCTGGTGGATCTGGTGGTGGAGCTGACCGATGCAAGAAACGTATCGGCCGGCAGGAACCCGGATATCGGCGAGCTTGCCGGCGGCAAGGCCAGGCTGATTCTTCTGAACAAGGCGGATCTGGCCGATGAGTGTGTAACGTCGGAATGGATTGAATGCTACCGGAAAGAGGGCATCCGGGCAGCCGCCATCAATGCGAAACATCCGGGGTTTAAAAAGCAGTTCCTCCAGGAAGCGCAGAATGCCTGCAGTGCCATTCTGGAAAAAGACAGGCAGCGGGGACTGAAAAAACGCGTCATCCGGGCTATGGTTGCCGGTATCCCGAACGTCGGAAAATCCACGCTGATCAATACGCTGGCGGGCAGGGCAGCTGCGAAAACCGGGAACAAGCCCGGCGTCACGCGGGGAAATCAGTGGATCAGGGTGGATGACAGGCTGGAGCTGTTAGATACGCCCGGGATACTCTGGCCAAAGTTTGAAGACAGGCTGACAGGACTGCATCTGGCCATGACCGGGTCCGTGAGTGACGATATCCTGAACATTACGGAAGTCACCCTGGAACTGATGTCATTTCTGCTTATACACTATCCGGATGCGCTTACAGCCCGTTACGGGATCAGCCGGGAAAACGATCCGGAAAGGCTGCTGATTGAAATATCGGGGAAACGCGGCTGCCTGAAGCGCGGCGGAGAGCCTGATTACGAGAAGGCGGCCGGGATCATACTGGATGATTTCCGGTCCGGAAGACTGGGAAGAATTTCCCTGGAGAGACCGATGGATATCAGGGAGGCGCAAGATGAAAACTGTCGGTGAGCTTGCCAAAGAGCTGCGGACACTGACCGGGGAAGCACGAAGCAGGGCAGTCAGCGAGCTGGCCTCGGATCCGCGGAAAAGCGTGCAGGATCTTCTGCGGCGGATACAGCGGGAGGATGAAAAGCTTTCCGGTGAGCAGGCGCGTGTTGAAGGCCTCCGCGCTTATGAACTGAGTCTCGCGCATGGACAGATTTTCTGCGGGATCGATGAGGCGGGAAGAGGGCCGCTTGCCGGGCCGGTGGTCGCCGCAGCGGTCATTATGCCGTTGGATGGACCGCTGATTCTGCGGGTAAATGATTCCAAAAAGGTGCCTGAGACCGTGCGTGAGCAGCTTTACGACAAGATCCTTGAACATGCGCTTTCCGTCGGAGTGGGGATTGTTTCCGCGGAAAGAATCGACGAAATCAATATTCTGCAGGCAACTTACGAAGCAATGCGGCAGGCTGTCGCCCGTCTGAATCCCGTCCCTGAGCTGCTGATCAATGACGCCGTGACCATCCCGGGGCTTGCCATGAGGCAGCTGGCGGTTATCAAAGGGGATGCGAAATGCTACAGCATAGCTGCCGCCAGTATCATCGCGAAGGTTACCAGGGACCGTATTATGCGGGATTATGAGGAACTTTATCCGGGATATGATTTTGCCCGGAACAAGGGGTACGGAAGTGCGGAACATATCCAGGCCATCCGGGAGAAGGGACTCAGCCCGATTCACCGGAAAAGCTTTACCGGTCATTTCACGTAAAAACCGAGGCACCCGCATTCTTCCACCCGGCCCAAAGGGAAAAGAGGGAGCAGTTGAACAAACGGAGCATTGGCGCGGCTTATGAGAAGCTGGCGGAGGATTTTCTCGCAAAGCAGGGATATCAGATTATCGAGCGGAATTATTATTGCCGGTACGGTGAGCTGGATCTGATCGGAGAAGAGAACGGTATCCTCTGCTTCATAGAGGTGAAATACAGAAAGTCCTCCGGCTCCGGTTACCCGCAGGAAGCGGTAGGCTTCAGAAAACAGAGGTCTATCAGGCAGTGTGCCGGGCGGTATCTGCTTGAAAGAGGATATCGTGACGAGACACCGTGCCGATTTGATGTGGTAGGCATCTGCCCTCCGGATCTGTGGCTGATCCGGGATGCATTTGGAGGACTGTAATGATTCCGGTGAACGTACATGCATTAGCATCCGGCCTTGAACTGAATGAACGGGAAGGGGTCCTTTTCTTCAGTTATCGGCAGCTGAAGAAAATCCCCTGGCTTACACACGGCTTCTCCACAAGAATCGGCGGTGTAAGCACCGGATCAAGAGCTGCCATGAATCTGCAGTTTAAGGGGGATGATTCCGATGCGGTCCGTGAAAATTACAGGCGGTTCGGCCAGGCTGTCGGATTCCCCTGGGAGAGGGCCGTTCTGTCGGCACAGACCCATTCGGTTCATGTGCGCCTCGTAACGGAGGCGGATGCGGGAAAGGGCGTCCGCTGCGAAAAGGACTACAATGATATAGACGGCCTGATCACCGATACGCCGGGTCTGCCGATTCTGTGCTTTTCGGCGGACTGTTCCATTCTCTTTCTGGCGGATGTCCGCCATAAGGCTGTCGGGCTGGCGCATTCCGGGTGGCGCGGCACCGTAAACCGTATGGGAAGCCATATCCTGAAGGCCATGAAAGAAGCTTTCGGAACCGCCCCTTCGGATGTCTTTGCCGCGATCAGTCCCAGCATTTGCCGCGACTGTTTTGAAATCGGCCCGGAAGTGGCTGAAGCATTTACGGAGGCGTTTGGAAAAGAAAAGGCATCCCTGCTGCTGACCCGCGGCCATGAAGACCGTTTTCATGCGGATCTGTGGCAGGCAAACCGTCTGGTACTGGAAGAGGCCGGTATCCCGGCCGGCAGGATTGATCTTCCGAATGTCTGCACGCGCTGCAACCCGGATCTTTTATTTTCACACCGGCGTACCGGTTTTGACCGGGGCACGCTCGGCGCCGTCATGATGATCCGTGACGCGGGCTTATAAAAAGGCATTGACTTTATCAGAAAAAGTGATACAATAAAATGCGTATTGCCGGGAGCAGGAATGCCTTCCGGCGGGAAACGGTTCCGGGCAGCCGGAAGCCATATGTTTCCAAAAAAGAGAAAAGCAATGATGGTGCACAGAGGGTTCCGTTTTCTCCCAGAGAGAAGCCGCCGCCGGCTGAAAGCGGCTTTGAGTTCAGACGGTTTCCAAATTTCACACCGTAGCTTCCGGGTTGAATGGTGAACGTGATTCACTTCAGTAAGCCCGGACGTCCGTCTTCGTTACAGGCATTGAGAGCCCGGTGATTTTCCGGGAATCAGGGTGGTACCGCGCTGACACGTCCCTGCAGGCTTTCGCCTGCAGGTTTTTTTGTGCGAAGCAATGAGCCATGCGCAGGGAAGAATACAGGCGGACACAGGGGAGCTGTATTTCAAGCTCACCTGGGTATGACTGTATTCTTCCATGCATACGGCGAACGCCGCGACAATCGCAGCGCACGCTTTATGCGCTGCGATCTGTCGGCATGGCTGGAAGCGCAG
>CAMOSC010000171.1 GCA_946624325.1 uncultured Clostridia bacterium
CTTTCCCCCGCCTCTGGACCCGCAAGGAGAGCTTCCTGAAAAGGAGCGGGGAAGGGCTTTCGCGGTCCATGGATACCTTCAGCGTGCTGCCGGACATGTCTGCAGAAAATCAGGCTGTCTTTTCGGAAATAATACAGGACGGACATTATATCTGCGTCTGCAGCGGTACCGGAGAAGCCGTATTCAAAAGATGGAGCCTGTTATGACAACAGGCCGGCTTTTTTCTGCTCCTCATCGAACAGTGCACAGGTTTTATCAGCCCG
The DNA here is from genome assembly GCA_946624325.1 of uncultured Clostridia bacterium. Lineage (GTDB taxonomy): Bacteria > Bacillota > Clostridia > Lachnospirales > Lachnospiraceae > Anthropogastromicrobium. Next base: position 264 of record CAMOSC010000171.1, read on the forward strand.
GTTCTTAAGGAACTATATGCGAATAGCCTGCACATTTTGCCACAGTTCCTAAGCGAATAAATCATCAGCCGTTATAACCTTTTGAATGTAACCCACATAGGAACCCTCTGCTGCACCATATGGAATGACCAGGATCGGATGAACCGCACAGCGTGTTCCTGAGGCTGAAAGAAAATCAGATATTTTTCTTCCGATCTCTTCATCAGTCTTTGCCGTGACCGCATACTTATTCCGGGAAAACTTCATTTCACAAAGATTAATGACCTGATCTTTCCGCACAATAAGAAGATCAATCTGTGAACCATGAATCCCATTTGCCGGATCTTCTCTGCAAGCCCAGGAACAGGCTTCGCACAGTACCCCCGAAATGCCCAGCGCCTGCTTCATTTGAGATACATGCTCCAGACAGACCCGTTCAAATGCCAGCCCACTCCATGTATTCACAAGCGGCATATTGATCTGATTATTCCAGAAATGTTCGTCAATGGGCTTATTTTCGAGGAATTTGTAATAAAAAAGCGTATAGTTATCAAGCAGCTGATATACTGCGTTTCGCTGCTTCATCCCATACTGATGATACTTTCGAAGAAAACCGCAGCTTTCCAGTTCTTCCAACCGTGTTGTAAAATTCCCTGAATCTGCCAGATGAGTTGCATTCAGCAGTTCCTCCCTCGTCATCCCGGCTTTCTTTTTTCCCAGGGCCGAAACGATTTTGATATATGGTTCCGGTTTTTTGAATAATGCTGCATACAGGTAATCGAATTCATGTTCCAGCGGTGCATCCTCAGAAAAAAAGATGCGGTCGATATTCTGAGGGAGGCTGAGCCCTTTTTCGAGAAAACTCCAATAGAACGGAATCCCTCCCATGATCATATAACACTCAAGGATCTGATGCCGGTTCATGACAATATTCCGGGACCGGATGTATTCCTCGCATTCTCTGAGGGTAAACGGCCGAAGACGGATCTGACAGGAGAGACGATTGTACAGCCCCCCTTTGTTATGGACGATCCTGCTAAGCATCCATGATGTTACGGAACCGCAGACTATCAGCAGAATATCTTTTCTGGCAGAAGCCCAGCCGTTCCAGAACCCCTCAAGCGCCATGATAAAATCACTGCCATGTGTATCCATCCAGGACAGTTCATCCAGGAAAATAACTTTTCTTTTCTCCATGGAATTCCGGATCAGGTCCTTGAGCAGTTCAAATGCTTCAAGCCAGTTTCGGGGCCTGGCAAAATCTCTCAAACCATATTCCCGAAGCGATGCACAGAACTCAAACAGTTCGTCTGCCATTTTCCCCCCATAATAACCTGTGTGCTGAAACAGAAACCGTGAACCCAGGCTTTCACGGACCAGATATGTTTTACCCACTCTGCGTCTGCCATATATGGCAATAAATCTGGATTCTTCTGCCTGATAAGCTTCTTCCAGCATCTTCCTTTCCTTTTCCCTTCCGATCAGCATGTTATTCGCTCCTCTCCCCGAAGACTATTTTTGGCGCTAACTATATTTTACAGGAGGTTAGCGCCAATGTCAATGTTGCTTTTTGGCGCTAACTATATTTTACAGGAGGTTAGCGCCAATGTCAATGTTGCTTTTTGGCGCTAACTATATTTTCTATGAGGTTAGCGCCAAAGCTAATGATAATTTTGGGCTATAGCTAAACATTTTAGGGGAGCAGCGCCTTGTACCGCAGATCTCCATTTCCCGGATCATCCAGTCCTCCACGGATTGGCATTCGGCAGGCACTCCAAAACACCAGAAATGCCTGTCTTTTTTATCATTTCCGGTGTCAGGCTCTGAACAGTTACGATAATCTATTGACATGGAAAGAACTTTGTGGTTTAACGAATACAGAAATTCACAACAGCCTGTTTTAATCAAGGAGGAAGCACCTATGAATGAAACCCTGAAAACCCTGCTGGAACGCCGCAGCTGCAGAAGCTATAAGCAGGATCCCATCCCGCAGGAAATCCTGGACCAGATCCTGGAAGCGGGCAGCTACGCAGCCACCGGCATGGGCAAACAGTCCCCCATCATGATCGCCGTGACCGATAAGGAAACCCGCGACTGCCTCTCCCGTATGAACGCCGCCGTCATGGGCACGGACAATGATCCCTTCTACGGCGCGCCGGTGGTGATCGTGGTGCTCGCAAACCGCGCCATCGGCACGTATCTCTATGACGGAAGCCTCGTGATGGGCAACCTGATGAACGCCGCCCACGCTCTGGGGATCGGCAGCTGCTGGATACACCGCGCCAAGGAGGAATTCGACAGCGCGGAGGGAAAGAAGCTTCTGGAAAAGCTCGGAATCGAGGGCGATTATGAGGGAATCGGCCACTGCATCCTCGGCTATCCGCAGGGGGAGGCAAAGCCGGCCGCACCGAGAAAAGAAAACTACATTTACCGCATTTAAGCGCCGTAATAAGGAGACATATTCTGCCCGCGGCCGAACTTTTGGCTGGTTCACGAGGATAACAGCGAAAAACCGGTCTACCACGCGCTGCGGGAACGGATCCACGGCGCCTGGGAAACCCATGAGACGCTGGTCACGGATGAGAACGGCAATCTGTCCTTTGAAGGCTTCAAAGGCGGATATACCCTCCGTACGGATGCCGGCTGTGCCGATCTCACGCTCTGTGCGGATCAGGATACGGTGGTCACGCTGGAGCCGTGACCTCATTGCCGACGCACAAAGAGCTGCAGGATCACAGGATCCTGCAGCTCTTTGCATTTCAGCTCCTGTTCAGAGCCGGACTCCGGGAATGACAAAAACCGCCATATCTGGAGTTGTAGCGTGCTCGCCAGATGCAACTCTGTGAAAAATCCCGGATTTCCGCCAGCGGAATCCAGGATTCTCCGCAGAGTTGCGCCTGGTTCTGAACAATAACCATTTTCATAACCGTAGAACGTTCTTCAAATGTTCAAGAGTACCAGTGCCGCGGCAATCAGTACCAGCGCCAGTACTTTCCCGCGGGACAGTTTTTCTCCGAACAGCGCGACGCTTACCAGCGTAACCACCGCAATCGTACCCGTGCTGATGGACGGATAGACGAGGAACGAGGGCAGCTGCACGAGGGCCTTTAAAAGCAGGGACGAAGAAAAGTAGTTCGGGATACCCACGGCGATGCCTGCCAGCATATCCTTCTTAAGAAGCGGTTTCCCGCTCTTCCTGCCCTCGTATACCGTCAGCCCCGCACAGAGAATTCCCGCGGTGAGAAAGACGAAGAAGAAAAACAGTTCGTCCTGGCCCCGGTTTCCGGTACGCTCAAAGATCTTGGCCATGGCATCCCCGCAGCCAAAGGAAACCAGCAGAACCAGCAGGAGCGGGAGGGAGTGTGCTTCCTTCCGGTCCGCTTCCTTTCCGGAAAGCTCCAGTACCGGAAGCGCCACCAATACCAGACAGATTCCCAGAATCTGCCACGGCCCCGGGCGCTCCCCAAGAAACAGACCGAGCGCCAGCGGCACAAGTAGCCCCAGCCTGGAAAAGGCCGAAGTCAGCACCGCGCCGTTCTTCCGGATGTTCGTCTGCAGCAGCACCAGGCTCACTACAAAGAAGACGCCGTCTGTGATACCCACAAGCACCGTTTCGCGCTCTATCTCTCCCGGAGCGGGAAATCCGCCCGGCAGCATGAAAAACGCCAGCGCAATGCAGGTGATATAGTTCCCTAGCAGGATTCCGTACCGGTTTCCCTCCGTCTTCTGAAAGATGCGCAGGATAATCGTCATGGAAGCGCTCGAAAGAATTGCCAGGATCAGATAGATGATACCGATATGTGCCGCCAAAGTGTATTCCTCTCAGACATGATTCATAAGGGGAGCCCTTTTTGTCAGGGCTCCCCCGGCTTTTTACGGATTTTTCAGCTGTTCAGCGTCGGACCAAACCCGTAAGAAAGATTCAAGTGCTTTCCCCGGCGGATTTCCGATGCGAAGCACCGGTTTCCTCAGCCCTTCTTCGCCAGCTCACATGCCAGGATTACGTTGAGAATCCGGTACGAGCACAGCTGCAGTTCGGCCTTCGTGATCGGGCAGAAGACCTCGCCTTCCTTCGCGCCGACACTCTTTACGATGCTGTCGTAGTCCAGCTGGGAGCCCGGCATGGTCAGGTCGTTTCCGGCCTTGATGCAGGCTGCCGCGTCGGAGGAATGGTACTTTTTCTTCTGCGTTTCCTCTCCGCCGAAAAGATCGCCCGTGGTACCCCAGTCGGTCATGACCAGTCCCTTAAAGCCCCACTCGTCGCGGAGCATGGCTGTAACGGTATCGTACTTATTGGCCGCGTGCACGCCGTTGATGAGGTTGTAGGAGGTCATCAGGGACAGCGGCTGGCTCTCCTTCACGGCAATCTCGAAGCCTTTGACGTATATTTCGCGGATGGCGCGCTCCGATGCGTGTTCATTGCAGCCGGTGCGGTTGTCTTCCTGATTGTTCAGCGCGTAATGCTTGATGCAGGTTCCGCAGCCCGGATGCTTCTGAACGCCCTTCGTGTCGGCGGCAGCGCATTTTCCGGCAATCAGCGGATCCTCGGAGTAGTACTCGAAGTTCCGGCCGCAGAGCGGGTTTCTGTGGATATTCATGCCGGGCGCCAGCCAGAGGGCGGCATGGAACTCCTCCATCTCCTCGCCTACGATATCGCCGGCAGCCTCCACCTGCTCCATGTCCCAGGTCTGCGCCAGGAGCGTCGCAATCGGGATGGCCGTGCAGTACTGGTAGTAATCGATGGCGTCTTCCGGACGCTCGGGCTTCTCGGCGCCCATGCTGAACAGGCCGCCCAGGGCATCCTCGCCGAGACCGGGAATAATGTTGTTGTCCTTATCCGTCACAAAATGCTTCTGAAGGCGCAGGCCTGCGGGGCCGTCGGCCAGAGCCATATTCGGAATGCCGCGGCTTGCAATGAGCTTCGAGGTGGTGTCGCCTGCCGCTCCGGGCACCGCCAGCGATTCCGCACCGATCGTGGCCGTTCCGCCGAAGTTTCCGCGGGAGGTACCGATGCACAGATCCGCCATCTCCTCGACGGTCAGCTGTGCAACCAGCTCGCGAAGGTCAGCCTTCCCGGCCATGACATCCGCCAGGGTGATGGTTTCGGTTTTATCGGTGGTCATCTCCTGCGGGGCTTCGCTGTAAACCACCATCTCCGTCTCGATGCTGTTCAGATCCGCCGTGAGCACGGGGGCTTCCGCCTTCTCCCGCTCCTCGCCCGCATAGCTGTACGGCGCGCAGGACGGATGGATCAGCTCCAGGTCCACATCGCACACGGCTTTGTTGGCAACTACGCTTACGGCCTTCTTTTCCCCGATTTCAATGGCGGCGGCGATATGGGTATTCCGGCTGCCGTTTCCGACGCGGATATAGTATTTTCCGGGCTCCAGCACCCAGGAGGCGCACTTTTCGCAGTAGGATGCCATAGCGGAAAGGGCAAAGCGCACGCAGACAGTCTCAGACTCTCCCGGGGCAAGCTCCCTTGTCTTGGCAAAGCCCGCCAGCTCCTGATAGGGCTTCTCCAGATTACCCGCAGGCGCGGAGTAGTACACCTGTACGCTCTCCCGGCCGGCGTATGTTTTTCCGGTATTGGTTACCGTTACCGAGACAACGGCTTCTCCGCCCTCCAGGGCAGCCTTTGCCTCTCCAAAGCCGAAGGAGGTATATCCCATGCCGTAACCGAAGGGATAGGCCGGCGTCACGTTGAAGCTGTCAAAGTACCGGTAGCCCACGTAGATGCCCTCGTTATAGTATTCATCATCCACATCGCCGTTCATATGGCTGAAGGTAGAAGCGCAGGGATAATCCGTATAATTCTCGGCCCAGGTCGTGGTGAGATGGCCTGAAGGAACCGATTTTCCCGAGAGGACATCGGCCAGTACAAGTCCCGAAACGTTTCCGGCCTGACTCATGAGCAGGAGCGCGCCCAGGTTCGGGAGACTACGGAAGAATTTCGTATCCACGACGCCGCCCACATTCAGCACCACAATCACTTTGTCATAGGCTGCGGACAGCGCCTGCAGGTTCTGCTTTTCGTTTTCCGTCAGCTCATAATCTCCGGCAACCGGATGGCGGTCTGCGCCTTCGCCGGAATTCCGGGCAATCACGTACACGGCGGCATCTGCCTTCTGCGCCAGGTCCTCCGCGGTGATTTCCGGAACCTCCGTCAGGATATTCGGTCTGGAAAACACAAAATCAATGACGGCGCGGATGCCGCCCTCCGCCATCATCTCCTGAATTTTTTTCTGGAGCGCGTCGCGTTCCGCATCGCAGATGGCATCGTACCGGTCCAGCCAGGACGTGCTGGTCAGCTTATATCCGGCATCGGCAAGGCCCTGTTCAACATTGATCACGGTTCTGGAGTTGACATCGCCGGAACCGGTTCCGCCCTTGACGGTGCGGCGTATGCCTGAGCCGAAGGCGGCAATCGTCGAGACATTCCGAAGCGGCAGCGCGCCGTTGTTCTCCAGCAGCACCATGCCCTGGGCCGCGATCTTTCTCGCCCGCTCCATGTTTCTCTGCTCTCTGGCGCTGATTTCACCACTCCGGGCAGCAAAAATTTTAGCCATATAATGAATCCTCCTTTTGTAGTCTTCCGTCCTGCTTTAAGACGCTGGTTAAAGTTTATCATATCTTTTTCGCGAACACAACACAGTAAATAACAGTTTTGAAATGGCATCTTTTCGCCATTTCCGAGGTCTGGCTCTGAACAGTTTTCAGAATATAATCCAAGAGTCAAAAACATCCGCCCATCCATCACTTCCGCATTGAAACATTCTGGCAGATCGCAGCATAAAAAGCAGGCAGCAGGATGCCCGAGGGCATCCCCTGC
>CAMOSC010000172.1 GCA_946624325.1 uncultured Clostridia bacterium
TCGGCAACAGTGGATCTGGCGGTATTGAATCCGTCTGCAACGGTGGATCTGGCGGTATTGAACCCGTCGGCAACAGTGGATCTGGCGGTATTGAATCCGTCTGCAACGGTGGATCTGGCGGCATTAAGCCCCTCCGTAACGGTTGCCCTGGCACCCGTGAATCCGGCTATTAAGGATTCCTCGATACGTCCGGAAGCAGCGGAAAGCTCCAACCTTGCCTGGGCGAGCTTTTCCAGCACCTTTCGAAACTGAAGCGCCGTGCGGAAGGAGATGAAAAAATCCGCGGAAAAAAGCACGAAGACAACGGTGAGGACTGTATTCCGGACAGGCAGAGGTACCGGGGAAAGAAGGCTTTGAACAAAAGGATGGACATATTCAGCCAGAAGAATCGTAAAGACTCCCCAGAGAATGGATGAACTCAGACTGATATACCCGTTCAGATTGAACTTCAGGTGGCTGTAATCCCAGTACCGGATTCTGAAGAGCGTTTCCATTACTGCCCCTGTAAGATATTCCAGAACGGTAGCACAGATGCTTCCTGCAAAAAACATCAGAACCGGACGATGCTGAAACGGTTCGGAGACCGCAAGCATCAGAAGCGCTCCGGAACCGTAGAGCGGCAGAAAAGGTCCCCTGATAAAGCCTCTGTTGACAAGGCGGTGTTCATTGACGGAAACATAGCAGGATTCCCAGACCCAGCCGGCAAAGCTGTATATAAAGAAATACATCAGCCAGGAGAGGCTGGATGAATAATCGGCCATTATATATACCTCGAAATGATAACAATCTGCTTCCCGGCAAGCGATAAAAATTCCGTTAGGAACAGTAGCGAAATACCTTGTACATTTGCGAAGGACGATTGCACACCGGCAAGGCGGAGGAAAGAGCTGTAGTGGGCTGCAGTGGCTAACGTTTTCTCTGACATTCAGTATAGTATAACAGTACTCGGTCAACTATTCAAGCAAAAAAGCCGGTATTCGGAACAGAGAGGCTGAACGGATGGGCCATGGAAGCGGCCAGGCATCAAAAAAAGGTTGCCAGCCTGCGTGGGATGTGGTAAGGTATCTGATATATGCGGTTTGTCGTTTGGGCTGCCCGGAACGGACAGGGCTGTGATAAGATAAACCGGAAACATCGGGAGTTGCGGATATGCTTTTACAGGTCAATCACGGCGCGGTTTCCTATGGGGCCGAAGCCGTTTTAACAAATATAAACTTTGAGATCAATGCCGGTCAGAAAATTGCCGTTGTCGGCAGAAACGGATGCGGGAAAACCACGCTCCTGAAGCTTTTGTGCGGTCAGGTGGAGCTGGACAAGCGCGACAGTGATGAAGATATCTTCCTGATCAGGAGCGGAAATCCCGTTATCGGATATCTCAGGCAGATAGCGTTTGAGGATATGTCCATCAGCCTTGAGACGGAAGTGGAGAAGGTTTTTGAACCCTACAGGCGGATGTACGGACAGCTTGAGGAAAAAAGGCTGCTCATGGAAAAAGATCCGTCGGATCTGAATGTCCGCATTTTCACACAGCTGCAGGAAGCGTATACGGATCTGGGCGGGTATTATTATAAAAAAGAATATGAAACCATGCTCCGGAAATTCGGCTTCAGCGAAGAAGATAAAAAGAAGCCGCTGGCGGAGTTTTCCGGGGGACAGCAGACGAAGATCGGCTTCATCAAGCTTCTGCTGACAAAGCCGGACATTCTGCTGCTGGATGAGCCGACCAACCACCTGGACGTGGAAACGATCGAGTGGCTGGAGGGATATCTGAAGGCTTATCCGAAGGCAGTCGTCATTGTCTCGCACGACCGTCTGTTCCTCGACCGTATTGCGGATACGGTATATGAGATCGAATATGGAATATCACACCGATATACCGGAAATTATACCGCTTTCGTCGAACAGAAAAAAGCGGCTTGGGATAAGCAGGAGAAGGATTATCTTGCACAGCAGAAGGAAATCGCCAGGCTGACTGAACTGGTGGAGCGCTTTAAGGGAAAGCCGACAAAAGTTTCCATGGCCCGCTCCAAGCTCAAGCAGATTGAGCATATGGAGAAAATCGCTCCGCCAAGGCGCTATGATCTGAAAGCTTTTCATGCGAATTTTCAGCCGGAAACGGAAACCGGAAAGGAGGTTCTGTCTGTCAGAAACCTGCTGATCGGTTATGATAAACCGCTCTGCACCGTCAATATGCTGGCGGAGAAGCATCGCAAGATCGGTATCGTGGGCGGGAACGGCCTCGGTAAATCCACCTTCCTGAAGACGATTATGGGGATGATTCCGCAGCTGGCCGGGGAATACCAGTATGGAATCCGCGTACAGATCGGGTATTTTGACCAGCAGATGGCCCATTATACCAGTGACAGGACGGTCCTTGAGGATTACTGGGAGCAGTATCCGAACCTGACGCAGACGGAAGTACGCAGCGCTCTGGGCGCTTTTCTGTTTACCGGGGATGACGTGTTCAAACAGGTGAGCATGCTTTCGGGCGGAGAACGGGTACGGCTCGCGCTCTGCAAGATACTCAAAACAAAGCCCAATGTACTGATTCTGGATGAGCCTACGAACCATATGGATATCGTGGGAAAAGAAGCACTGGAGCAGATGCTGGTCAATTACGAGGGGACGCTGATTTTCGTTTCCCACGACCGTTACTTTGTGCGCCGGGTCGCGGACCAGATTCTGAGCTTTGACGGTCAGCAGACGAGCTTTTACCGTTTTGGCTACGAGGAATATGAGGAAAAGGCCCATCTGCGGGGAAGTGATCTTGATTTCGCATCCACCGGGGCAAATGCCGGAAAATTCGGTGCGGTATCAGCGGCGGCCAAGTATACTCTTGAGCGGGGGCAGAATCAGACCGCGCAGGGCACAGCGGCAGACAAGGAGGGTTCCGGAAACCGGAACAGCCTGTCTGACAGGCTCCGTCCGGGGGCGGATCCGAAAATACTGCAGAATCCCGGCAAGGAGCGTTCAAAGCTGATGACCAAAGTAAACCGGGCGGAGGCCGCGGTGGAGGAGAGCGACGACGAGATCCGTGCACTGGAGGAGAAACTGGCTGATCCTGCTATTGCCACCAGTTACGGGGAGCTTTCCGAAATTCAGGCACAGATTACCGCCGCCAGGCAGCGGCAGGAAGAACTGATGGAAGTCTGGGAGGAGGCACAGGCGGCCCTGGAAGAATTTGATGCGGTTTACGGATCATAAAGGAGGGGAGAATCCATGACCGGGGGAACGAAAGGCAGGCATACCATAAAGTATTATACGGATTATGTGGTTTTTGACCTGGAGACGACCGGCATTTCGTGGCAGACGGACCGGATCGTGGAACTGGCTGCCGTAAAGGTTTCCGGGGGTCAGGTGGCGGAAGAGTTCTCCACCCTGGTCAATCCGCGGGTATCGATTCCGTACGGCGCCACGCAGATCAACGGAATCAGCGATGCGGATGTGGCGGATGCCCCGTTTATTGAGGAAGTGCTTCCGGCTTTCCTGGATTTTATAAAAGGCCAGGTCCTGGTTGGGCATAATATCGCTTCTTTCGATATCCGCTTTATTAACCGGGCCTGTGAGGAATCCATGCTGGCCCTTCCGGATAATGAACTTGTCGACACGCTGCCCTTTGCAAAGGCAGTGCTGCCGGGGCTGGCGCATTACCGCCTGACAGATCTCACCGGCCATTTCGGGATTTCTTCCGAGGGAGCGCACCGCGCACTGAATGACTGCAGGATGAACAGGCTGGTATATGAATATCTGGGAAAGGCACTGGAAAATGCGGACCTGCGCAGCTGTCCGAGATGCGGTTCAATACTTGTGAAAAGAAGCGGGAGATTCGGCAGCTTCTGGGGCTGCAGCCAGTACCCGAACTGCCGTTATACGGAACATGATTCGGGAAAAACATCCTGAAAAACAGCTGCTTTTCCCATTTTGGGTGAATGGCTCCAAACAGTTGAACATATAAAAACCGGCAGGAGATGAACAGAAGATTCATTCCTGCCGGATTTGTTTTTAAGCCTGCCCGGTTACGGGAGAAGTCCGAAGGTATAGCCCTGCGACTTGGCGCTCCGGATAAACGCGGGTATTGCCTGTACGTTTCCGACGGAAACCGGATGCAGATAATAGACGCATCCCGGGGCCAGTGCCGTCATCAGCATATTGTAGACCTGACCGGATGCCATAGGCTTTGACACATCCCAATCCGCGTAGTTGAAGCTGTAGAAACAGACTTCATAGCCCATCTGGGTCATAAGCGCAACAGACTGCTCACTCCAGTAGGAGGATTCAAAATTATACTTCCGCATGGTATACCCGAAGGTATTCTGAATGTATTCCTGCAGCCGCAGCGCATCATTCATCTGCTCGACCAGGGGAAGGGTGGGAATCCCGTTCGCGGGATGGGCAAAGCTGTGATTGCCGATCTCATGCCCCTCGCGGATCATGCGCCAGATCAGGCCCTGATTCCGGCTGGCATACTCATAGGTGACGTAGAAGACGCCTTTTACGCCCTCCGCAGCCATGGCATCCAGAAGCGCCGAGGTATTTGGCGCGTTCTCCCATCCGCATGGGAAGGTCAGATAGACGGTTCTGGAATTCATGTCCCCGTAGAAACGGGCTTTGAACGGCGACAGCTGATTATTCATATGCAGGGCGTATTCGCAGTAATGCCGGGCATTAAAATTGCTCAGGGGAGCGCCGTATCCCATAACCTGGCCGCTGTAGGTGGCCTGAATGGCCGAAAGCTCAGGCCAGGAGAGTGCACGGATTACGGCCCGCTTCTTTTTGATCCCGTAGGCATACCTGTCGGTTTTGCCCTCCACGGGTGTGCCTTTTGAGTTCCTGTAATAGGGGAATACCCAGTAAAAATTGTAGGTGTCCTCGGAGGCATTGGCATCAAGCCAGGAGACCTGTCCCGAGGCGGCAGCGACGTCGGCTATAAAATGGTAGGCTCCCGAGCTTCCGGTCCTGCCGTAAATATGATAGCCTTCGGCGCCTGCAAGGGAATCCCAGAATAAGCGCACGCCGTTTACGGAAGAATCCGCCTTCAGCCCGGTTACTGCCGGAAGCTGTTCGCGTCCGATCCCGTACACATAGGTGGGGCAGCTTCCGATCACGCGCTTTCCGTAGCTCCAGACAAAGGGGAAGACCCAGTAGAAGGTATAGACATCGTCAGGAGCTTTTGTATCGAGGAAATAGTGGCGTGACGGATCCGCCACATAGCCGATATAAGCGAAGGGCCCGGAACCGGAGCGTTTTCCGTAAATGACATAACCGGCGGCTCCAGGAGCCGGATCCCAGGTCACGAGGACGCTGCTCCTGTTCCAGGAATAAGCCTTCATGCCGCTGATGGACGGAGCCAGCACGCCGTCAATCTCGGGATCTTCTTCGGAGGTCTCCTCCTCTGAGGTCTCTTCAACGGACTCCTCCTCTGAGGTCTCTTCAACAGATTCTTCCTCGGAAGTCTCCTCAACGGACTCTTCCTCGGAAGTCTCCTCAACGGATTCTTCCTCAGAAGTCTCCTCAACGGACTCTTCCTCGGAAGTCTCCTCAACGGACTCTTCCTCGGAAGTTTCTTCAGCGGACACGTCCTCAGAGGTCTCCTCAGCGGATACATCCTCGGAAGACTCTTCGGCGGACACATCCTCAGAGCTCTCCTCAGCGGATACATCCCCGGAAGACTCTTCGGAAGACGCTTTCCCGGAAGTCTCCTCAACGGATGCCGTTTCGGAGCTTGCCTCCGGGGACTCCGTTTCCGGAAGTTCTTCGGTACTGACCTCTTTTGAAGCGTCGTCAACGGATTCAGCTTCAGGGTCCTGCATTTCGGCCGGTTCCGCTATGGCTTCTTTCCCGGAAACTTCCGTACCGGATTCCTCTGCGGAAAACGTTACTGATTCACTGTTTTCGAAAGAAACTTCTGCAGGAGCGGCTTCTTCGGCAGAAGCAGGTTCAAAAGAGCCGGCTTCCTCTAAAGCCCCTTCGCCGGAAGGTTCTCCGATGGAAGCTCCTTCCTGAACCGGGGTTTCTGCGCCGGCAGGGGCCTGTACCGTCTGAAGGTCCGTTTCGGACAGGATCTGTACCACCATTTCGCCGGATTCCTGTTCTAGGCCTTCAGGCCATTCTTCATAGCCGGAAGTTTCCGCGTGCATTTCTTCCGCGGGCAGTTCAAGCGCGCCTGCAGTACCTGAGAGGACCAGGCCTGTTGATAACAGCGCCGTCAGCAGGCGGAGTGAAAAGTAAGAACGTTTCATATCCTGACTCCTTCCTTCTTCTGAACCGGGGACTTACAGGATACAAAGAACCCAGGTTCTGCTTGTTTGATGTTGCTGTTCAGGCCTGCCCGTGCAAATCGCTTTTCACCAATTTCGGGGTCCGGCTCTGAACAGTTCCTATTTGGTCTGTTTTCCCGTGATGCCTGAGAAATAAACCGACTTTTTCATTATATCTGACTGAGCCGGATATGACAACCATGAAATTCCGTAATTGGCAGCTGTTCAGAACCGGATTCGGGAAAAGGTGAAAAAATGACTGCAAGTAACTGTTCAGAGCCGGATTTGGGAAAAAGTGAAAAAAGGCTGTGAGCAGCTGTTCAGAACCGGATTCGGGAAAAGGTGAAAATGGCTGCGAGCAGCTGTTCAGAACCGGCCCCGGAAAAAGTGAAAAAAGCTGCGGGAAGCTGTGCGGAACAGGACACGGGAAGAGGTGAAAAACGGCTGCCAAATTTTCGAAAAAGCAGGAAAAGCCGGAGCGGTGCATGATACGGAATTCATCTGTACAAACGAACAGATATTTGGTATAATCTCTTGAGGCTATTTTCAAATATATGATTGACAATCGAACATATGTTTGATATAATATGGTTAATCCAAACAGAAGGGAGGCAAAAATACATCATTTCCTTATCGGAGTGATCACCATGGGTATCTGAAACAATAAAGGATAAACACGGCGTTATATCTGGGAAACCGAGCAAACCAGAACACAGAATT
>CAMOSC010000173.1 GCA_946624325.1 uncultured Clostridia bacterium
GGGAGTGTGGGACGGTAAGCGTTGTCCGCTTCAGAATCAGAGGAGGAATCGCCAAGCCGTTTCGAGGGCCCGAAAGACCAAAGAAGGAGGAGAGTAACACATGAGAAAGACCAACAAGGCGATCGCGGCCGTTCTGTCCGCAATCATGACCGCCGGACTCATCGTTCCGGCAATGGCTGAGGAAGTCAAGTCCACTCCTGACTGGGAAGGATATGACCAGCTCATCGAATCCGCGCGTACTGAGACGGATGCGGATGCCAGAGACCAGCTGCTCCATGAGGCAGAAACCATGCTGATGGATACCGGTGCCGCTATCCCGGTGTACTACTACAATGACGTTATGATGGTCAGCACTGCCCTGGATAACTACTGGGTAGACGCCATGAACGTGAAGTACCTGATGTATGCTACCGGCGTTGACACCCTTCGTGTACAGTTCGGTTCCGAGCATTCCACACAGGACCCGCAGCTGGCTTCCGCTTCCGACCTGATCACCTTCCTGAACCATGTATTCGTAGGCCTGATCACCAAGGATGCCGACGAGAATTTCGTTCCGGCTCTGGCTGAGGAGCTTCCCACCGTTTCCGAGGACGGCCTGACCTATACCTTCAAGCTGAAGGAAGGACTGAAGTGGAGCGACGGCACGGACCTTACCTCTGCTGATTTCGTTTATTCCTGGAACCGCGCCGCGCTGGACAGCACCGCTGCAGACTATCAGGCATTCTTCACCGATTACATCGCGACAAACGATGACGGCAGCCTGAAGATCGATGTCGTGGACGACCTGAACTTCTCCGTGACCCTGAAAGCTCCGTGCGGATATTTCATGGATCTCCTTGCGTTCTCCGTATATTATCCGGTTCAGCAGGCAGCGGTTGAGTCCGTTGACGGCTGGGAGGACAACCCCGGCGTGTGGGCTTCCGAGGCAGGCTTTGTCTCCAACGGCGCCTTCACCGTTACCGAGTGGAAGCACGGCGAGAGCATGGTTCTGGAGAAGAACCCCTATTTCTATGACGCCGATAAGGTATCGATCTCCCGCATGGAAGTCATGCTGACCGAGGATGATGTCGCGGCTTATTCCGCATTCAATAACCACGACCTTGATTTCACCGATTCCATCCCGGTGAACGAAATTCCGTCCGCCATGGAGCGCGAGGAGTTCCTGAAGGTCGACTCCCTTGGACCGTACTACATCTCCTGGAGCGTTATCAGCCCGCTGTTTGACGGCAAGACCGCCGATCAGGCAAGCGCAATGCGTAAGGCTATCGGCCTTCTGATCGACCGTGAGTGGATCGTTGAGAAGTGCGCACAGGCAGGACAGACCCCGGCCGCTTCCTTCGTTCCGGTATCCATGTACAAGACCGACTATGAGTATCCGGTAGACAACGGCGAGTACGGCCCCGGTTACTTCAGCATCACCGATCTTGACGCCAACCGCGAAGAGGCTATTGAGCTGCTGAAGTTCGCAGGCTTCGAGTTCACCGATGACGGAATGCTCTCCGAGTCCACTCCGCTGGTTCTCCACTATCTGACCAACGACAGCTCGGGCCACATTGCGGTAGCTGAGGCTATGCAGCAGGACCTTGCGGCAGTCGGCATTGAGATGACCATCGACGTGGAAGACTGGGATACCTTCCTGGATGACCGTAAGAACGGCAACTATGATGTAGGCCGCAACGGCTGGACCGCTGACTACAACGATCCGATCAACCTGCTGGAGATCTTCACCTCCAACAACAATAACAACAGCTGCCAGCTTGGACAGTAAGCTGTTTTAAGGATACCCGGTTGATCCGGATTATCCGAAACGGAGGAAACGTTTTTTCGGGCGTTTCCTGAAATAAAAAAGGGCGCTTCGGCGCCCTTTTCGTGTTCGTCATTAAGAATATGTCCGTCAAAGAATATGTTCGTCAAAGAACAAACCTTTCAAAGAACAAACCTTTCAAAGAACAAACCTTTCAAAGAACAAACCTTTCAAAGAACAAACTCTTCAAGGAACAAGCCTTTCACAGAACAAGTCCTTCACAGAACAAGTCCTTTAAAGAACATACCCGTCAAGAACATGCCATCAAAGAACATGCCTGTCAAAGAAACAAGCCCATCAAAGAACCATGCCCGTCAAAAAGCCATGCCCGTTAAAAAACATGCCCGTCATAAAAAACATGACGGGCACTTACAGCCTCCGGCTGCGTTTGTCTTTCGCTTATTGTACCACGGAGTTGACCAGATGTACGGTCTGTCCGTTCACGGTCACATCCCCGTTGATGCCGGGAACAAGCGTGCTGTTTGTGATATAGACCGTGGAGCCCTGGTGCGGGACCAGTGCCGTAACGCCCCAGTTGAGGACGCCGTTCTGGAAATAGTACCAGGTATCATTGAAATCGAAGTGGGCAAGGCCTGTAAAATCGCTTCTTAAGCGGCCGTTTTCGAGATAGTACCAGGTGTCCGTGGTGCCCAAATAGGCGAAGCCGCTTCTGTCGGAGAGATGGCTGTTTTCGATATAGCACACGGATCCCTGGAAATCTGCAAAGCCGTAGTAATCCCATACGAGGATACCGTTCTGTACAAAGTACCAGGTCTGATTGTAGTCAAAGTACACGAAGCCCGTATAATCGTTCCGGAAACGTCCGTTATCCACATAATACCAGGTTTCGTTGTATCCCAGGTATGCCAGGCCGCTCCTGTCGGAGAGGGAGCTGTTTTCGATGTACCAGATGGCATCGCCCGCATTGCAGAAGCCGTAATAGCCCCACTGCAGGATGCCGTTCTGTACAAAGTACTGTTTGTCGCTGTAGGGATAATAGACCAGACCGGTGTAATTGCCGTTGAAGACGCCGTTTTCGATGTACATCCAGGTATCTGTCGGACCGTGGTAGGCAAGGCCGGTGTAATCCGTGCGGTGGGTTCCGTTCTCAAAATAATACCAGGTATTCGCGGCGGCGTACCACCCCGGACCCTTGTAGCCTTCCTCCAGCGTGCTGTTTAAGACCATGCGGGGAACTCCGTTCACCAGGACCACGCCGTCATAGCCCCACTGCAGAGTGCCGTTCTGCACATAGTATTGTTTGCCGTTGTAGGGGACAAGCCCGGTGTAGGAGCCTTCCAGGCGTCCTCTCTGAATATAATACCAGGTATCATCCGGCTGATTGTAGTACAGTCCGCTATAGCTCTTGTCCACGACGCCGTTTCTGACGACATACCATCTGCCGTCAATCCGGTACTGCAGCAGGCCGTTGGCCTGGGGGCCGCCGATCAGGATGTTGTTGCGGAGGTAACTTACCAGTACATTGGCAATGGCCCGCTGGCCCGGCGCGTAAGGATGGCCGTGATCGGAGGAGAACCAGTCGTCGCGCGCATCCAGGACGCCTGCCATCTCGCGGATGTCATAGGCCCCGTAATTCGGGAACAGCGAATAGGTATTGGCGTATTTTACATGGGCCACGTTTTTATAATACGGAAGGTTCGAGCCGGCGCAGAAGCCGTTGATGTAATTGGCATTGGGATAGTTGGCCCGTACATAGTTCATGAGGATCTGGAGACCGTTCAGCGATGGCGCCGGCCCGACGGTATAGTCCGCTGCGCCGCCGACAAAGATGATATCCGTGATATTCTGCTTGTCATGAACCCAGCCGCCGATGTCGATCAGGCAGTCCAGAATGCTGCGCCGTCCGGTTCCGATGGAGGAATAGCCCTCCCCGCCATAGGCGTAGGATTCAATCCGGACACCCGGAAGATCGGATTTTGTATAGGCGATCCACCCCGTTACCATGCCGTCCGGAGTCCATCCGGCACCGTAGGAATCGCCCATCAGGATAATCTGTCTGCCGACGGTGGCGTCATCCAGGACATCTGCCGCCTGCGCTCCTTCACCCATGAAGAGGGTGATGAACAGAAGGGCTGCGATGCAGGTCAGCAGAAGCCTGCATTTCCTGAAAAAGTCCATTATCTTTTACCTCCTTTGTAAAAGCAGTGTTTATAATCAGAGCCTGATACAGATCTGTGAAGACGCACAGCTTCCGTGTGAAGTCCATGGAAACACACAGCATCCGCGAAGAAATCCGTGGAGACACAGCATCCGTGCAAAATGCGTGAAGCCACACAGCTTCCGCGTAAAAATCTGTGCATACGCACAGAGCCGCAGCGGCTCCGGGGAACAGGAACAATCATTTAAGGTTTATCGGTCAGGAAGATCCAGGGGCCAGGCCCCGGTTTTGGGCATGCGGACGGCGGGAAGCTCACCACGGCTGCGGGAATATGCAGATGAAACCGGGCAGATACGGCCGTCCCGGACAGCGTAGCGCGGGTCGCTGACCGCGTGCCGTCCGGCGAGGTGCTCGCCTTCGGCCAGCGTACTGTTCTCAACCCGGCAGCGGATTCCGCAGGCTTCCACGATCTCCGTGCGTCCCCAGGAAAGCAGCCCGTTTTCCACATAGTATCTGCGCCCGTCATGAGGCAGGAAGCCGGTGTAATGCTCATCAGCGATGCCATCCTTTACCGCGTACCAGTTTCCGTCAACATTGTACTGGCAGAGGCCGTTCGAGAGCGGATCTCCGACCAGCAGGCCGCTTTCCAGATATTCAACCAGCACGTCTGCAATGGCTTCCTGGCCTTCGGCGGTGGGATGGGTATCATCGGAGGAGAACCAGTCCGTGCGGGAATCCAGAACACCGCACATCTGCGGAATATCGTACACATGGTACGCTGCGGAGTGCGCATATACCGTATCGTAGGTCTCATGGATGCGCGGAATATTCTCCTGCAGCGCGGAGCCCGCACAGTAGCCGTTTATGACGCGCGCATTCGGAAAGGTGCTGTTCACATAACCGACGAAGAGCGACATTCCCCGGAAGATATTCTCCGCCGGTTCCAGGTAATCCGCGCCGCCGCCCACAAAGACGATATCCGTGACCGCGTTTTTGTCGGGGATATATTCCTCGATCTCAACCAGCGCATCCAGGACGCTGCGGTGGTCAGTGCCCACATAGGAGAACCCCTCGCCTCCCCAGGCCCAGGTGTAAACACGCTCGGTCCCGAGGGCTTCGGCCGCGTAAGCCATCCAGCTCTTGACCATGCCTTCAGGCGTCCAGCCCGCGCCGTAGGAATCTCCCAGCAGGATAAAGGTTCTGCCGGCCGTGGGGTCTTCATAGGGGGTCTCGGCATGGACCGCGCCGCCGCCAAGACACAGCAGTGCAGCCGCAAGGCAGAAAACGGAAGCCTTCTTCCGTGTGGTTTTGTTCCGGAACAACATCGCTTTGTCCTCCTGCTTTTATTATTTGCTGCACAACCGGATCGCTGTGCAACAAAAAGTCTTATCCGCGAAGCAGCCTGTCCGTTTCACAGCTTATGGCCTACTCGGGAATGATATATTTCGCAAAGGGTCTTTTCCTGATCAGCCACACGAAGGCAATGGAAGCAGCCAGGATCAGAAACGGCGCTCCCAGCCTGTAGCGGAGACTGGTCACGTTGGGATTGAGCTCCCGGATGATCATCTGCATGAAAAACCAGTGCACGAGGTACAGGCTGAAGGTGAACTTCGAGAGAAAAGCCGTGGCGGCTGCCACCGCCTTCAGCTTCAGCAGCCGGCTGCCCGCATGCTTGAAAAACAGGAATACGGCTGAAGCGTACAGCACACAGGGGACGTTGGTGTAGCCCTTGTAGGTTTCCACCACATATCCGGCTTCCATGGAGAGCTGCCGCGTTCCCACGATCATCATCAGCAGACCGGCCAGCCCGAGGCAGTAAACAATGGCCCTCCCCCATGCGGGGAGGGTATAGCGGTGCAGCAGATAGCCGATGAGCACCAGAAGCAGATAGCCCGCCCCGACATCAATCTGAATGTACCAGGCAAAATCCAGATGGAAAACACTGTTGATAAAGGGAATCAGGGCGTTGCAGAGAAAGCATATCCCGGCCAGGTAGGTAAACACCTGCCTGCGCCGCTCCTCCGCCACCGCTGCAAACAGCGGGATGGACAGGTATATTACAAACAGGGGAATAAAAAACCAGTAAATCGTGGTTCCCTGTCCGTTCAACAGCATTTTGATTACATAAACGGCATCCACCTCGTCCGCAGAGATGCGTCCCATGTAAAAGATCTGGAAGATGAGGCCGACAAAGCTCCAGAAAAGATATGGGAGCAGGGTCTTGGCAGCCCGCTTTTTGAAATAGGTTCCGAGACCGTAGCGCTCATAGAAATGAAACAGCGTTGAGCCGGAGATCATGAAAAAGACCGGTACCGTGAAATAGCAGACATTCTCTATGAGGTTTGCCGTCCTCCAGTAGCGCTCGGTTGCGGAGAATGCCCAGAAACAGCCGTTCGTGTGCAGGAAAATCACGGCGATTGCCGAGACGACGCCCGCCAGACTGATATAATTCGCCCGCCGTTCACCGGTTTTTGTGTTCATGGGTTTTTCTCCTCTCTACGCAGCAGATCATAAAGTATTTATAGTGAACGTCAGAAAAAACTTGACGGGCACTTATAGCCTCCGGCGGATGCGCACGGATTTGCCAGGGAAGTATGCCGCCTTAGGGCGGCGCAAATCCGGCGCGGCAAACGACAAAGTAAAGAGAACTTTGTCGTTTGCTATATCTATATCAATCATATGCTGTGATTTCCTGATACACGCAGACCATCCGCAAATGGTAACCCTATTATAGCACATCTTTTTTTTGATCTGTAAAATAAAAGTTGCAGTTACTGTTCAGAGCCAGATTCAAATCCGTGCGAAGTCATGGATTTCAGCCAGCTGAATCCATGACTTCACACAGATTTGCGCCTGGTTCTGAACAGTAACAAGTTGCATCCCGCCTGCCGGGATACGGCGCAGGAACTGCCGCTTTTGCCATTTCAGGAATCCGGCGGGGAAACGTTTAAACCAGCCTTTCTCTTATTAACGGACACGGATTCTGAACTGTTACGTTTTTTGAAAGCATAGCAGACA
>CAMOSC010000174.1 GCA_946624325.1 uncultured Clostridia bacterium
GTTTTGTTTTACGGCCGGTCTGCGTTTATTATACGGCCGGTCTGCGTTTATTATACGGCCGGTCCGCCTTTATTTACGGCTGATCAGCTTTTGTTTACGGCAGATCAGCTTATATTTACAGCAGATCTCTTCTTTACAGCCGGTCTGCAGCTATTCACAGCCGTTTTGCATCAATGATAAGGATCTGTCCATGCCTGTATAAATCGGCCGCTTTATTAATGTCAAACGTTCCGCGAAGGAAAACCAGGGATATTTTCTATGCTTTAGCCGATTGACAAGCAGTAAATTCGGAGTAAAATATGAATGATATATTCTTTATAATGGGTATTTGTTACTGTTCAGAGCCAGGCGCAAAACCATGAGAAACCATGGATTCAGCTGGCTGAAATCCATGGTTTCTCATGGTTTTGCATCTGGCGAGCACGCCACAACTCCAGAAATGGCGTTTTTTGCCATTTCTGGAGTCTGGCTCTGAACAGTAACGGTATTTTTATCGGCAGTGCCCCGGCAGCGGCATAGGGTTTTTCTCTGTAAAAATCTGGAAAGACACCCGGCGGACCGGCACGTGCCGAAAACGGAATACAGGAGGCTTTATGCCGGTTATTCTTTTTTTGCTCTGGATGCTGCTCAATGGCCGCATTACAGCGGAAATCGTTCTGTTCGGCTTTGCCGTGACAGCCCTGGCAGTCTGGTTTATGCATAAGACCATGGGGTACACGTTTAGGACGGATCTGCGGCTGTTCAGGAATGCGGGGATCCTTTCCCGCTATACCGCGGTTCTGGTACGGGAGATTGTCAAGGCGTCCCTGCTGGTTATGAAGGAGTCTTTTTCTCCTTCGGGAAAGCCGGATCCCGTCATTGTAGAATTTCATTCCGGCTTAAAGAGCCGTTTTGCAAATGAGCTCCTGGCCAATACCATCACCCTTACGCCGGGCACCTACACGGTGTTTCAGAAGGATGACCGATTTATCGTGCACTGTCTGAAGCGGGAGTATGCGGATGGGATGGATGATTTTGTGTTCATAAAGATTCTGTCCGGTCTGCGCTGAGACGACAGCTATCCGACAGACCTCCAGACCGTACTGCTTAACCCAGAGGCCGGAGAGGCTGAAAAACATAAGCAGGCGTAAGACTGTAATCCAAAGGCTGGAAAAGGCCGGAGAGGCTGAAGAACCGGAGCAGTCGCCAGACTGCGGCGCGGGACGGGGAAAAGGGGAGTAAACGCATGATCATAGAAACCGCCTATCAGTATCTCTTTACGGGAGCGATGGTCCTCCTGATCCTCCTGATCGGCATCATGCTGGTCAGGGCGGTGATCGGTCCGCGCATCACGGACAGGATCCTTTCCATCAACATGATCGGAACCATGGTCATTTCCTGCATTCTGGTGCTGGCCGTGTGGCTGAAGGAGGATTTCCTGACGGATGTGGCCATCATCTATGCCATGATCAGTTTCCTGGCGGTGCTGATGCTGGCCGCGACCTATATTCCTTCCCATGCGGCAAGAGGTGCTTTCGGGGAGGATGGACAAGAGAAAAGTACTTCCCGGGAGGAAGTTCGCGGGGCAGACGGAACCGGAGCGGAGAACGGCGTTTTCAGGCAAGTTCCGGAGGCTCCCGGGGAAGGCGGAACGGAAAACGGAAGCACAGTGAAAAATGCAGCAGGAACACAGGCTGCGGGCAGCGCCGGAAAGGCCGGGGTGTCGAAAAATTCCTCCGGAGCGAAGGGGAAATCTGCGGGCAGCACCGGAACAGCCGGGGTGCCGAAAAGTTCTTCCGGAGCGAAGGGGAAATCTGCCGGCAGCGCCGGAAAATCCGCGGCGCGGAAAAGCGACTCGGATGTGAAGGAGAAAGCCGCTGGCAGCGCCGGAACCGCCAGGATGCAGAAAAGCGACTCGGGTGCGAAAGGAAAATCCGCGGCGCGGAAAAACTCCTCCGGAGCGAAGGGCAGTGCCGGCCGGAAAAGCCAGGGAGGCAGAAAGAAATGATACTGGAATGGATTCGCTTCTGTATCGCAGCGGTCCTGCTTGCCGCGGGGCTTGTATGTTTCATATCGGCCGTTCTGGGCGTGTGGCGCTTTGGCTTTGTCATGAACCGCATGCACGCGGGAGGCGTGGGGGATACCCTCGGGCTTTTCTGCGTCGTGCTGGCAATGGCAGTGGCCTCCGGTTCCCCGGTAATGGCTTTAAAGCTTCTGCTGATTCTTGCAATCATGTGGTTTACCTCCCCCGTGTCCACACATTTTCTGGCCAAGGTGGAGTATTATACGGATCCCGAGCTTTTTGAAAACGCGCAGCTCATAGAGGACCCGGAAAGACAGGAAGAGGGCTGATTATGACGGACGTCCTGAAAATCATGCTGCTGGTGCTGCTTGTGGTATGCGCCGTCAGCGTGAACCTTACACGAAATCTCCTTGCAGCCGTGGTGATATTCATGGCCTTCAGCTCCATGACCTGCATAATCTGGATTCTGATTGAGTCTCCGGACCTGGCCATCACGGAGGCCGCGGTCGGAGCGGGTATCAGCGGGACTCTGTTCCTGATGACGCTGAAAAAGCTGCATGCGGAGGACACCGGAGAGACACAGGCGGACCTGCCCGGAACACCGGGGACGCCGGATTCGGAGGATGCACATGAGCCCTGAAAATATCGGGAAAGCTTTCCAGCGCTGGCTGGACGGGGATGTGAATTTCCTGGAGCACATGACGGATACCGCCCATGTGCCGGACAGCCAGAGGGAGGAGCTGAAGGCCGGAAGGCGGCAGCTGCAGCACGAAATCCGGCACAGGGGAAGCCACAGGCTGCTGAGGGCAGAGGAGGCCGGCTTCCGTATCGTGTACAATGCGGTTGCCGTGATCAGCTGCATTGTCCTGATCGGCGTGCTGCTTTTTATCGTATCGAGACTGCCCAGGTACGGGGTGGAAAACCCGAGAACCCTGACGGTGGTGGAGCGCTATGTGGAGAAGGGGCTGCAGGAGACCGGTGCCGTAAATATTGTTGCCGGTATGATCCTGGATTACCGCGCGTTTGATACCCTGGGAGAATCCCATGTCCTGTTTACGGCCCTGGTATGCGTGACTATCCTGCTGAGGCGGGACAGGAAAAATATGGACAGTACCCTCGAGGATTACTATACCATCCGCAGGGACCGCTATTATGATACGTCGCGGGACGGCCTGATCCGCCGGATTGCCGTGGTGCTCCTGCCCTGCATCCTTGTCTATGGCATTTACATTCTTCTGAACGGCCAGAATTCCCCCGGGGGAGGCTTTTCAGGCGGCGCGGTTCTCGGCGCGGGCCTGATCCTGTTCGTGGCCTCCTTCGGCTTTGACGCGGCAGACCGCTTCTTTACCCAGAAGGTCTTTTCCGTAATTTCGTTTGTCTCCCTGGCCTTCTACAGCTTTGCAAAAGGATATGTGTTCTTCACCGGCGCCAACGGTATGGAAAACCACATCCCGAAGGGCACGCCCGGGGCAATCCTCTCGGGCGGGCTGATCCTCCCGTTAGACATCGCGGTGGGAATGGTTGTGGCCTGCACCATGTTCGGCTTCTACAGCCTCTTTAAACGGGGCAGTATCGGCAAAGACTGAGAAGCCGTGGCAGCCGGTATGATACAGACGGCAAACGTTGCGGGGACGTTGTCCCGGAAAGGAATAAACATGCTGGAAAATCTTCTGGCGAATTATGAGGAAGCCGTCGCCGTGATTCTTTTCGGAATCGGCTTTGTCATGCTGCTGTTTCAGCGCAATCTCATCAAAAAGCTGATCGGGCTGAATATCATGGATAACGGCGTGTTCCTGCTTCTGGCATCCATGGGCTACATCTCGGGCCGCAAGGCTCCCATTATTGCCGACGGCGTCCAGAGCACGGAGGCATATATCAACCCGGTGCCCGCGGGCCTGGTCCTGACGGGGATCGTGGTTTCCGTGTCGGTGACGGCGATCATGCTGTCCCTGACGGTCCGTCTTTATAAGCGCTATCATACCCTGAACCTGGATGAAATCTATATCCTTTCCAGGCATTTGTCGGAGGACCGCTGATGAGTTTTCTGTGCAATGTTCCCCTGGCGACGATAGTCCTGAGCCTGTTTTCCGGCGTCCTGTGCACGGTGATCTCCGGGAAGGCAGCCAGGCGCTATACGCTTGTGTACGAGTGCGTGCTGACGGGACTCCTGGTGGCACTCTTTGTCCATGTATACCGGAACGGTTCCTTCACCTATGTGATGGGCGAATTTCCGGCGCCATGGGGAAATGAAATCCGGGCAGGCGTGCTGGAGGCCGTTGTCGCCCTGACATTTATGGTTATTATGGGCTGTTCGGTTGCGGCCGGCGCCCGCTTTGTGAGCCTGGATATGGACGAGAGCAAGGTGAATCTCTATTACGCCCTGCTCAACCTGATGACGGCAGCCCTCATGGCCATTATCTGGACAAACGACGTGTTTACGGGATATGTGTTCCTCGAAATCCTGACCCTGACCAGCTGCGGCGTGCTGATTGTCCGCGAAATCGGACGTACCACCCTTGCCGCCGTGCGGTACATGATCCTGAACCTTCTGGGATCCGGTCTGTTTCTGCTGGGTGTGGTTTTCCTCTATGACATGACGGGGCATCTCTTAATGGTTCCCATGCGCGAGACCGCGGCAGAGCTTGCGGCGGATCCGCAGGGGCTTACCGTGCTGACGCTCTCGGTCGGCATTCTGACGATCGGGCTTTCCATCAAGAGCGGACTGTTTCCGTTTCACTTCTGGATGCCGGATACCTACGGGAAGGCTACGCCGACCTCCGCGTCCGTGCTCTCCTCC
The DNA here is from genome assembly GCA_946624325.1 of uncultured Clostridia bacterium. Classification (GTDB taxonomy): domain Bacteria; phylum Bacillota; class Clostridia; order Lachnospirales; family Lachnospiraceae; genus Anthropogastromicrobium. Next base: position 4,800 of record CAMOSC010000174.1, read on the forward strand.
CTGGTTTCCAAATGCTATATCTTCCTGCTGATTAAAATCTACTGGCGGGCGATTGGCGTGGATGTCATGATGCACATGCCCGTGGGGAATATTCTGTTTGTGCTGGGGATGCTCGGCATTGTCCTCGGGTCTGTCTCGGCGATGCGCGCGGAGGATATCAACCGGATGGTGGCCTTTTCCTCCGCCGCACAGATCGGTTATATCTTTCTGGGCATCGGGATAGGCGGACAGGAGGGATATACTGCCGCGCTGTTCCATATTCTGGCCCATTCGGTGACAAAATCCATGATCTTCCTGACGACGCCAAGGCTTGCGGAGGTCTCGGAGGGCAACGTTGCTTTCCGTTATCTGCAGGGCAGCGCGCTGCGCGACCGGAATGCCGGCGTGTTTTTCCTGGTCGGCGCGCTCTCCATGATCGGTATTCCCATCTTTGCGGGGTTTGCCTCCAAGCTCCTGTTCGGGCTTGCGGCCCTGGAGCATCAGAGCGACGCAAAGCTGGTGCTGACCATGCTGGCCCTTGCGGCAAGCTCCATGCTGAATGCCCTGTATTTTATCCGCACGGTCATCCGGATTTATACACCGAATCCGGCGGTCAGGGATTACAGGCGCAGGCATTCCGCTGCCTACAACATCCCGATGATGGTATTTACGGCCGCAAACCTGTTCCTGGGTCTGTTTTCCTGGGTTGCGGTGCGGCTGATCCAGCTTGGCCTGGAGCAGTTTGTGTAAGGAGACATATTTTGCCCACGGCTGCGTCCTTTGCAGGCGTGGCTGCAAAATAGTCATCCGTAGCCATTCAGTCAAAGTACAAAACTGCGTTCTGTAAGGAGTCTGCGATGATACTGATATCAATCTGTTTTCCGATGATCGCCGGGCTGGCGGTTTCCCTGAAGCAGGGGCTTGCGATGCGGCAGCGAAAACTCCTGTATGCCGGCATCATGCTTGTTACGGACCTGCTTGCCGCCGCCGGCGCGGCCTGGGACGGGAATATGGTCTTTCTCACGGTGACGGACCGCGTGAAAATGGCCGTTTCCTACGATTCATTGGGGAGGTTCACGCTGGCGGCCGTGCTGTTAATCTATACGGCTTCCTGCTTTTACGCATTTGAGTACATGGATCATGAAGAGCGCCCGGAGAGCTTCTTCGCTTGGTTTTTCATTTCCCTCGGCGCCATGATTGCCGTCTGCGCGTCGGCTAATCCGGTTACGCTGTACTGCTTTTTTGAGTTCGCTACATTAAGCTCCATGCCGATGGTCCTTCACGACCGGACAAGGGAAGCGGTTGCGGCGGCGCTGAAATATCTGTTTTATTCCATGGGCGGCGCGCTTCTGGGCCTGCTGGCGATTTTTTTCCTATATCATTTCGCGGGTGCGGACACGGTTTTTACACTGGGCGGTTTTCTGGATGCGCAGAAGGTTGCCGGGCATGAAGGACTGCTTCTCGGCGTGCTGTTTGCCGGGATCGTGGGCTTTGGCACTAAGGCCGGCCTCTATCCCATGCACGGATGGCTCCCGTCGGCCCATCCCATTGCTCCGGCGCCCGCGTCGGCCCTGCTTTCCGGTATTATCGCGAAGGCGGGCGTGCTGGCCGTGATCCGTCTGATCTATTACTGCGCGGGGGCTCAGCTTGTTGCGGAAACCTGGGTACAGACCGCCTGGAAATGCCTTGCCATGCTGACCATTTTCATGGGCTCCATGATGGCTTTCCGGGAAAAGGTCCTGAAAAAGCGTCTTGCCTACTCCACCATCAGCCAGATATCCTATATCCTCCTGGGGCTCTCCTGTCTTTCTCAGGAAGGCCTGCAGGGCAGCCTGATCCAGCTCATCAGCCATGCCTCCGCGAAGGGCTGTCTGTTCATGGCAGCCGGCGCGTTTATCGTGTGCGCGGGAAAGCGGAGGGTTTCCGAGCTGAAGGGGATCGGTCTTCGGATGCCCTTAGTGCTTGGCTGCTTTGCAATAGCATCGCTGTCCCTGGTCGGTATCCCGCCCATGGGCGGCTTTACGGCAAAGTGGGCAATCGCCTCTGCCGCGATTGCGGACGGCAGCGGGATATTGTCCTTTCTGCCGCCCGTCGTGCTGATTATTTCCGCCCTGCTCACGGCGGGATACCTCC
>CAMOSC010000175.1 GCA_946624325.1 uncultured Clostridia bacterium
ACAGATGCTGTCTGAAGGATATCTGTCCGAAGATTCTCTGAGCTTTGCATGTACAGCTGCCGGGACTGCCGCGTCCGGTTGAGATGGCAGGACCGGATATCTGTCCGACCGTCCCTTCCAGCCTGAGCCAGGCAGACAGATCACATCGTACAGAGTATGCTGCGATTGGCACGACTCTGGCGCAAGGCAGAAAATGCCCTGGGAAAACGCCGATCCGATCGGTGTTTTCCCGGGGCTCTGTACATTTGGCACTGCCGGTTTTGTGCTTATGCCGGAAATACCACCGTGACCGCGGTTCCCTCCCCCTCGCGGCTCCGAATCCGGATATCCGCGCCGTGCAGGTCCGCAATATGCTTCACGATGGCCAGGCCGAGGCCTGTCCCGCCCGTTTTCTTGGAACGGCTCTTATCTACCCGGTAAAAGCGTTCGAAAATCCTGTCCAGATGTTCCGCCGCAATCCCGATTCCGTTGTCCGCCACGATAAGCGTCCTGTCCCGAACCGAAATGTGTACGCTTCCGCCCTCCCTGTTATACCGTATGGCATTGTCGCAGAGGTTGTAGACCAGTTCCTCCGCCATGGTCCGGTTGGCCCGGACAATGGAAGCCTCCCCATCCACCTGCATGGTTACGCCGTGCTTTTCACAGACCGGCTCCAGCATAAGGGCACAGGTGTTGGCCACCTCGAACAGGTTAACGGGCTCCTCCGTAAAGCTGTCCGGCATGGTCGTATCCAGCTCGGAAAGGCGGATAATATCATTGATCAGGGTCAGCAGACGATCCGCGTTCCTGTGAATTTCACCGGCAAATTTCCGGGTATCCGCCTCGGTGGCCATTCCGTTCTCTATCAGCTCCGAATATCCCGATATGGATGTCAGCGGCGTTTTCAGTTCATGGGAAACGTTTGCGGTAAATTCCTGCCTCAGCCTTGCGCTCTGCAGAATGTCCCTGTGCTGATCGCGGATCCGCTGCAGGACCGGTTCCAGCTCGGGATAAGCGGGCTCTGAACCGTCCTCCCGCGGGCTGTCCATCCGGCTCACCATATCGCCGATCGGCCGCAGTATGCTCCTCGTCAGCAGCCTGCTGATCGGATAGCACATCACCAGCAGAATCAGGCTTAAGCCTCCCGCCATCAGGAATGCGTTGATAAACATTCCGTAGAGACTGCGGGATTCCCGCGCCATTCGGAGAATGTTTCCGTCCTCCAGACGAAGCGCATAGTAAAAGGTAGACCGGTGTATGGTATCCGAAAGACGCACGGAACTGCCCTCTCCCGTCGCAAAGGCGTTCCTGATTTCCTTCCGGTTCCTGTGATTTTCCAGCGACTCCGCCTGCGCCACGTTGTCGAACGCGACAGACCCGTCCGGGCGGATCAGCGTAATCCGGATATTCTCCCCCGCCAGCTCCTGCGCAAAGCGGGAAAGACTCCTCCCGTCGGCCGGATCCTCCGTTTCGGCAAGAAGCTTCGTGCTTACCCGCAGATCCGCCATCACCTCACGCTGAAAGACGCGGTAATAGCTGAAGGTGTAGAGAACGGCGCCGAGCAGGATCGCGATTAAAGAGATCAGCATGATGCGGCTGTTGATCAGTTTTCTCATGGCTTACCTCAGGGTATATCCCACATTTCTGACGGTCTGGATATAGCGGGAGGCTTCTCCGAGTTTCTGCCGCAGCGTTTTTATATGCATATCCAGAGTTCTCGATTCTCCCTCAAAATCAATTCCCCAGATGCGCTCCATGAGGACGTCCCGCTTCATGACGATCCCGGCATTCTGGATCAGGCAGAGCAGAAGCTCATACTCCTTGTAGGTCAGCTCAACCGTCTGGTTTCCTACCAGGCAGAGCCTGCGCTCCGGTTCCAGACGGATTTCCCCGAATTCCACATTTTCCATCAGTCCCATGGGCCGGGCCCGCCTGAGCACGGCCTTAACGCGCGAAAGAAGCTCCAGAATGCTGAAGGGCTTGGTGACATAGTCATCCGCCCCCAGATCCAGTCCCCGGACTTTGTCGATTTCGGATGTTTTCGCGCTGACCATAATCACCGGTATATCAGCGGTCGTGCGGTCTGCCCTGAGACGCTTCAGAATATAGAGCCCATCCTCGTCCGGAAGCATTATGTCCAGGAGGATAAGATCCGGAGCCAGGTCCCTTGCCGCATCGAAAAAGGATTTTGATCCCTCAAAGCCCCTCACGGTATATCCGCTGCTCTCCAGAGCATAGCTCTCAATTTCCAGAATATTACTGTCATCTTCTACGATATAGATTACTGCCATATCGACTGCCTTTCAGCCTTCTTCGTTCCTGTTGTTATTTCTGTTTCCGGCCTTTCTTGGATTTCTTGCCTTCCTCCGCGGGCCGCTCCGTTTCAGGGTCTGCCGTCTGACCGGCGCTCTCATCGGCTATGTGGGATTCCCTTTTCCTTACGCCGTCCTTTTTTTTCTGTTTTTCGGCTTCCAGGTCGTCCCTTTTTTTCTGTTTTTCGACTTCCAGATCATCCTTTTTCTTCTGCTTTTCGGCTTCTTCGCCGGCCTTTTCGGCTTTATGTCCCTTGCCGGCGCCGTTTTTCTTTTTCCCGTTCTTTCCGGAGTCCGTCTTCTGCTCTTCTTCGTTTTTACGGCCCGTTTCCGGCTCCGTGGATTCCGAAGTCCTTATCCCGCCGACAGGCTCAGCGGCCGTTTCAGTCCCGCGGCCGGGAAGCGGCTGTGAAATGGGACCTGCAGCTTCTTTAGCCGGTACGGCTCCCTCAGCCTTGCTCTTCTCGGCCAGTCTGGCGGCGGCTGCCTGGCGTTCTTTCTCTTCCCGGTACTGACGGCCCGCCACCGACACGGGTTCCAGATACTGGGAGGCATAATATCCCGTCAGCGCACGGTATTCCTCCCCGTTGATATCGGCCGCGTGGCCGTGCATATCGTCAAAGCTGCTGTCTGCCGCTACCCGCTTGATAACATGCAGGGCGATATTGGCCGCATGGGAGGCCATGCGCTCGAAACTGTTGATCAGGTCATTCAGCGCCACCCCGGCCTCTATGCCGCAGTCTCCGTGCTGAAGCCGCACGACATGGTTGGTCTTGATCATTTCCTTCAGGCGGTCGATCACCTCCGAAAGGGGCTCGACGCGCGCTGCCAGCCTGGCATCATCCGTCTCAAAGGCGCGGAAGGTATTTTCAATGGCGTAAGCCGCGGCCCGTGAGATCATATCATATTCCATCTGGCCCGCTTCGGAGAAGCGGACGCCGTTCTCGGACATATCCCTTGCGGTGTAGGTAATGTTCATGCAGTAATCGCCGAGACGTTCAAAATCGCTGATGGAATTCAGGATCTCGGAGACAATGAGCCTGCTGTCAGGCGTGATCCTGCGCTGGTCGATCCGGAGAACATAGGCGGAAAGCACGGTCTCGCAGCGGTCTATAAAGGCCTCGTTTTCTTCCATCTGCGGGAATCTGCTCTCATCAAAATTTTCGATCATGCCAATCGCCATCCGGAAATTGACCAGGATCTTTTCACGCATTTTGCCGATGAGAGAGCGCGCCTGTCCGAGAGCTGTAGTCGGCGTGTTCAGCAGCATGTCGTCCAGCTTCTCAAACTCCTGATCATCCGACTCACTGCTGTCCTTTCCGACCACCTTCCCGGTAAATTCCGTCAGCCAGTCGCTTAAAGGCAGAAGGAGCACGCCAGAAATCAGGTTGAACAGGAGATGCAGGTTTGCGATATTACCGCGGTTGACCGCCTTGGAAAAGAAGGGCAGGCCCACCGTATAATAGAGGGCATAAATCACGATGCAGATCAGAATAGCCCCGAAAACATTGCAGAACAGGTAGCTGAAGGACACGCGCTTAGCCTTTTTGTTGGCACCGATCCCGCCCAGGAGCACCGTCATGCATTTTCCGAGGTTCTGGCCCACGATGATGGGAATGGCCGTCCCGTAGGTAATGGAACCCGTGGCGGAAAGCGCCTGCAGAATACCGACCGAAGCGCTGGAGCTCTGGATCAGGGCTGTCACGGCAAGGCCGATCAGAATGCCGAGAAGCGGGTTTTCAAAGGAGATAAAAAGGGTTCGGAATGATTCCGATTCCCTGAGCGGCTCAAATACCTCTTCCATGTTCGTCATGCCATAGAAAAGAATGCCGAGACCGATCAGGATACCGGCGGCATCGCGAACCTTCTTTTTGTGTGAAAACAGGTAAATGCCCGCACCCACGGCCGCAAGTGCCGGTGCAAAGGAGGAGGGCTTGAGCAGCTGCAGCACCAGATTATCGGAGCCGATATCGCCAAGTCTCAGGATCTGTGCCGTCATGGTGCTGCCGATATTGGCGCCGAGCACAACCGGGACCGCCTGCGCCAGCTTCATAATACCGGCGTTTACGAAACCGATCAGCATCATGGTTGTGGCGGCGGAGCTCTGAATAATCGCGGTCACAAAAAAGCCGAGGCCGAAACCCTTGATTCTTCCCACGGCTTTGGATTTGCTGGTGGTCAGACGCTCCAGGATACCCTCAAGCTTGGAACCCGCCAGTTTTTCCAGCGAAGAACCCATCAGATTCATTCCGAACAGAAAGAGGCCGACGCCTCCGAACAGCTGCAGCACAGATATAATATCCATTTTACTTTTTCCTCATTGAACAGGGTTTACGGGTAAGCGAAAATCGAAAAAACAGGGAGCATAAATCCTGTGGCCAACGTCAAACCGGCTAAATTCTGCCGTATGCCATAACCGTTTTACCGAAGCAGGTTTTTCCGGCCCCGCCTGAAAAAGGCGCTGCACAAGGCAGCGCCTTCCGGTTTGTTTCAGATATTCTGCTTTTATTGCGCCAGACGGCAAAATGCTCTGTATCAGATCATTCTCCGGGCCGGATCGCACTGCCTGAGGACGGCATCGTTCTCCGGCAAATCCGCCTGTACCGCAAGGGGTATGCGCATCTGCCGAAGGCTCTGGGCTTCCGTCATGTTTTTCTGACTTCCCTTTTATTATAAGCGTGAACCGTAAAGGCAGGCTTTTTTCAATGTAAAGTTCATGTAAAATATAAGGACATTATGCCTGTCCAAGCGCCTGCTTCAGTACCTGCAGAAGGCCTTCCACCTGCTCGCGGTTCATAACTCCGAAGGAGATCATGGACTTTAACGGCATAAACATCATCATGGCCCTGCTCATCTCGCTGCTCACGGCATCGCTCTCATCCTGCTCGATCGGATTGTTGGCGCGGCTCTGCTCCATCATCTGCCGGATGATGGGGGCTGTTGCCGGATTTGCCATCAGCTCGCCCACTGTAATGGAGCCGTCCATACGCATGGGGCGGATCTTCTTTGTGGAGAAGGAAAGTCCCGCAAATACCGCAATGCGGTCGCTGGAGTCTCCGATGAGGATCTCATACTGTCCGCTCGGCGCGAACCAGTCATGGATCGCCTCGCAGTAATAGGAAAGCGCCTTGGCATCGATGCTCATTTCAACGGTCTTTGTCTCGCCGGGCTGCAGCTCTACCTTTGCGAAGCCTTTGAGCTCCTTGACCGGGCGGTCCGAGGTCCCGTTTTTATCGCTGACATAGAGCTGAACCACTTCTTTTCCGGCCATGGCGCCTGTGTTCGTGACATCCACACAGGCCGTAACCGTACCGTCATCCGTCAGGCTGTCGGCGGAGAGGCGGAGGTTTGTAATGGCAAAGCTCGTATAGGAGAGGCCATGTCCGAAGGCATAACGCACGGGCATGTGCTTCTTCTCATAGTAGCGGTAGCCTACATAGATGCCTTCCGCATAGACGCACTTCTCCGGATCGCTGTTGAAATTGAGGTAGCTCGGGTTATCCTGCACATGGAAGGGGAAGGTCTCGGCGAGGTGGCCGCTGGGATTCTTCTCTCCGAAGAGCAGTGCATCCGTGGCGGTTCCGACGCCCTGGCCGCCCAGGTACATCTCCAGGATGGCCGCCACCTTGTCAGCCCAGGGCATTTCCACCGGGCTTCCGTTGTGCAGCACCACGACGGTGTTCGGGTTTACGGCCGCGACAGCTTCAATCAGCTTATTCTGGCAGGCCGGCATATCCATGTTCGGGCGGTCATAGCCCTCGGACTCGAAAATATCCGGCAGACCCGCAAAGATAACGACCGCATCCGCCTCTCTGGCAGCCTCCGTTGCCATCGCGAACTCCGCGGCATCCTCCTCGTCACGGTCGAAGGGGAAGCCCTTCACATAACTGACATTGCGGCCCTTCGCCTTTGCGGCATCCAGAGCCGAAGTCACCCTGGACGTGTTGATATGGGAGGAACCGCCGCCCTGGAAGCGGGGTTTCTGCGCATATTCGCCGATATAGACGATCTTCTTCTCCGGCGAAAGCGGGAGCACTCCGTTGTTCTCCAGAAGCACGGCGCATTCCGCGGCTATATCCTCTGCCTTTTTATGATCCGCATCGCGGTCAAACACCACGCCGCTCTGCTTGTTGTCCACATAGTCGTAGAATACGGTCAGCAGACGCTCCACGGCCTGGTCCAGCAGGGCTTCATCCAGGGAACCGTTTCTGACAGCCTCGACAATCAGGGCATCGTTTGCCGCGGTATTTCCGGGCATTTCCAGCTCCAGGCCGGCGCGGATTCCCTGAACACGGTCGTCCACCGCGCCCCAGTCGGTCATGACAAAGCCCTTAAAGCCCCAGTCTTTGCGCAGCACATCGGTGAGGAGCCACTCGTTGTCGGAGGCATAGGTGCCGTTGATTTTGTTATAGGAGCACATCACCGTCTTCGGCTGGGACTCCTTCACGGCGATCTCAAAGGGCGGGAAGTAGATCTCCCGCATAGTACGCTCGGAAGCCTCCGAAGAATTGCTCATGCGGTAGTATTCCTGGTTGTTCAGCGCATAATGCTTGATGCTGGTGCCGATGTGGCGGCTCTGCACGCCGTTGATGTAGGACGCCGCCATCT
>CAMOSC010000176.1 GCA_946624325.1 uncultured Clostridia bacterium
AAATTGGTAAGATCCTGGGAACCGTAGAGACCATGCGTGATGATGGAAAATCCGATCGGACAATCGTTGCCAGACTTATGAGCAGGTATGGTCTGACAGAGGAAGAAGCAGAAAAATATGTGGCCTCGGAAGCAGCTGCTATGTAATCCTGCATATTTTGGGGCAGTGGTATCAGATCCCCGACAAACACAAATGAACAATATCTTTCAAAACAGTTATGATCATTGCGGCGAAAAGATCTGATCCGCGGCAATGATCATCACCCTGAAGACCGGTTTTCCGGGGAATGGTGGACAGTGAAATGGTTTTCCTATTCCCTTGCCGAAAGCCGGATCTTTAAGAATTGAATGCTTTAATGCGACACAGCGCAAAATTTAACAAAGCATCACTGTACATCTCTTTGTCCCCAATTAGACAGTACAAAAAGATACAAAGCCCCATACATTTTACACAATATGTGCATATTGTGTAAAATATTTTGACAAATATTTCTCTGATTGATATAATAACCGCATTTCATTCGTATACTTCGCGGCAGCTATTTCAATCAGGAGGTATTTCTATGCAGACAAAATTGAAGCAGCTTTTTCCCATGATCCGCACCCGTGAAGAGGTGCTTGCAGAGATTAACAGCGTGCCGGAGCAAAAAGTGAGATATGACAACTGGTCTGCCTCAGAGCAGCAGGAGTTCCTGGATTTCTGTACCGGCGTGCGCGGCATTAAGCTGCTTTACAACGGATTCGCGCGTGAGATCCTGAACCCGGAGGTGCATCCGGAACGGTTGGAGAGCATCCTGGAAGGCCTCCTTGGGAGGCCGGTAAAAATCTGTTCCGCCCTACCAAACGATTCGGACCGTATCGCTGATGAGAATGCGCTGATTATCCTGGATATTGTGGTGCAGTTAGAGGACGGCAGATATGCGAACGTGGAGATCCAGCGGACCGGGTATGACTTCCCGGGGCATCGGACTGCCTGTTATGGGGCAGACCTGCTGCTGCGGCAGTATAAAAAGGCGAAAGACATTAACGGGAAGGAATTCAGCTACCTGCAGCTGAACCCGGTGTATACCATCGTGATGATGGAGAAGAGTCCGGCGGTATTCCATGGTTTTCCGGACCGGTACATCCATAAGTTCCGCGCGGTATCGGATACAGGGATAGAGATCGAGCATCTGCAGAACTACATCTACATCCCGCTTGACATTTTCCTGAAAAAGGCACAAAATGAACCTGTGAAGGTAAAGGAAGAGCTGGACGAGTGGCTGCTGCTGCTCTCATCAGACCGTCCGGAGGTAGTGGAGTACCTGGCGGAAAAGAGCAGTCGCTACCGGGAAGTATACCGTGAGGCATACAATATCTGCCGGAATATGGAGGAAGTCATGGGGATATTTTCAGAGGAACTGAAGATCATGGACCGGAATATGGTCCAGTACATGATAAAGTCAAGGGATGAGAAGATCCGGGACCTGGAGGGAACGATTAACAGCCAGAGCGAAACGATCTCCAGCCTTCAGGAGGCAAACAACAGCCAGAGCGAAACAATCAGCAGCCTTCAGGAAGCAAACAACAGTCAGAACGAAACAATCTCCAGCCTGCAGGAAGAAATCACAAAACTAAAGGAAGAGCTTGGAAAAGCACGGAGCAGACAGGGCCAGCCGCGTTAACATCCGGCTCTGCCGGGGAGAAAGGAGTCTTCAAATGCCGATAACTGAAACCGTAATCCGGACCGGAAAAGTCTGCGGACAGGAAAGCAAAAGTGCCGGAATCTCCTGTTTTCTCGGGATCCCCTACGCAAAACCGGCAGAAGGAGAACTTCGCTGGCGCGCGCCTGAGCCTGCTCAGTGCTGGGAGGGAACAAGGGCGTGCATCGATTTCGGCAGGAGCTGTTTCCAGCACGACAACAGCACATCGCCGTTTTTCCGGGAACTGTGCGCGAAAAATCCGGTACCGCCCAGACCGCTGCGCATGTCGGAGGACTGCCTCTCCCTGAATGTCTGGACGCCGGCGGAAAGCACCGGAGAAAAGCTTCCGGTTATGGTCTGGTTTTACGGCGGGGGCTTGCAGGGAGGCACCTCGGACGATATCATTTTTGACGGAGAGGGTCTCTGCGGGTACGGGGTTGTCCTCGTTACAGTCAACTACCGTACAGGTGTTTTCGGATATTTCGGTCATCCGGACCTGGAGGCGGAAAATGAGCATCACTCCTCCGGAAATTACGGCCTGCAGGATCAGATTCTCAGCCTCAGATGGGTACGGGAAAATATCGGGGCTTTCGGCGGTGATCCGGACAATGTGACAATATTCGGCTGCTCCGGCGGAGGCAGGTCCTGTCAGGGCGTGGCCTGCAGCCCGCTGGCAAGGGGACTGGTACAGCATGTGATCATTCACAGCGCGGGAGGCCTCAATCCGAATTACAGTCTGGATTACCGGGCCCTGCTGGAGCGCGGACAGGAATTCGTCAAATACTGCGGAAAGAAAACGATTGAAGAGATGCGCGGGATTCCCGCGGCCGAACTCCAGAAAATGTACGAAGCTTTTCGGAAACAGTTCAATATCACAGGCGATGGCTGGGTGCTCCCGGTCGAAATGGACGAGATGGTGCGCCGTGGGGAGCAGGCGGATATCGACTATATTTTATGTACCACCGCGGATGAAATCCGGTGGCCTTTGAAAAATCCGGTGACGCTTGCAAACTTTGAGGAGCATGTCTTTGGCGAGCGCACGCAGATTTTCGGTTCAACCGTTGCCCCGAAGACAGATGAGGAAGCCATGCGTTATGCAGAGCGGTGTGAAGTCTACGAGATGAAAGCGGCCCAGCTCGCATGGGCACGGATGCAGGCGCGTCAGAGGAAAAAGCCGGTTTATCTTGCATCCTTTGACCATCCGATGCCGCATACGGGCCGGGCTTCCCATGGCGATGATCAGTTTTACGTTTTCCATACCTTTGAGAAATTCTGGTTCCCGATGACTGAATCGGATGAAAAGCTGAGCCGGCGTATGATGCGGATCTGGACGGACTTTGCGAAGACCGGAAACCCCAACGGCGAGGGTCTTCAGGGATGGACGCCTTTTACCTGTGAAAGCCCGCTGATCCTGTCGATCAGGGATGCGGACGACTTCCGTATGGAGGAACGTCATGTCCCGGAGATCGAGAAGCTGGCAGAGACCTATGAAAACTGGGGGGATCTGTCGCGGTATACAGCGCCTGTTGGGATTCTGGCAAAAATCCCGGTGTTTTCCGAAGTGATTCGGAAATATTTCGGGCAGCTGACCCCTGAAGAAGAAAATCTCTTCGTGAAGGATCTGCAGCCAAAGGGAAACCGGGAGGCTTTCCTTGAAGCGCTTGCTAAAGCGGCAGGAAGGCTGAACCGCCGGAACCTGTCCGAGGTACGGGAGTTCGGAGTGGATATTGATCCGGACAGCCTCCGGTACAGATGGGGAAACCGCGACATCAACGAACAGGTTGTGGCCCTGATTGAAAAGAATGATCCGGTAACAGAAGGAGATATCATTTTCTACGGGCCCAGCAATATCTGTTTCTGGTATTCCCTGGAAGAGGATATGAAGCCCTACAAAGCGCATAATCACGGGATCGGAGGCTGCATTGACCAGGATATGATTGCGTATGCGCCGCGTCTCCTGTATCCGTATAAGCCTGCGGCTGTGTTTTTCCAGACAGGCTCCAATGATATCGCATCCGGTATACCGCTGGAAGAGATTCTTGAGAACAAGCGCAGGATGTATGCGATTTTCCGTGAAAATATGGCGGAGACAAAGCTGATCGTCTGCTCCGGGCTGCCCCTTCCGGGAAGGCCTCAGTTCTGGGACGCAACGGTGAGGACCAATGCGCTCCTGAAAAAAATGTGTGAAGAAAACGACCGTATGTACTTCCTGGACGCGACGGATGCAATGCTGACGGATGAGGGTCCGGAGAGTCTTCGAACTTCTGACGGACGCTTTTTTAACCCGGCGCTGTTCCGTATAGACCGGATTCATCTGAACAAAGCGGGACACGATATCTGGACCGCAAAGATGAAAGAACTTCTTGCGGATCTTTTTGGACAGGCATGATAGATTCTTAACCCATGGGAGAAAAAGACATGAAAAGAATCCTGTTAATCATGGCAGGCCTTCTGCTCCTGTGCATGCTCGGATGCGCGGGATGGGCAGAGGAAAACACGTACGAGCAGATCGACCAGGAAACCGCAAAGCAGATGATGAAAAAGGATGACGGCCATGTAGTCGTTGATGTCCGAAGGCAGGATGAGTACGATGAAGGCCATATTCCGGGCGCAGTCCTGATACCGAATGAGTCGATCGGCAGCGGGCAGCCGGAAGCATTGCCGGACCTGGAGCAGATTATCCTGATCTACTGCCGGAGCGGGAGAAGATCAAAGGAAGCTGCACAGAAGCTGGCCGCAATGGGTTATACCAACATTTATGAGTTCGGAGGAATCCTCAGCTGGGACGGGGAGCTTGTGACTTCGGAGGAAGAAAATGCCGCAAAAAAAGAATATGTTCTTCGGTTTTCTTCCTTCTCGGGAGGCGGGTATGAATACACGGTTGAAGTGGAGGACCCCTCTGTCGTAAGCTGTGAAACCCGGTATGTGTATGAAGAGCAAGCCGAGGAAATCACCGGGGCGTCCTATGAGTTTTTCGTAACGCTTAAAGCGCTCGCACCCGGAACCACTGAGGTTAGAATTGAGGGCAGATCTCCGATCATGGACAATGAGGACCATGTATACAGGGTCTCTGTGGATGAAAATCTGCGCATGGACCTGACGCCCGTGCTGGAAATATCTTATTTTTATGTATACCGCAGCGGCGAGATAAACTATGATACCTATGAGATCACCAGGGACGAGGATGGCTATCATGTCTCTGTCAACGGGGAAGCGGAGCAGGCCGCCCGCACGGCAGCGGTGAATGCCCTTGCGGATGTGATCGACGCCTATAATATGACTTCCTGGGATGGATTCAACGAGTCGCGGCCTTTTGTCCTGGACGGAGAGGGTTTCCGGCTTGAATTCACCCTGACGGACGGAACCTGCGTTCAGGCCGACGGTGACAATGCTTTCCCCGAACACTACTTTGAGGCCATGGGAGAGATCTGGGATATTCTGGCGGGGATCACGGAGGAGGAAATGGATATGAAGCTGTTTATAGGAGAGACGGAAGTACCGGTCAGCTGGGAAGATAATGATTCCGTGGATGCACTGAAAAAGCTCCTTCCGCTGACGATTCCGATGTCCATGTACGGCGGCTTTGAGCAGGTCGGGCCCATAGGGCAGAGCATTGCGCGAAATGACAGGCAGACCACAACAGACAGCGGAGACATCGTACTTTACTCGGGCGATCAGATCGTAATCTTCTACGGGTCCAACTCCTGGAGCTATACCCGCCTGGGGCATGTGAATCTGTCACAGCGGGAGATGGCTGAACTGCTCAGCCATGGGAACGTTACTATCACGATCACGGAGTAACCCGCATGCCGAATCTGCATCCGGCGAGCAGGCCGAAACACCGGAAATGGACACTTATCTCATTTCCGGTGGCTGCCTCTGAACAGCCATACGATTTTTGCTTAGTACAGAAAGGACACAGCTATGCCAACATATCAGTCATTGAAGGAAGCACAGGAAGTTTTTAAGGGAGACCGTTTTGCGGCAGTGAACGGCATGCAGATCAATGAACTGGGGGAGGATGGCTGCGTCTGCAGTATGACGCTCACGGAAAATCACAGAAATGCCTACGGCGGGGTGATGGGCGGCGTGACTTTTACACTGGCCGATTTCGCGCTTGCGGTGACATCCAATCAGATTCACAGCCTTTCGGTGGCCCAGCAGGTAAGCATCAACTATCTGAATGCACCCAAAGGAGAGCGGCTGATTGCAAAATCGAAATGCATAAAAAGCGGAAAGACGACAACGGTTGTCAATGTTGATGTGACAGATGATACCGGAAGGCTGATTGCCCAGTTTGTCGGGACTGCATTTAAGCTCTGACCGCAACGAACTGAAACGGAGAAGTTCTTTTACGGACGATGTGCCGGGAGAAAGGCAGCCGGAGTCCCTGATACACGGAGGCGTTCATGCGAATTCTGTCTCTCCTGCTGAATGCGGGAATCTGTCTCACAACACTTGCAATTCTTGCAGCCTATTTCCGCAAAGACGGAAAGTGGAACTTCGGAAGGGGCAGAAAAGCCTTCCGCTTTTTTACGGTGCAGTCTAACGCGCTCTGCGCCTTTTCGGCCTGCTTTATGGCCGTCGGTCAGATCATCGTGCTCTGCGGCCTTACCGGAGAGGTTCCTTTTTTCATCTGGCTTCTCAAATACCTGGGGACACTCACGGTAGCGGTCACCATGGCAACCGTTTTCTGCTTCCTGGGTCCCACACAGGGCGGTTACAGACAGCTGCTTGCGCATGAAAACCTCTACATGCACCTTCTGGGCCCGCTCGCTGCCATTCTTTCCTTCTGCATGGCGGAGAATCGGCCGATGTCCGTAGGACTTGCCATGTCGGGGATGATCCCGGTGCTCCTTTACGGCACATTTTATCTTTACAAAATAAAATACGCGCCGGAGGAAAAGCGCTGGGAGGACTTCTACGGCTTTAATCGCGGCGGAAAGTGGCCCGTAAGCTTTGGCTTCATGCTTGCCGGTACCTTAATCCTCTGTCTGATTTTCTGGGGGGTAAGCCATCTGTAAAGAAGGCTTGCCTTCCCCGGCAGTTCGGCAGCAGGGCAGCCATGTTTCATAATGCCTTGCTGCTTTGCATATACTGAACATCAAAAAACTTGATGTACACTTATCGCCCATACCCCCTCGGGTACAGGCAGGCGGATTTGCCGGGGAAATATGCCGCCTTAGGGCGGCGCAAATCCGGCGCGGCAAA
>CAMOSC010000177.1 GCA_946624325.1 uncultured Clostridia bacterium
GCTGGGGAAACCCGGTGCTTGAAACCAATCCGGCCTTATCGGGGGGACAGTGGGATCTGAGCACGCTTTCCACGGAATCGGTATTTTTCGGCTACGCTCCGGAAAACCGGGATGCAAACCATGTTCCGACGGATTGGGCCTGGTATGAGAGCAAGTGGGGGCGCTTTAATGTGGACTGGATCCAGGATCCCTCAAAGCCGGTTATTTACCTCACAATGGATGAGGGCTACGGCAATGACCAGACAATTACCATTCTGGATACGCTGAAGGAGAAGAATGTGAACTGCACCTTCTTTTTGACAAAGTTCTTCATTGACGACCGCCCGGAGCTGGTTCAGCGCATGCTGGATGAAGGCCATCAGCTGGGCAATCATACCTGCACCCACCGGGATATGTCCACGCTGTCTGTGGAGGAGCAGACGGAAGAGATCATGACCATCCAGAATATGGTAAAAGAACAGTTTGGCTATGATATCAAGGTATTCCGCTTCCCGCAGGGCCATTACAGTGATCAGTGCCTGGGCCTGGTGGATAACCTGGGGCTGAAGACCGTGTTCTGGACAAACGGTTATGAGGACTATGTGCTTGAACGGCAGATACCGGTACCGGAGATGATGGAGAAGGTTATGAATGATCTTCATCCCGGAGCCATCTATCTGCTGCATGCCCGTTCGGATACCAATGTGGCGATTCTCGGAGATTTCATTGATGCAGCAAGGGCTGCGGGCTTTGAGTTCGGCGTATATCCGCTGGGACCGAACTGAGCCCCGGCAGTTATCTGAGGCATTTATCAGGCCGGGCGAGGTCCGGCATTATCGGAAATAAAAGCTGAAAAGGGAGTTTCAGGGTAACCCGCATGCCTACGGCAGGGGGCATTGTCACCGATAAAACACCGGGGTGCGGATACCGCCATGGCCACGCCGGAGGCGGACCGTTTTCCGGGTAACTCCAAAACTGGCTTACAGAAACAGAAGCTTCCGCGGGACTCAGGCGGAGAAAGTGCAGGAGGAAGAAAAAATGAGCGCAAGAGATACTATCGCCGCAGGAAAAGCCGTGCTCGGCATCGAACTGGGATCCACCAGGATCAAGGCTGTCCTGACAGATGAAAACAATACCCCGATCGCCCAGGGAAACCATGAGTGGGAGAACCGCTATGAGAACGGCATCTGGACCTACAGCCTGGAGGATGTGTGGACAGGCCTGCAGGACTGCTACCGCGATCTGGCGGCTGACGTGGAAAAACAGTACGGCGTAAAAATCGAAAAACTGGCTGCCATCGGCTTCTCCGCCATGATGCACGGCTACATGGCTTTCAATGCGGCAGGCGAACTCCTTGTCCCCTTCCGCACCTGGAGAAATACCATCACGGGGCCTGCCGCAGCGGAACTGACCGCGCTGTTTGATTTCAACATCCCCCAGCGCTGGAGCATCGCCCACCTCTATCAGGCCATCCTCAATAAAGAGGAGCATGTAAAGGATATCGCATTCCTGACCACCCTGGCCGGCTACCTTCACTGGAAAATGACCGGCCGTAAGGTCCTGGGTGTCGGCGAGGCTTCCGGCATGTTCCCCATCGACAGCAGCATCTGCAGCTTCGATACCGGCATGATCGCAAAGTTCAATGAAAAGATCGCTCCGCTCGGTTTCCCCTGGAAGCTGGAAGACATCCTTCCGACCGTTCTCACTGCCGGGGATGCTGCGGGCGAGCTGACCGAGGAAGGTGCAAAACTGCTCGACGTGAGCGGCGTGCTTCAGGCAGGCAGCCCCATGTGCCCGCCGGAGGGAGATGCGGGAACCGGAATGGCAGCCACAAACAGTGTCGCAAAGCGCACCGGCAACGTATCTGCGGGTACTTCCGTCTTTGCCATGGTGGTGCTGGAGAAGCCCCTGGCGAAGGTGCATGAGGAGCTGGATCTCGTAACCACCCCGGACGGCGCTGCTGTTGCCATGGTTCACGGCAACAACTGCACCTCCGATATCAACGCCTGGGTGGGGCTGTTCAGGGAGTTTGCGGAGTGCTATGGCATCCGGACCGATATGAACAGGCTGTACGGAACGCTGTTCAACAAAGCCCTCGAGGGTGATAAGGACTGCGGCGGACTGTTAGCCTACAACTATTTCTCCGGAGAACCGGTTACCGGCTTCGAGGAAGGCCGTCCCCTCTTTGTCCGCACACCGGACAGCCGCTTCAATCTGGCCAACTTTATGCGTGTAAATCTCTACAGCGCACTGGGCGTGCTGAAGACGGGCCTGGATATCCTCCTGAAGGAAGAGGGCGTGCAGGTAGACAGCATCACGGGTCATGGCGGTTTCTTTAAGACAAAGGGCGTTGGTCAGCGCATGCTGGCCGCAGCCATGAATGCCCCCGTCACCGTGATGGAGACCGCCGGAGAGGGCGGAGCCTGGGGTATTGCCCTGCTGGCATCCTATATGATTCACAGGGCGGAGGGAGAGTCCCTGGCCGACTGGCTGAACCGGAGCGTATTTGCCGGACAGAGCGGCAGCACCGAGGCGGCGGATCCGGAGGATGTGGCCGGATTTGATGCCTTTATCGCCCGCTACAGCAGGGGCTTTGCCATTGAGCATGCGGCGGTGGAGAATCTCTGATTTTCATAAAGCTGCATTAGTCAGTGTTTCCTTAGCCGACCCTGACTCCTGAGAAAGGGTGAATATGAAGAGCTTTTACCGGATTGCGGAGACGAAGGACCGCGAACGCATCATCGACTTTATCAATTATGTCTTCAGCCAGAAGCATACACCGCACGATTTTAAAACCCTTTTGCCGAAGGAGTACGGCGACGGGCGCAGGCCGAAGGCGGTTCATTTTCTGGCGGAGGATGAGCGCGGTATCCGGGGTGTGACGGCTGTGCTTCCCTTTACCCTGCTTTATCCCGGCGGATGCCTTTCCGGCGGTTTTGTGGGGAGCGTGAGCGTTCATCCCTATTCCAGAGGCGAGGGCCATATGCGCAGGCTTATGGCCATGACCAACCGCTATATGGAAGAGAACGGGATGGACCTGGCAGTTTTAAGCGGTGCCAGACAGCGATACGAATACTACGGCTACAGCCGGGGCGGACTGGAATACACAGCGGAATTCAACCGGGATAATTTCAGACACCGCGCGGCGGATATTCCGGGTTTTCCCATCCGTTTCCGTAAGCTGGAAGCGGAGTCCGCGGAAAGTCTGACCTCCGGCGGTGCGGATACATGCTTTGATTGTCCGGCTGCCGGTATGGGGGAGGGCTTTACCGGAAAAGATGCGGGGAAAATGCCTGTGACGCCGCAGATGCGGGAGCGGAAGATTTTGAATGAGGTCTATGCGCTCTACCGGGCGCAGCCCGTCCGGATCGACCGGGATCCCGCGGAGTTTGCGGATATCTGCGGCAGCTGGAACCAGTCTCTTTATGCCATCCTGAATGAAGAGGAAACTGTCGGATATCTTGCTGCAAGCCCGCGTTCTGATATCAGGGAACTGGTCCTGAAGCCCGGTATCCCTTCCTCCGCGGTGCTCAAATGCTGGCAGGAGTTTTCCGGAGCCGATCACTTTACGGCGGACATTGCACTTTCGGACAGAGAACTCCTGAAGACGGCCGGATGGCTTTCCGAGGCCTGTACGCTGTCGGAGGGGCATAATATCCGCGTAATCAACTGGGGCAGGACCCTGCAGGCGCTGCTCTCAGTGCAGCATTTCCTGAAAGGCTCCCTGCCGGAGGGGGAATGCGCTTTTCTTGCGGAGGGACAGCCTGTTCATATTGTGAGCTGCTTTCAAGAAAGCGCAAAACAGCTCTTTAGCTTTGACAATCATGTGCCGGAAAGTGCGCCGGACTTTTCGCGCATCGACCTGCAGAACCGGTTGTTCGGCGTCGGCGGACTTGTACTTCCCGAAAGCATCGGCGGCGCGCCGGAGGGATGGTTCCCCCTGTATTATCACATCCCTTCAAGCGACTGCTTTTAAAAATATGAGATACAGAAGACCATCATTTTATGAACAGTTCCGCTGTAAAGGCGCTTCCTGCACAGAAAGCTGCTGCGCCGGCTGGGAGATTGAGGTGGATGAGGAAACCGCTGCCCGCTACCGCAGGATGAAAGGCGCAATCGGCGATGAAATCCGGAAAAAACTTGTCTCGGACGGGGAGGAAAACTATTTTCCCCTGGAGAATGGCCGCTGCCCCTTCCTGAACGCGGAAGGACTTTGCAGGATCATCCTTGAAAAGGGCGAGGACGCCCTCTGCGATCTCTGCCGTGAGCACCCGCGCTTTTACAACTGGTACGGAGACTGGACGGAAGCGGGGCTTGGACTTTCCTGCGAGGAGGCGGAGCGGCTGCTCTTTTCCTCAGAGGAGCCGGTTCCCTTCCTGGAATGGGAAGAGGGAGAACAGCCCTGTGACGGGGATGAGGACGGGGATCTGCCGGAAGTGATGATGACCGCAAGAAGCGCGGCCATTTCACTGATGCAGTGCAGAGCCATTCCGTTTGGACAGCGTCTCATAAGGCTGTCAGAGTTCGGAAGGCGGCTCCAGGACCTGATGGATGCGGATGACCTTCAGGGTATTGTGGCGCTTGCCGGGGAGACGGCAGGGCACGGCGGTGCGGGAAAAACTGCGCCGGAAAGGAGAGAGCCTGCCGCAGGTGCTGGGGAAACTGCAGGGCAAGACAGTGCAGGAAACACGGTGCCGGAGAGGAGAGGGCCTGCCGCAGGTGCCGGGGAAACTGCAGGGTGCGGCGGTGCAGGAAACATAGCGCCGGAAAGGAGAGGGCCTGCCGCGGATGCCGATAACGAGGCGGAGAAATACCTTCGTGGAATAACCGACGTTTATCGGCAGATAAGTATTCAGGAAAAACGGTGGAAGGGACTGCTGGAAGAGATCCGCTGCGGTCTGAAGACCATAACGGCAAACGCGTCCTCCTTTGCGGAGGCTTTCCCGGAAACCGAAATCGAATACGAGCATCTCGCGGTATATTTTCTTTACCGGTATTTCCTGGAAAGCCTGCATGATTACGATATCCGCAGCAAAACAGGCTTCGTGGCCGCGAGCCTTTTTATGATCCGCATGGGGGAAATTCTGCGGTACGCGCAGACAGGGAGCAGGACGGCCGGAAGCCGGGATGCCCTCATCCGCCTCTATTCCCGGGAAATCGAGTACTGTCCGGAAAATATGGAGGCGCTCATGGATCTTCCTGCGGAGGGACAGGAACTGGGTTCAACCGGCGCGTATACTGCGGCCGGTGTTCTGTTTGGCGGGCTCTGAGCTGTTATTCCGATTGACTGCAGGCCTGAAATGATGAACTGTAAAAAACCGCAACTGCAAAAGGCTGTTTTCCGCCGTTTTTGCAGATGCGGTTTTCTTTCGGATTTCATCGGTTTCCCGCTGCCTGCGGGATTCCTTTCCGGAGTTTGTGCCTGAACTGATTATATCATGATTGGCCTGTACGCTTTGAACAGACTGACATAATGATTGTTTTTACTGAATGCCACAAAAGGATGAGCAGTACGCAAAGCGAGAAGACAAACAGGCAGGTTATCAGAACGGTACATACATAACCTGCAGGAGATTCATACGCATTCAGCAGGGCGATCAGGCGGTCCCTGAGTCCAAAGCGGTCCATGCGGTTCACCACACATACGTGGATCAGGTAAACCCCGTAGGTACAGGGTCCGATGATGAGTGCCGCGCGGCCTGCAGGGCCTTCCCTCTTTACCGGAAGTGAAAATACCACAAGGATGATACCGGCTGCCGCAAGTGCGCCTGCTGCCGTCTCCCAGTTCAGGAACCAGTTGTTATCCGGCTCAAAGGACCACAGCCGCAGCTGCATCCATATCCGTGCTATATTCGGCAGAAGGTAGAGAGCGATTCCCATGATGAGAACACCTGCATGGAATTTTCCCGAAAGGCGGTTTTCGCGAAACTGCCGGAGCTCATACCCGGCAAGCATCATCATGGCGGGCGTTGTTGTTGCCTGGAAAGGCGCGATGTGCTTCATGGGTGAGAGACCGATGACACCCGTATCGCGTATCAGAAGCCAGAGAAAACCGAGTATCAGGATTCCCCTTCGTACGATCACGGCCTCCCGCTCCTGTGTGCAGACAAACATCAGCAGCGGATACAGGATCAGGCATTTCAGATATTCCGCCAGATACCAGAGATGCCCGGCATAGGAAGGCACCGACCAGTGCAGCAGCTCAAACGCCAGCGCTTTGAGATCTCCGGGCCTCGTGCCTGCGATACTGCCGATCAGGCCTGTTTCGCCCGCCATCCAGCGGTGTGCGGCCATATAGAAGAGCAGGGCGGCGATGCCCGGGATATATACACTGATAAAACTTCTCCTGTAACGCCGCAGGATATTCCTGTCCCGGAACATGAAGAAGCCTGCCGCGGCAAAGAAGACCATGACGCCGTCGGCGCAGAGTCCGGAGACAAACAGGTGGATGATGGTCAGCGCGCCTTTTCCTGTCTGCAGCGGGGTCTGCACATGCTGCAGCACCACCAGAAGGCAGCCAATGCATTTGACCAGGTCAGCCGCGGCATCCCGTTTCTTCGTATTTGTCATAATCGTCCTCCGCCTGTTGCTGCTCAGAGCCCGGCGCAAATATGAAGAATCATGGGATTCCGCTGGCGGAAATCCAAGATTCTTTACAGATTTGCATCCGGCGAGCACGCCACAGCTCCGGAAATGGCGTCTTTTGCCATTCCTTGAAGCTGGCGCTGAACAGTATTCTCAACTTAACCACATCTTCATCATTATAACATTTGGCTGTTTTCAATCATATGATTGATATTTATAAATCTCCCTTGTGATTTTACATAGGATTTTTATTGGCACCAGCCTGGTACCTCTACCTGATATTACTCAGGCTACTTTTGTAAGGAAT
>CAMOSC010000178.1 GCA_946624325.1 uncultured Clostridia bacterium
TTTTACGGACTGCATGCTGCAGAATGGCGCGGCTAAGGTTTATGCGGTGGACGTAGGGCACGGACAGCTGGCCTGGAAGCTCAGGCAGAATCCCGCGGTTGTCTGCATGGAAAAGACCAATATCCGTTATGTCACACCGGCCGACCTGCCGGAACAGGTGGATTTTGTGTCAATAGACGTTTCCTTTATCTCCCTCACGCTGGTCCTGCCGCCGGTCAAGGCGCTCATGAAGGACCGCGGGATGCTCGTCTGCCTGATCAAACCGCAGTTCGAGGCCGGGCGCGAGAAGGTGGGGAAAAAGGGTGTCGTGCGGGAGGAGCAGACACATATCGAGGTAGTGGAAAAGGTCACGATGTTCGCAAGGGAGCTGGGCTTTGGAATTGTGGGTCTCACCTACTCACCCATCCGGGGACCGGAGGGAAATATTGAGTATCTGTTATGCCTGCAGAATCACCCCACCGAAGAGGAGCTTAAAAACCCCGTTCCGGATTTTGCGCAGATCGTCCTGAGTTCCCACGACGGGCTGTAAACGGCAGGGCTGCCGGGTGACAGAGATAGCCGCCGGAGGCTGCGGATGTCCGCCTGAGGAGGTCGGACAACGGAACCGGGAAGGCGGAGGCGGATAAAGAGGGAAGTCATGAAGCATTTCTATGTGATACCCAATTACAGCAAGGAAAACACCTATGCCTGTGCCGTCCGGATCAGGAGCTTCCTGATGGAACACGGCGCCGACTGCGGAATCAGCCCTGAGGGGCCGGAGCGGAAAGAGGGCAGGCCCTACCATGATGCATCGCTGGTTCCGGCCGATGCGGAATGCCTGATCATTCTCGGCGGCGACGGAACCATCATACAGGCAGTGCATGATCTGGGCTGCCCCCAGATACCGGTTGTGGGCATTAACCTCGGACATATCGGATATCTTGCCGAGGTGGACGAGCCGCAGATGTTTACGGCTCTGGGGAACCTGCTGCGGGACGACTACTTTATTGAACGGCGCATGACTCTTCAGGGCGAGGTGATCCGGAACGGAGAGGTCATCCACAGGGATACGGCCTTCAACGACATCATCCTGACAAGGCGCAGAATTCAGCGGATGGCCAATTTCTCCCTCTATGTGGACGGCCAGTTTCTGAACCGCTACGCGGCGGACGGCATGATCGTGGCGACCCCTACCGGTTCCACGGCTTACAGCCTTTCGGCCGGCGGTCCGATTGTAATGCCGTCTTCCTATCTGTTTGTGCTGACGCCGGTGTGCCCGCACGAGGTGGCTATTTCCAGAAGCATCGTGCTTCCGCCGGAATCGGTGATTGAGCTGGCGGTCGAGGAACGGGCGGACAACGCTTCCAGCATTGAATGCGTGGACTATGACGCGCACACGTCCGTCCCGCTCTGTCCGCAGGACAGAATCCGCATAACCTGCGGTAAGAATGATGTGAAAATGATCCGTCTGAGCAGGGGCAGCTTCCTGGAAACGCTGAGAAAGAAGCTTGGTTCCGGGAGAGGATAACAGGATCTGTTCAGGGCAGGCTCTTTCAGCTATTTCCGGGGCCCCGCCCAAAACGGCTTCTGTGTTTATTCATTTGCACTCCGGGAAGTTCTCCTGATGGAAAAACATATGTTACTGTTCAGAGCCAGGCGCAAATCTGTGTGAAATCATGGATTCAGCTGGCTGAAATCCATGATTCCACACAGATTTGCATCTGGCGAGCACGCCACAACTCCAGAAATGGCTGCTTTTTGCCATTTCTGGAGTCTGGCTCTGAACAGTAACAAACATATATGGAACTGTTATCGCTAAACGGTTTCTGAGCAGAGGAAATGATGAAGCAGGTACGTCAGAATAAGATTCTTGAATTGATTGAGACTTATGAGATTGAAACCCAGGAGGAGCTGGCTGCCAGGCTCCGTGAGAACGGTTTTTCGGTGACACAGGCCACGGTTTCCAGGGATATCCGCGAGCTGAAGCTGACAAAGAAAGCCGGCTCCCGGTCCAGAAGTTATATTTACTGCGCGGTTCCGGAACCGGACGTGCTGCCGGAGGCCCGTTATATACGGGTTCTCTCGGACAGTGTTTTGTCCATGGAGCTGGCCATGAATATCCTGGTAATCAAAACCTCCGCAGGGATGGCCATGGCAGCCGCCGCGGCGCTGGATCACTGTGCGCTTCCGGAAATCGTGGGGTGCATTGCGGGGGACGACACCATCATGTGCGCGGTCCGCAGCGTCCGGGACGCAGTGGCGGTTAAGCAGAAGATCGAACAGATTATCGGCATGTAGAAGGAGCGGGATGTTAGAAAGTCTGTATGTCAAAAACCTGGCCCTGATCGAGCGGGCCGAGGTGGAGTTTGGTCCGGGTCTGAACATTTTAAGCGGTGAGACCGGGGCCGGAAAATCAATCCTGATCGGATCGGTGCTGGCAGCCCTCGGCGGTAAGGTCTCGAGGGATCTCATCCGCCGCAACGAATCGGAGGCTTACGTAGAACTCATCTTTCGCGCGGATGAGGAGGCTGTGCAGAAAAAACTGGCCCAGATGGAATTTGATGCGGAAGACGGCCGGGTTATCCTGAGCAGGCGAATCACCGCGTCAAAGAGTGTCTGCCGTATCAACGGCGAAACCGTGCCTGCTTCGCGCGTGAAAGAGCTTGCGCAGCTTCTGATTGACATTCACGGCCAGCATGAGCATCAGACACTGACCAAGAGTGCCAGGCAGCTTGAGCTGGTGGACCGTTACGGCAGGGAGGAAATACTGCCGCTGCGGGAAGAGGTGCTTGCCCTGTACAGACGGCATCAGGAGCTTGAAGCGGAGCTGGAAAAGAGGTCCGTGGATGAGGCGGTGCGCCTTAGGACCATGGATATTCTGAGATACGAGATCGAAGAGCTGGACGGAGCGGCTGTCCGTCCCGGAGAGGAGAAAGAACTGTCCGAGGAATGGAAGCGCCTGAATAACAGGGACCAGGTCAAAGCCCTGACGGAAAAGCTTTGTGCAGCCCTTTCGGGAGAAAACGGCGGCGCGGAGGATATCCTGGATGAGGCGGTTACGGACGCCCTTGCGCTTGAGCGGGCGGACGAAGGGTTCGCCGGAGTCTCGGAACAGCTGGCGGATGCGCGTTCCCTGGTGTCCGATGCGCTGCACATGCTGAAGAGAGGCATGGATGAGGACGCGGATTATGAGGAGCGGCTTGCCGATATTTCGGAACGGCTTGACGTTCTCAGGCGGCTGATGCAGAAGTACGGCAGAGACGAGGAGGGACTGTTGTCCCTGCTGGAGGAAAAGCAGCGCGAGCTTGAGACCTATGAGAATCTGGATGAGATCCGCAGACGGCTGCAGGCAAAGTCGGAAAGAGTCCGTAAAAAACTCCTTGAGTGCTGCGCTTTGCTCTCGGAAAAGCGCAGGGCTGCGGCGGATATCCTGCAGGAAAAGCTGAAGGATGCCATGGTGGAGCTGAATTTCCTCGATGTGCGTTTTGAGATTGCCCTTTCCAGGACGGAGGAAATCCACCCGGGCGGGTTTGACGAGGCGGACTTCCTGATAGCCACAAATCCGGGAGAAGAACTGAAACCCCTTGCTATGGTTGCCTCGGGCGGAGAACTTTCCAGGATCATGCTGGCCATCAAATCCGTGCTGGCTGCCAATGAGGAGACGGGAACCCTGATTTTCGATGAGATTGACGCGGGAATCAGCGGGAGAACGGCTCAGAAGGTCGGCGGGAGGCTTAAGGAGATCGCAAAGGACTGCCAGGTAATCTGCATCAGCCATCTTCCCCAGATCGTCTCCATGGCGGATACGCATTTTGTCATCGAGAAGGATGCCGTGGATCAGATAACCACCACGCACATCCGCAGGCTTGGGGAGGATGAAAGCATCCGGGAGCTGGCAAGGCTTTTAGGCGGCAGCGAGATTACGGACCGCGTGCTGGAAAACGCCGAAGAGCTCTGGAACGCGGGCAGGAAGAGAACAGGCTGAAAAAAACTGAATACGGATAAAAGCGCCGGATGTACGGCGCGATTACGAAAAGAAGACCAGATGTGCCGGAGGGCATGGCTGGTCTTCTTCGCTTTGCGATCTGTCGGCATGGCTCAAGGCGGAACGGACGGGTGGGGCATCGGCAAGTCAGGCATCTGCGGCAGAACCCGCCGCTGGAAGGAGGAAAAACGTATGTACGGGAAACAGGAAGACGGAATCATCAGGGTGGCTTCGGCTGAAAGCAGCCGGGAGATGCAGAATAAACTCCGCGCGCTGTTTTCGAAAGACGGTGAGACGGCTTTTTCATGGTGCGCACTGGACGGGGAGGAAGCCTGCCGGCTGATCCGGGAGCGCAGGCCGGATACTGTGCTGCTCTTTTTTCCGAAGGAGCAGGCGCCCGGGCCTTTCGGGTGTGCCGAGGCGGTTTCCGATCTTTGTCTGGAGCAGATGATCGCCGCCATCCTGAAAGAGCTCGGCATTTCGCAGCGTCTGAAGGGGTATTTCTGCCTGAAGGATGCCATAGCCCTGAGCGTCAGGGACATGCGGGTGATCAATGCGATCACCAAGACCATCTATCCGCTCATAGGGGAACGTTACGGGATCAGAAAGGAATGTGTTGAACGGAATATCCGTCACGCCATCCGGCGGGGATGGGAGGAGGCGGAGCCTGAGCGGGAGCTGGAATACTTCGGATATACCCGGAATACGGGAAAAAAGCCGGCAAATTCCGAGTTTATTGCGGCCGTGGCGGATTATATCCGCATGGATCTGAACCAGCTGTAGCTGCCCGAGCGCCAGGCGTAAACCATGAAAATACGCACAATCGGACGGACGGATGATTCAGCCCATCCGATTCCTGTGCAGCTTCGAATCCCCGGGCTACGAAACTATACAAGGATTGCTCCATAAATTTATACAAAAATACGGTATCTTTTCGTGGGCTTTTAGGGTATAATAGAAAAGCAATCATAATCGGGGTTGCCCGTGCCAGTGAAAAGTGAGGAGCATAGAGATGAAAAAAATTCTGTTTGCCACATCGGAGTGCGTGCCGTTCATTAAAACGGGAGGTCTTGCGGATGTAGCCGGTTCCCTTCCAAAATATTTCAACAAGGAAGAGTATGATGTACGGGTGGTTATGCCGAAGTACCTGTGCATCCGGGAGTCTTTCCGGTCACAGATGCGCTATGTCACCCATTTCTACACGGATTTCTGCTGGCGCAACCAGTATGTCGGCGTTCTGGAAATGGAGTACGAAGGCATTCATTTCTATTTTATCGACAGCGAATTTTACTTTGGCGGTCCCTGGCCCTACGGAAATATGTTTGAGGACATTGAAAAGTTCTGCTTCTTCTCAAAGGCCGTCCTCTCCATTCTTCCGCAGATTCATTTTAAACCGGATATCATCCACTGCCATGACTGGCAGACGGGCCTGATCCCCGTATATCTCAACGACAGCTTCCAGGCAGATCCGTTCTTCTGGGGCATCAAGACCATCTTCACCATCCACAACCTGAAGTTCCAGGGCACCTGGAATGTGGAAACCATGAAGAATTTCACGGGTCTTTCCGACTATTATTTCACCAGCGACAAGCTGGAAGCCTACGGAAACGGCAATATGCTCAAGGGCGGCCTCGTGTATGCGGACCGCATCACAACCGTCAGCAAGAGCTATGCCGAGGAAATCAAAATGCCCTTCTACGGCGAGGGGCTTGACGGACTGCTCCGGGCGAGATCGTCCGACCTTTCCGGTATTGTCAACGGAATTGATTTTGAGACCTACAACCCCGCCACGGACGAAGAGCTGCCGCAGAACTACGATATCAGCACGGCTATCGAGGGGAAGGCTGTCAATAAGGCAAAGCTTCAGGAGGAACTGGGGCTGGATGTCAACCCGGACGCTTTCATGATCGGCATTGTCTCCCGCCTGACCGACCAGAAGGGTCTGGATCTGGTGGAATGCGTGCTCGACCAGATCTGCGCGGATGACGTGCAGTTGGTGGTGCTCGGAACGGGCGAAAGCCGTTATCAGGATCTCTTCCGGTATTATGCGGAGAAATTCCCGGGCCGCGTGTCCGCGAACATCTTTTATTCGGAAGCGCTTTCACACCGTATTTACGCAGGCTGCGACGCCTTCCTCATGCCGTCGCTGTTTGAGCCCTGCGGCTTAAGCCAGCTGATGTCCCTGCGCTACGGCACGCTGCCGATCGTCCGGGAGACCGGCGGACTGCGCGACACAGTTGTTCCCTACAACGAGGTGGACGGCACCGGGACCGGTTTCTCCTTCGCCAATTACAATGCGCATGAGATGCTCTCCATCATCAACTATGCGAAGAAGACCTGGCGCGAATCCCGCTATGCGTGGAATTCCATGATCCAGCGGGCTATGGCACAGGATTTCTCCTGGGATGCCTCCGCCAGAAAGTACGAAGTGCTCTATAATGAGCTGATTGCCGAGGAAGCGCTCAGGGAGGAGCTTGCGCGGGAAATTCAGGAAGGTGAGCGTCTGAAAAAAGAGCAGGAAGAAAACGAGAAGCGCATTCAGGCTTTGAAAGCCAGGAAAAATAAGAGCGCCGCTCCCGTGCAGGAAGAGGAAGAAGAGGCCTAAATCAAAGTACAGAACTTTGGTCAGGGAGGAGCGGAAAAGAATTCGCGCGTCTGATTCCATCCAAACATAAAAAAGCGCCCTGACGGGCTCTCAATGCATTGAACCGGTTACAGGCACCTGAGCCATAAACATCTCAGGTGCCTATTATAATTGCGCAGGAACCCGGCATACCCATACGGGCACGGGTGCGTGGAAGCCGCTCGCGAGCTTCCACATCTGCCGGGTGATAGACAAAAGCAGCC
>CAMOSC010000179.1 GCA_946624325.1 uncultured Clostridia bacterium
AGCTTACCCGGGACAGTGATGGCGTTTTCTACCATACGGCGAACGCCGCGACAATCGCAGCGCATGCTTTTTCGCGCTGCGATCTGTCGGCATGGCTCAAGGGGAAATGACAGCACTGTCCCGGGGGAGCTGCTTTTTAGCTTCCCCGGGACGGTACCGGCCTTTTCTACCATACGGCGAACGCCGTGCCAATCGCAGCGCAAAAAAGAGACTAACCCGTTTCGGATCAGTCTCAAAGGAAAATGCCGTCTCACACCGGCAATCCGTTCAGCAGACTTTACCCTGCTGTCCCGGGAAAGCTCATTCAATCGCCGCTGCCAGCTGTTCTCTGATCTGCTTCAGCTCCTCCGGATCCGCCTTGTGCGGTTCCCACGCTGCAATCGGAGCAGTTTCGGAGTTATATCGGGGAATCACGTGCATATGGAAATGCATGACAGTCTGGCCTGCCGCTTCCCCGTTATTCTGCACCAGGTTGAAGCCGTCACATGAGAGGGCCTTCTTCATGGCCTCTCCGATCTTTGCGGCAACCGGGAGAATCCCCGCGGCATAATGGGCGGAAAGCTCTGTCACATCCCGGAAGTGTTCCTTCGGCAGAATGAGCGTATGGCCTCTCGAAGCCGGCCCAAGGTCCAGAATCGCCCTGTAATCATCATCCTCGTAAACGGTTTCCGAAGGGATATCCCCCGCCGCAATCCTGCAGAAAATGCAATCCTCTTTCTTCATGTTTTCCTCCCTCTTCAGTTCTTACTCCTTTGCCCGGAAAACTTCCGGGAAAGTATCAGTACCACACCAAAGCAGAACCCGGCCGCGGCGCCGGCAATATGCGCACAGTTATTGACGCCCTGTTCCGCCACTCCGTTATACACTGTAAACACCAGCATGAATATCAGCTGGCGCGGCGTTACGCCCGCAATACTCTTCCGCGAGAGCAGAAGCAGGGCCAGCAGCAGCCCCGCTATGGAGAAAACCGCCCCGGAGGCACCCGCGGTACGTACGTAGAGCTGATTCTGCATAATATACCATAGCACGGAAACCCCGTTCGCGGCAACCGCACTGATCAGATAGGAAGCCAGGAAATAGATCCGGCCGGCATAGCGTTCGGCGCTCTTCCCCAGAAACAGCAGCACAAGCATGTTGTTTAAAAAATGCCTCCATCCATAATGCGTAAATGCCGCCGTGAACAGCCGGTACCAGGGAGGATTGGCTTCCGTAAACAGGATTACGGGCAGCTCCAGCAGTTTTTGCAAAGAGGAATGATCTCCTGTCCCCCAAAAGGAACCGCCGGAATATCCGCTTTGCACCGCAATCGCAAGCTGAATCAGAAGGTTCAGCGCTGCAAGGCTCACCGTAGCCCATGGAAAAAAATCCGGAAACATCCGTTTTCTCTCTCCGGATTTTCCGGGGGCCTGCAGCAAAGACTCCACCCCGTAGAAGCTTCCGGGCTGATTGTCAAATATCACCAGGTTCCCTGAAGGGTCTGTCAGCCATACGGGGCCAAACCCATTCTCATCGGCCAGCACCCGGTCCGCCGCAATATCACTGCTGACCACCAGTGCCAGCACACTGCACGCCCTGCCCGATTGTATGCACAGCGTTTCACAGACCCTCTGAAGCAGCCCCCGGAAAGCCGCGGGCTTTTCACGGAAAGCCGCCGCATTCGGGAACAGGCAGACCGCCTGAAGATTCTCACCGCGCCGTATCCATACATCACAGGGAAGCGTATCAGCCTGAAGCTGCTCAAAGCCTCCCCTGCCGAGCCTTTGTCTGATTCGATCAGCCTGCATTCTGTTTTTCCTCCCTGCAGACCATTTTACCCACCGCGCGGCAGAATGTCAATTGGTATCTGTACTTCGAGCATTTCCGGGAGGATTGACGGGGATTCTATGTCCTGCAGACAATGCACCATTCAGCCAGGGAAAGCAGTATAATCGCCACAATTACAATGATGCCTGCCGCCTCTGCCCGGATTCCGAACCGTTCCGGTATGGTCTGAACCGCCCGGCTTCCCAGGACGACCATGCCGGAATTCAAAAGCCCCGCGAAAAGTGCGCTCAGGAACGAATTTTCTTTTTTCCGTTCATCCGGTAATTCTTCCTTTTCTGCGGACTCCCGGTCCTGAAGTGACCATTCCTCTGCTTCTGTTTTGTTCCCCTTCTTTGAAACCGTGTCGGAATCAGTCGTGGATCCGCTCCAGCCCGTGTTTTTTTTCTCAGCTTTTGTTTTGCTGCGGTGTTCCCGTTTCCCGGCTGCCCGTGGCTTACCGGCAGGCAGATCCGTTTCCTCCGAAGCCTGTGCCTCCCCGGAGCGGTTCATCTCCTGCTCTTGGTTTTCATCGCTTCCCCGATCAGACTCCGCAGCCGCCAGGGCCAGTCTTGTAAAATCCTGCAGGGACACGCTTTCCTTCATGCTCTCCTGAAACAGGGCATACGACAGCTCAAGAGACGCGCGGTCCGAAAAGTCTATATGATCCAGGATAAAACGGGAAAGGGTGTTGAGTCCGTCGGATACTTTTGTGCTGCTGCAGGGGTTATAGCAAAAAAGTATCTCTGACCGGTCCGTTCTCATGAAAATGCTTTCCGCATCCAGCATCAGGGATGAACCGCGAAGCAGGAAACGGTCCAGTTCCTCGATCACCCTGCTCAGATAAAGAAAAAGACTCAGGATCTCCCCCACCGAAAGCTTTTCCGATTCGTAAGCCTCTTTCAGCGGCTGCATGGATGTAACCTCATAACAGAGCTCCCTTACGCCATCCGTATCCCGTTCATGCACTTCCGGAAGTCCCGTGACAGAATTTTCCAGCAGCATCGGGAGCTGGTAATCCTCTTTGGGAAGCCCTTCCAGCGAAAGGACATAATATTGTCGGTTCATTTCCCTGATATACCTGGTTTTCATCTCAACTCCTCTTTTCATCCCCGACAGCTTGAATCAGCCGTATAAGCTCTTCCGGCTCTGCCCCGGCAACCGATGCTTTTCCGGACATCCGCGTATTTTTCTCCGCCGCACCTTCGAAAATCCACAGAAGCGGTATTTCGGCCGAATATCGGACATCCGCCTTTCGTACGGATGCAGTTGTCGTGAATATGGATCCGCGCGAAACCGCAAGCTTCCCGCTCACAAGACTCAGTGCGTATAATTCCGCCTGCGCACAATCCGCTCTATCCGTAAACATCCAGAGGACTCCCCTCCGCCCATAGCGCTCCCAGTCAATACGTCCCGTAAAAAAGTCTTCGCAATCCGAAACCTCCAGACGGCTCCGGGCTGCTGTCTGGGCCGCAGCCGTTTCCAGGATATTCCGGTCATGAAGATACATGCATCCGTAAATCGCCAGCATAATGCACTGTATCAGCAGGAACAGTATCATTGCCGCCTCAACGGTAAAGCTGCCCGCCGCGCTGATCCGCACCGCCGAAGGCCGGTCCCCCTGCCCTGTTTCTCCGGGCTGCCCAAATATATCCGCCTTCTGTTTCATATCAGTCACCCCATTCAGGAAACGCAGCAAAATAATAGCGGCAGATTGTTCAGGAAACACTGATGAATGCGGCGTTTCCCAAAGTTATTTGCATACAGTCCCTTTTTTCGTACACTGCCCGGTATGGACAGGCACCGCAAAGCCAAGCCCGCAAAAAGCCTGAGCACACCACCCTGTTTTCAAAGAAATCCGCGTACTATTTCAGATTGATTCCATACTCAGGCAGACGAAGAAACCCATAAGCAGAAACGGAGCAAAGGGAAGGCGATAGTTTCCGGGCTTATGCCAGAATATCATGCATGCGATTCCTGCCGCGGCGCATAGGAACGCACCCCAGAACAGGATTCCGGCAGTCAGTCCGAAACCCGCAGTAAGTCCGATCGCCGCAGTCAGTACCGCATCACCGGTTCCGACAGCCTTCAGGAAATGGGCGATTCCCAGAAGGCATAAACCGGGGAACAGACTGCATAACAGTTCCGGGAGTGAAAGGTCTCCTCCGGCAAGCTTGAGCAGGAATCCTGCCGTTCCGGCCAGGCAGATCCATGGCAGAAACAATCTGCCCGTAAGGAGGTCTTCTATAGCCAGCGGCAGGAGGAGCAGCAATATCAGTACCCTGCTTTTTGTCATTTTTCCTCCTGTTTCAGTTCTTCTCTTTCGCACACTTGGAACACAATGGCCTTCCCCCGGCTTCCGACAGATGAATCTGCCGGATATTCCGTTCCAGTGACGGACACGAAAGCACCGTGTGATACCTGTCCCCATATTTTGTAATGTAAATATATAAACCATGCCGCAGCTTACCGCAGCGCTCACAGGGATAGTATTTTCCGCCGGATTCATTGCGCTTCCCCTCAACAAGCTTCGGCAGCACACTCTCCACCACTGCATTCAGATAAGTGCAGTCTATATTCGTATGATATACGGTGCCATGTTCCGTAATATAAACAATCGGATCCTCATCCTGTTCGGCTTTCTCTCTTTCTTCCTTTGCCCAGCGTTTTGTCCCGCTCCAGGCATAGCATCTGCTCCTCTGTGAGCAGAAAATGTCTCCCGTCTTTCCCGGAAAAAACGGTATTGCGGCATCATAGCTGATAACCAGGTCAATTGCGCCGTCCTCATCCGGGAACCTGGACTGCAGAACAGTCAGTCCCATCCCTCCCCCTCGGATATGGGCCTTCCGGATCATCTTTTCACCAAGCGAGGAGATCACTGAGGATTTCAGATACGCCGCAGTGATTCCCGCCTTCAGCAGCCCTCCTTCAAAAGATCCTGAGCTTTCCAGCTCTTCCTCATCCGACAAACCGTTTTTCACCCGTTCTATCGCATAGGTATAGGCGGATGCCCTGACAACTGCCTCATTCATTGCCTCCTGCAGCTTCAGCTGAAAGAGCATCAGGTCAAACAGCCAGAGGAAGGCAGACATCGCCATCAGAAAAACCGGCAGTACCATTGCCGCTTCAATGGTGAGTACCCCGGAAGGCATCAGGGATATCCTCCGGAGCCGCCTGCGGAGCTGCCTGGAGAGACTTTTGGGATACTGTGGAAAGAACCACCTGTGCTTTTTCGTGCTTTGCGGCTTTCCGAAGGACATCCCTGATACCTCCCTATCCGGACCTGTTCACAGCCTGGCGCAGATCTGTGCAGGTGCCCGGATCTAAACCAATGTCGGTAACATAAACAATACCCTGTTCTGAGATAACGCTTTTTCCATCACCCTTCATCCCTGCCTTGCCGGAAGATTCGGAAGGCTTTCATCAAAGAAGCTGCAGCCGGCCTTTCTTAATACATTCTGGCCCCGCCCGCGCGGAAAACATGCAGCGGCATGCTGCCTCTCCCAAAACGCAGAAACAGCGGCAGCGCACTGGCATAAACTTCTGCTTCAACACTGTAGACGCATTCCCGCATCCTGAATCTCGGTTTGATGGCTGCAAGCCTGCACTGGATCATGTCCATTGCCCTGAAACTCTTTTCCTGCATTCCGGCAGTCATAAGAAGCATTCGCAGATATTCCTCATATTTCAGGCCCTCTTCCGCCTTCCCGATTCCGTGATGACGTCCTTCCAGCAGAGACGGAATATCCTTCAGCGACAGATTCCAGTCCCCGGGCCCTTTCAGCAGTGGAATCCCCCCGCCGGCAAGCAGCGTCCTGACATCGACTATGGATTCCGCATATGCCCAGGCTCCGATCGTAAGGGTTTTTACAAATTGTATAACCGGCGGGAAGCCTGTCCATCCGACTAAAGCGGAGGCAAAAGCCGAGGCCTCGGAGGAAAGGGAAGAATGTCTGCAGATCGTCAGGATATTCATTCCTTCCCGCAGCAGCATCAGCCGGTCTACGCAGTCCTCCAGGTTTTCTCTGTCGCTGGCATTTCCGAAGAGGATATACTCCATTTCGTAAGAAAGGACCGGTCCCGCAGTCCCGTCCGTAAAATCCCGGAAATATTCCATGACATACTCGCTGAACAGGAAGTTGGCAAGCTGGCTGTTCATTGCAGCCGAAAGCGGCACCGTGTTGACATGCTCTACAGAGGGGAAATAGAGTTTATCCGTTCTTCCGGATGAAACGGCGGACAGGGATGGCACCACAAAGGGAAGGACGCCACGTTTTCTCAGCTCATTCACTTTTCCGAGGAAGCTTTCTTCCACCAGCTCCTCATAATCCTGTTCTTCCCCGTCCTCTCTATTTTCCCCGTCATCCCCGTCTGAGGATTCCTCCTCGGGCATTTCGGGCTTTTGCGTTTCTTCCGTTCTCTGTCCCGCCCGGGCCGCGTCCCCCTCCTGCACCTGCAATAGATCCTTTGCCACAGTATTCAGCAGTGTACTCAGCGACCGGTATTTCATAAAGTCCACCACACTGCGGCAAAAAAGCTCTCCGCCCATCTCAACGGCAGACCTTGTTTCCAGAATATTCAGGGATTGTACGTCCGCTCTCAGGAAATTGCCTCCCGCCACAAAGCGGTCTGATTTCGGATTCAGATTTGCCTTCAGCTCTGACCGCAGCAATTCATCCATACTGACAAAGCCCGGAAGATCCTCCCGGTTCAGCATCAGAATCCCGAACGCATCGCACAGGTCACCGTCATAGCAGGCAAAAAGCGAATTCAGCGCGGCTTCCATCGCGCAATTCACATTGGCACGAATCATCGGAATACGGGCTGCCTCCAGTGCGGTCTGCGCAAA
>CAMOSC010000180.1 GCA_946624325.1 uncultured Clostridia bacterium
GGATATCATCCGCCCGAAATTTGAGGCGGTGGAACAGATTTTCGGCGAACAGCTCGGCGGTCTCGGAATCGGAACCTGGACCTGCCCGAAGGGCGGATATTTCATCAGCTTTGACAGCCTTCCGGGCTGCGCGAAGGAGATTGAGGCCCGGGCCAAGAAAGCGGGCGTCACGCTGACAAAAGCCGGTGCAACCTGGCCCTATGGAAAGGATCCTCAGGACTGCAATATCCGTATCGCGCCGACGTATCCTTCCGTAGAGGATCTGAAAATCGCGGCGACGCTCTTTACGGTCTGCGTAAGGCTTGTGAGTGCGAAAAAGCTGCTTGAGCTGATGTAAGAACAACATGGCAGCTATCCTGAGCCGGATTGCGGAAAGGGCGGAAACGGTCATTCCCGCCCATCCGATCGCGGCTTTGGACAGATACAGCATTACAGACATCTTGGAGCCGGGAAATAATACCGGTTTAAGAAAAAGGGGCTGTGAAAAAATGTGATTGCATTTTTCACGGCTCCTTTTACTTGTCAAAATACTTTACAGGTGATAAACTGGTAGACAAAAGGCTTCGGACCGCGGACATAGTACGAACAAACAGCGGGCTGGGCCGCGCATAAAACAGAGGGGAAAGATGAAGCGTAGCAGAGTTGCGGCGGCAGTGATTGCCGCGGGGGACAGAATATTTGCCACCGCCAGGGGGTACGGCCCGTTTAAGGGGCGCTGGGAATTTCCGGGAGGAAAAATAGAACCGGGCGAAACCGCGCGGGAAGCACTGGTGCGGGAAATACGGGAAGAGCTGGATATCGGGATCGAGGTAGGAGCGTGCATCGATACCGTTGAATATGATTACCCGGATTTTCATCTTTCCATGGACTGCTTCTGGTGCACCCATAAGACCGGAACCATGAAACTGCTGGAAGCGGAGGCAGCCAGGTGGCTGTGTGCCGATGAACTCTTTGAAGTCGACTGGCTCCCCGCGGATCTGGACCTTGTGGCGAAGATCCGGGAGCGTTTGCGGAAACGGACAGGTGAAAACTGATCGGGCGGCAGACGAGCCGGTAATCAGGTACAATGGGCTTGCGGAAAAGCCCGGGAGATCAACTTTATGTGGAAAAAGAACAGGGCGGCCGGAACGTGGAAGGCCAGAAGCGCTCCTGAAGAACAGGAGGGAATCCGACTGTATGCCGCTTCACGGAAAAACGCGCTGATTCCGGCTCCGGAGAGGATGCAGGCCGTAAACCTGAAAGCCGATTACCGTACAAATCCGATCGGCATTCAGACAGCCGCTCCCCATCTGTCATGGGAATGCAGCGGAGGCAAACGGCAGAGCGCATTCCGGATTATCTGCAGGAATCCTTTCAGGAAGGTTGTCTGGGATTCCGGGAAGCGGTATCTGGGTATTCCCTTCACGGCGTACCTCGGACCGCCGCTCAAAAGCCGGGATCGCATTTACTGGCAGGTACGCCTCTGGAATGAGGATGACCTTCCGGGGAGATGGTCCGAGGAGTCGGTATTTGAACTCGGACTCCTGTTCTGGACAGACTGGAAGGCGCAGTGGATCAGCGGGAACTATCTGCCTGAGAAGAATCTGCGGTATCCCGTGGATATGCTAAAAAAATGCTTTCCCTCCTCCGGCACCGTCCGTCGGGCCAGGCTGTATGCTGCCGCATGCGGGAGCTTCCGGATCCGGCTCAACGGCGTGTGCGTGGAGGAAAACAGCTTCCTGCACGGGGTGACGGATACCGCAAAGCGGGTTTTCTGCCGCACGTATGATGTGACCGGCCTGATCGGGACCTCTGCAGAGGGCCGGGCGGAAAACGAGCTGACCGTTGAGCTGGGGGACGGATGGATCCGGCATGGCAGAACGGGCGGGAGGATTCCTGCCGCCATGGAACGAAAATGCATCCTGCAGCTGGAAACGGAATACACGGACGGCAGGTGCGAACGGGTCGTCAGCAATGAATTGTGGAAATGGGGGAATGACGGGCCGTTTCGTGAGTCCTCCGTTTACGGCGGCGAAACCGTGGAGGCATACCGGGAGCCCACATTTCCCGGACATGCAAGAATCACCTCGCATTCCGCCGTCCCGACAGCTTCTTTCGGGCAGCTTTTTGAGGAGGAAGCCCCCGTCATTCCGGTCGTTACGACGGCGCCGAACGGTATGCGCCTTCTGGACTTCGGAAGGGTTATCACGGGCTTTCTGTCCATAACGATGGATGCAAATGACCGTCAGTACCTGTCCGCCCGTTTTTCCACGGAGCTGGGGGAGGACGGAAATCTGCCGGAAGAAACGCCAAAAAACAAGGCACGTTCCGTCCTGTCCAGGCTGATCAGGACCGGCAGACCCGGGAAAGCAGGCGCCTCCGACGGGGCCCGGGAGGAGGGAAATCCTGCCGGGAAAACCCGTCCCTTAAGCCTGCCGGCGGTCCTTCGGGAGACAGAGGATAAAAAAGACGCCGTACCGCAGCATCTTGCGTATTACTGCCGGGAGGGCAGAAATACATACAGGAGCGCCTTTTCGATTTATACATTCAGATACATAGAAGTCGATACGCAGCTTCCCGTGACTCCCGATCAATTCAGGGCGATTCCCCTCGGTGTAAGGCTCGGGGAAAACGGCGCTGCATACAGAAAGGCTCCGCAGGCCGGGCGCAGGAATCCTCTTCTGATCCGCGCCAGGCGCTTACCGGCTTTCTCCCTGGGCTTCGGAGGGACAGCTTTCGGGAATGCGGGAATGCTTTCCGGGTTTGTGAAGGAGATGGCCGCTTCCACGGACTGTGTCTGCCTGCTGCGCTATTTTCTGGCGCTCTTTGCGGACGGCCAGAGAAAAGACGGCAGTTTTCCGGCCGCAGTGCCGGGACCGGGATATCCGGCCGTTTTCCCGGGGAGCGCGGGAGAGGACTGCTCAGGCGCTCCGATCCGGATGCTGTGGTATCTGTGGGCCGCAAGCGGGGATTATGCGCTTCTTGCGGAATATTACGGGAGGGCCGCCTCGGCTGCCGGGCGTATGCTGCAGCGCTGCGGCAAATCCGGACTCTTTACAAGAAGCCCGAAGGTCTCGGCGCAGGCCAGAAAATATATAACCAGCCCGCCTCCCGGTTCGGATGAGACGGTCCCGGAGGCAACACTGGAGACAGCCGAATTGTTCTCTGTCATGGCAAAGCTTGCCGGGGCGGCAGGCGAGCGGGAGGATGCGGCATTGTTTCGGGAGGCTTCCCTGGGATGTCTGCAGGCGTACAGGGAGCTGACCGAGGAACGTTCATGAACCACTGACAGGAGGAATGACCTATGCGATACCCGGAATTCATCAGACCAGGAGATGCCATCGGCTTTGCTGCCCCCTCTTTCGGGTGCAGCTCGGAGCCTTATCTTTCCTCCTTCCGGCGCGGGGAGGAGATTTTTAAAGGTCTTGGATACAGACTTCTGGAGGGCCCCAACTGCTATGCGGATGCGGGAATCGGAAAATCCAATACACCGGAAAAATGTGCAGAAGAGCTGCAGGAAATGTACTGCTCGGCAGACAGCAGGGCGTTACTTTCCTGCGGAGGCGGGGAGACCATGTGCGAAGACCTGGACTTCCTGGATTTTGACCGGATCGGCCGTGCCGAACCGAAGTGGTATATGGGCTATTCGGATAATACCAATTTTACGTTTACATTGACAACCATCTGTGATGTGGCGTCTGTTTACGGCCCCTGCGCTTCCGCTTTCGGCATGAAGCCCTGGCACAGGTCGCTGACGGAGGCTTTCGCGGTTCTGGAAGGGAAAAACAGGGATGAGTGGCTGGCGGAGCACGGGAAAGCCGTGGAACGCGGGCTGATTCCTTCCCCGAAAAAGCAGGCGGCCGGGCGTTCGGGTCCGGACGACGGGAAGCTGTCCCGGCCGGAAAACGAAAGCTCTGCCGCGTCTGATCCCGCCGATAAGCGCAAGACGCCCATCCGGGTGCTGCACACGGGCAGTTACGGCAGCTGGCAGCTCGAATCCCTGCGTGATGAAACTTCTCCGTTCGCTCCGTACCATCTTCATAAGCGTACGAAGATTACAGGTTTTCATCCGGACGGCACCCCGGGAGACCTTACGGTGCGGGGGAGACTCATCGGAGGCTGTATGGACTGCCTGATCAATCTTGTGGGGACGCGCTTTGACCATGCCGCCGATTTCGCGGAGCGCTATGCGGGAGACGGAATCCTGTGGTACCTGGAATCCTGCGATTTGAGCATTATGGGTATGCGAAGGGCTGTCTGGCAAATGAAAAACGCCGGGTGGTTTGCGCATGCCGCGGGATTCCTGATCGGACGCCCCCTGCATTATGAGGAGACGGCCTTCGGACTGGACCGCCGCAGCGCGGTTCTCGAGCCGCTGCTGGAGCTGGGCGTACCGGTTATCCTGGATGCGGATATCGGGCATCTGCCTCCGATGATGCCGCTCATCAACGGGAGTCTGGCTCAGGCATCTCTGCGGGAGGGCAGGCTTTCACTGAGCATGGAGCTTGGTTAAGCAGGACATGCGCGTGATTATACTGCGATTGAAGCGGAAAATGCCTTTTGGAAATTGAATTGCAAAGTCGGATATGCATCGTGACCCTGCACAAAAGAATGCTGAAAAATCGAAAATTGCTTGAGCTTTTCATCATGTTTGCATTGCCTAACCACAGTTTTAGATTGTATAATGTTTTCATACGGGCACTATGTAAACAGTTTTGATTTTCGTGATAAGGAGGCAACCACCATGAACATGGAACAGAAACTCCCGGAGAACTCCGGCGAGATGATTGCTTTCATCGCCTGTGCGGGGCATGCTGCCGGAAAAGCTCGTTTTGCGGACAGCGGCCTGACCTGTAAAGAGGCTGTGGAAGCGGGGTTTGGTCGTGGCGAATGCAAGAGCGGCTGCGTCGGCATCGGCTCCTGTATCTCTTCCTGCAAGCAGAATGCCATGAAGCTTGAAAACGGGAAGGTCGTTATCGACAGAGAACTCTGCAACGGCTGCGGAGATTGTGCGGCAGAGGGTGTATGCCCGCAGAACCTGATCCGCATGATCCCGAAGGAAGCCACAAACTTTATTCCCTGCTCCTCCACAGAGGAGGATGAGCAGATTGTCCGCAGTACCTGCGGTTTCGGATGCATTTCCTGCGGTGAATGCGAGCGTGCATGCCCGGAAGGCGCGGTTACCATCGTGAATAACCATGCGGTGATCGATTATGAGAAGTGCGTGGGCTGCGACGCCTGTGCCATCAAGTGCCGCAAGAAGATTATTGTAGATACACTGCATGATCTCTCCGCATTAAAGGAGAAGGTGGCATTTGTCCGCTGCAGCGGCGGCGTCCGTGCTGCGAATACTTTTAAGGCCATGGGGATCCAGACCTGTGCCGAAGCCGCAAAACAGGATTCCAAGGCGCTCGGCCTCTGCTCCACCGGCTGTCTCGGACAGGGCGATTGTACGGCTGTCTGCCGTTATGATGCCATTAAGGTGGTGGACGGTACCGCTTACGTGGATCAGTCCAAGTGTGTCGGCTGCAAGGACTGCACCTTTGCCTGCCCGCGCCAGCTGATCACCATCGTACCCTACCAGGGCATGAAGTTAGTAGCCTGCAATGCCTCCGAGGACATGGAAGACCGGGCCGATATCTGCGATGCCGGCTGCGTAGCCTGTGAGGACTGCCTGAAAAACTGCCCCAACGGCGCCATCTATATGGAAGAAAAGCATGCCGTTATTGATACATCCCTTTGCGAGGACTGCACCATGTGCCAGTATCTCTGCCGTAAGAATGTAATCCGCGAGCTTGTGGTTCCGGAATACATTTTCATGCAGCGCAGGGCTATGGAACTCGGGGAAGGAGAAGAAGCATGAGAAAGATAAAGACCATGGACGGCAACACCGCTGCGGCGCATGTTGCCTATGCATTTTCCGAGGTATCCGCAATTTATCCCATTACGCCTTCGTCGCCCATGGCAGAGAGCATTGATGAGTGGGCGTCCCAGGGCAGAAAGAATATTTTCGGCGAGACGGTCAAGGTAGTGGAGATGGAATCCGAAGCCGGCGCAGCGGGAGCTGTGCACGGTTCCATTACGGCCGGTTCCTACACCACCACTTTCACGGCTTCCCAGGGTCTCCTGCTGATGATCCCGAACCTCTACAAGCTGGCCGGTGAGCAGACGCCCGCCGTGTTCCACGTTGCGGCGCGCGCCCTGGCATCCCATGCGCTTTCCATTTTCGGAGACCATTCGGATGTTATGGCATGCCGTCAGACCGGTATGGCGATGCTTTGTTCCGGAAATGTGCAGCAGGTCATGGACCTGGCCGCGGTCGCACATCTGGCAACCATTGCGGGTCATCTGCCGATGCTGCATTTCTTTGACGGTTTCCGTACCTCCCACGAATACCAGAAGATTGAAGCCTGGGATTACGATGAGCTGGCTTCCATGGTGGACTGGGATGCGGTCAGGGCATTCCGCGCGAATGCGCTCAACCCGAATCATCCGCACAGCATGGGTTCTGCCGAGCAGCCGGAGACTTTCTTCCAGCACCGCGAGGCTTCAAACCCGGTTTACAATGAAACGGCTGACCTGGTAGCGTGCTACATGGATAAGGTCAACGAAAAGATCGGTACGAACTTCCGCCCCTTCAATT
>CAMOSC010000181.1 GCA_946624325.1 uncultured Clostridia bacterium
GGCGGAGAAATGTTTGCCCGCGCCATGATCGGGGAGACAGAGGAGGAATCGGCGGATTCGTTCCATAATCCGTACGAATTATAAATCTGAACAGTTCCTAATCTGAAACCAACGAAAAACAGCCCCCAGAAACGGAGGATATCAATATATGAGCAAACCCATTGTCGCTATCGTCGGAAGGCCGAATGTCGGCAAGTCGACGCTGTTTAACGCCCTGGCGGGCGAGACCATCTCCATCGTGGAGGATACGCCCGGCGTGACCAGGGACCGCATTTACGCGGACTGCACGTGGCTGAATTACCAGTTCACGCTGATCGATACCGGCGGTATTGAGCCGGATACAAGCGATATTCTGCTTTCCCGCATGCGGGAGCAGGCACAGATCGCCATTGATACCGCGGACGTCATCATCTTTGTGACGGATGTGCGGGAAGGACTGGTGGATTCCGATTTCCGCGTGGCGGATATGCTCCGCAGGAGCCATAAGCCGGTGGTGCTGTGCGTCAACAAGGTGGATTCCTTTAAAAAGCTGGAAGCGGAGGTATACGAGTTTTACAATCTGGGCATCGGCGAGCCCTGCGCCATCTCGGCAGCTAACCGACAGGGACTCGGAGACCTGCTCGATGCGGTCTGCGCCTCCTTCAGGGCCGGAGACGGAACGGAGACGGAGGATGAACGGCCGCGCATTGCCATCGTCGGAAAGCCAAACGTCGGGAAGTCCTCCATCGTCAACCGCCTGCTCGGCGAGGAGCGCGTGATCGTGTCGGATATCGCCGGAACCACCAGGGATGCCATTGATACGCCCCTGAAGCGAAACGGCAGGGAATATGTGCTGATCGACACGGCGGGACTCAGGCGCAAGAGCAGGATTCACGAAGATCTGGAGCGCTACAGCATCATCCGCACCGTGACCGCGGTGGAGCGGGCGGATGTGGTTATCCTCGTGATCGACGCCGAGGAGGGCGTTACCGAACAGGATGCCAAGATTGCGGGCATCGCCCATGAGCGCGGAAAGGGCATTATCATTGCGGTGAACAAGTGGGATGCGGTCGAGAAGGACGATAAGAGCATCTACCGCTTTACCGAGAAGGTCCGCCAGATTCTTTCTTATCTGACCTACGCCGAGATCGTATTTATTTCCGCGAAAACCGGACAGCGCTTAAACCGCCTGTTTGAGTTGGTGGATATGATCCTGGAAAATCAGTCCCAGCGCGTCTCCACGGGCGTCCTCAATGAAATCCTGGCACGGGCCGTGGCCATGCAGCAGCCGCCCACCGACAAGGGCAGGAGGCTGAAGATCTTCTACATGACCCAGACCGGCATCAAGCCGCCGTCCTTCGTGGTCTTTGTCAACGATAAAAAACTGATGCACTATTCCTACACCCGGTATCTGGAGAACCAGATCCGCGATACCTTCGGTTTCCGGGGGACCTCGCTGAAATTCATCATCCGGGAGAGGAAGGAGGAAGAGGCATGATCCGCATATTGCTGCTGATTATCGGGTACGGGCTCGGTCTGCTCCAGACCGCCTGGATCTACGGGAAGCTGAATGGCATTGATATCCGGAAGAAGGGCAGCGGGAATTCCGGTGCCACAAATACGCT
Source organism: uncultured Clostridia bacterium (assembly GCA_946624325.1). GTDB lineage: Bacteria > Bacillota > Clostridia > Lachnospirales > Lachnospiraceae > Anthropogastromicrobium. Next base: position 1,605 of record CAMOSC010000181.1, read on the forward strand.
CCGGGTGCTGGGCAAGAAGGCTGCCCTGGTGGTTTTTCTGGGCGATCTGCTGAAATGCATGATCCCCTGCCTGATTGTCCGGGCGGTTTTCTCCCGCAGCAATCCGGATTATATGCTGGTGTACATGCAGTACCTGGCGATCGGCGTCATTCTGGGGCACAATTTCCCGTTCTATCTGAATTTTAAAGGAGGCAAGGGCATTTCCAGCACCTCCGGTTTTATCCTGGCGTATGACCTGCGTATTTCGGGCATTCTGCTTGCGGTATTTATCGCGGCGGTGGCCGGTACGCGCTATGTTTCCCTGGGGTCCCTCCTGGTGGTGTCGTTCAATCTGATTCTGACGGTTATTTTCCTGGCGTTTGGCCTGATTCCCGTGAGAGCCGGAGCGATCGCCGAATTCGTAATCCTGATGATCATCATTACCGGGCTCGCCTGGTACCAGCACCGTGCCAATGTGGTGCGGCTGATAAAGGGAACGGAAAATAAGCTGGGTTCGCAGCAGAAAGCCTGAGAAGCCGCAGCAGAATAATTTGGCGCAATATGAATGTTCGGGTAATTCCTGAGCAATTTATGAGAACTGCAGGAGAAAATCCTGCGCAGAACGCTCAGGCTGTTTCCGGATTGATCCTGTTTTCCCGCAGGGCGTTTTTACAGATGGAAATATACAAAGGGACGGCTGCGGGAATTTACGGCAGGGCCGTGAGAAGGGAGTTGGCTATGTCTAATGTAAGTATCATCGGAACCGGTACCTGGGGGATCGCCCTGGGAATCCTGCTCTGTGAAAACGGGAACCGGGTTACGGCCTGGTCCGCCATTCCGGCTGAGATCGAGGAGCTAAGCACAACAAGGCGCAATAAAAACCTCCCCGGTGTAGTGATCCCGGACGGGATCCGCTTTACCGCATCCTTAGAGGAGGCCTGCAGGGATCAGGAGATGCTGGTGCTCTCGGTTCCATCCGTTTACACCCGCTCCGTGGCTGCCCGGATGAAGCCCTATATTCATGAGGGGCAGCTTATTGTCAACGTAGCCAAGGGTATTGAGGAAAAAACCCTCATGACGCTGGATCAGCAGATCAAAGAGGAGCTGCCGCAGGCCGATGTGGCGGTGCTCTCGGGTCCCAGCCACGCGGAAGAGGTCAGCCGGAAAATCCCGACGGCCGTCGTTGCAGCCGCAAAAACCAGGCAGACCGCGAACCGGGTGCAGGATTACTTCATGTCGCCGGTATTCCGCGTTTATACTAGTCCCGATATGATCGGCGTGGAGCTGGGCGGCGCCCTGAAAAATGTCATTGCCCTGGCGGCCGGTATCTCCGACGGACTCGGCTGCGGGGATAACACGAAGGCTGCCCTGATGACCCGAGGCATGGCGGAGATCGGCCGCCTCGGAATGAAGATGGGCGGTCAGGAGGGTACCTTTGCCGGCCTTTCCGGCATCGGTGACCTGATCGTTACCTGCACCAGCATGCACAGCCGCAACCGCAGGGCCGGTATTTTAATCGGCCAGGGAAAGACGGCGAAGGAAGCCATGGATGAGGTGCAGATGGTGGTGGAGGGCGTTTACAGCGCCAGGGCGGCCATGGCCCTCGGAAAGAAGTACGGCGTGGACATGCCCATCATAGAGGCCGTCAATGCGGTGCTTTTTGACGGATACTCCGCCGCGGAGGCCTTAAACCAGCTGATGTGCCGCGACCGCCGCGAGGAGATGGATTCCCCGCTGTGGACATAAGGGCCCCGTATACGAAAAACGCGGTATACGGAGCGCTCAGGCAGGGCATGGCATGCACAGGCTGCGGCTTCGCCGCCGAACCCCCGATGACGATACGGCAAACGCCAAAATGAAGCGTATTTTGGCGTCTGGCAGCACAGCGGAGCAGATCGGAACAGCCGGGCACAGACACAGGAGAATGCATGAAACAGGAATATCTCTATATTATACTCATTGCTATTATCGTGGCGGTAATTGTTTATCAGTTTATAACCTCCGAGAAGCGGACCAGACAGCGCTTCCTGGGACAGATTGCTTCCTCCTGGGGAAGCGTGCCCAAGCGGGAGTACGATTACGGCGAGCTGGAGCACATCGCGAGGTATTATCAGGCCACAAAGCCCGAAGGCTATTCGGTGGATGATATCACCTGGAACGACCTGGATATGGATTCGGTCTTCTCGCTGCTCAACGCCAGCCGGAGCAGCAGCGGCGATGATTTTCTCTACCGCATGCTGCGCACGCCATTGACGGATCCGGAGGAGCTGGCGGAGCGCAGGCGCGTAATCGAATATTTCCGGAACAATGAGAGCGTCCGCGTGAAATACCAGCTGGAGCTTTCCAGGATCGGCAGAAGCAAGAAGTACGCCATGATCGATTATGTCAAGACCATCTCCGGCGTAATCCCGGAGAGCAATCTGGGCAATTACATGCAGCTGGCGCTGTACCTCGTGGCTATAGTCATGATCATTCTCCAGCCCGCAACGGGTATTCTTGCGGCTATCGGCGTGCTGGTCTACAATGTCTATACCTATTTTAAGACCAAGAGCTCCATTGAGCCCTATTTTGTCACGGTGGGCGCCATCGTCCACCTGGTAGACTGCGCCCAGGGTATCCTGAAGCTGAATGTCTCCGAACTGAAGGACTATACGGACCGGCTGCGGGAAGCCGCAAAGATCCTGAATTCGGTGAAGCGGGATTCCAAAGCCCTCGGAAGCGCGGGGCTGACCGCGGGCGGCAACATTGCCTCTGTCCTGGGCGATTACGTCAACATGTTTTTCAGGCTTGACCTGATCAAGTTCAACCGCCTGATCGCCAAGCTTCAGAAGCATAAGGCCGAGGTCCTGGTGCTTATGGAAGAGCTGGGACGGCTGGACGCCTATATTTCCGTCGCCTCCTTTGAGGAGATGCTGCCCTTCTGGTGCGAGGCCGAGCTCACAAAGGGCAGAAGAGTGCCGCTGACGGCTGCGGATCTTTATCATCCGCTGCTCTCGGAGCCCGTGGCGAACAGCATCAGCACGGAGAAGCCGGTGCTTCTGACAGGCTCAAACGCCTCCGGAAAATCCACCTTCCTGAAAACCGTCGCCATCAGCCAGCTGTTGGCCCAGACCTGCGGCATTGCGCTGGCAAAGAGCTTCCGGTCGGGCTTTTACCGCATTTTCTCCTCCATGGCCCTGAAGGATAATATCCAGGAGAAGGAGAGCTACTTTATCGTGGAAATCAAATCCTTAAAGCGCATTATGGATGCGGTAAAGGAGGAGGATACCCCGATCATGTGCTTCATAGACGAGGTGCTCAGGGGTACCAATACCGTGGAGCGCATAGCCGCATCCAGCCGGATTCTGGAGCAGTTCGCAAAGGACGGCGTGATGTGCTTTGCGGCAACCCACGATATAGAGCTGACCCACATGCTGGAGGCGGAGTACGCCAACTATCACTTTAAGGAAGACGTGCGGGACAACGATGTCATCTTCAACTACCGTCTGTATGAGGGCCGGGCGACGACCCGCAATGCCATCAAGCTCCTGGGTATCCTCGGGTATGACCAGTCCGTCATCGATGCGGCCGACCGTACCGCCAGGCAGTTCCTGGAGCAGGGCGTATGGAGTCTGTCATAAAAGGAATTTTGCCCGCAGTCAGGCTTTACGGTACGCGGGAAGAAATCCCTGCCGCCGCCTGATCACATCGGGGATCAAGTATCCGGCTTTCGTAATTTTGGAAGGAATGCGGGCTTTCATAACGGACAACTGAGAGGAAACGGATTCATGCTGCAAGTTGAGATTTATACCGACGGCTCCGCCCGGGGAAATCCCGACGGGCCGGGCGGCTACGGGGTGGTGCTGCGCTACACGGACCCGAAGGGGGTGCTGCACGAGCGGGAGCACTCCGCCGGCTACAAAAAGACGACCAACAACCGCATGGAGCTGATGGCCGCCATCGTCGGCCTCGAAGCCCTGACAAAGCCCTGCGGCGTCAGTCTTTATTCGGATTCCCAGTACCTGGTCCGGGCTTTCAATGACCACTGGATCGACGGCTGGCAGAGGAAAAACTGGATGCGCACGAAAACGGAGCCCGTAAAAAACGTGGATCTCTGGAAACGGCTGCTTGCAGCCATGAAGCCGCACGAGGTCCGGTATATCTGGGTCCGCGGGCATAACGGCCATCCCCTGAATGAGCGCTGCGATCAGCTTGCCACCGCGGCTGCGGACGGTCCGGCAGAGGGCCTGCTGACAGATACCGGTCTGGAAGCCTGAGATTTTTGCTGCTTTCGGCACGGATGCCCGGCATTTTCACGGTCCGCCCGCAGGCGGCGGCAGAATGACCGGTATCCTTGACCGGGGGCGGCATCGAAAGGCAGGGAATCTTACGGGATTCAATCTTTACAGGTCAGTGAAAGTGTGATATGATTTGTTGCGGACTGCCGGGCGGGAGTACTGCAGCCGGCTGTAAGAAACGGAGGCAATGATTTTGGAAAAGTATGGTGTAAATGAACTCAGAAAGATGTTCCTTGACTTCTTTGAGAGCAAGGGACACCTGAAAATGAAGAGCTTTTCGCTTGTTCCGCACAACGATAACAGCCTTCTTATCATCAATTCGGGCATGGCTCCCTTAAAGCCTTATTTTACGGGTCAGGAAATCCCCCCGCGCCGCAGGGTCTGCACCTGCCAGAAGTGCATCCGTACCGGCGACATCGAAAACATCGGGAAAACCGCGCGTCACGGCACTTTCTTTGAGATGCTCGGCAATTTCTCCTTCGGCGATTACTTCAAGAAGGAGGCCATCGCGTGGAGCTGGGAGTTTCTTACCGAGGCGGTAGGCCTGGATCCCGACCGTCTGTATCCCTCCATCTATCAGGACGACGACGAGGCCTTCGAGATCTGGAATAAGCAGCAGGGTATTCCCGCGGAGCGCATTTTCCGCTTCGGCAAGGAAGACAATTTCTGGGAGCATGGCTCCGGTCCCTGCGGCCCCTGCTCGGAGATCTACTACGACCGCGGCGAGAAGTACGGCTGCG
>CAMOSC010000182.1 GCA_946624325.1 uncultured Clostridia bacterium
TAGAAAATGCCACCACTGTCCCGGGTAAGCTAAAAAACAGCTTCCCCGTGCCAGTACTGTCATTTTCTACCGCCTTGAGCCATGCCGACAGATCGCAGCGCGAAAAACATGCGCTGCGATTGTCGCGGTGTTCGCCGTATGGTAGAAAATGCCACCACTGTCCCGGGTAAGCTAAAAAACAGCTTTCCCGTGCCAGTACTGTCATTTCCTACCGCATGGCTCATTGCTTCGCGCAAAAGACCGCCCCCTCGGGGAGGCGGTCCTTTTTATGAATACGGTGTTCAGAACTCGGGCTCGATCAGGCCGAACGTTCCGTCCTTTCTTTTATATACCACATTGGTCTGATTGGTATCGGTATTGAAGAAGACAAAAAAGCTGTGGCCGAGCAGTTCCATCTGCAGGCAGGCTTCCTCCGCATCCATAGGCTTCATGGCGAAGCGTTTGGTTTTCACAATGCGGATGCCTTCCTCTTCCTCGGGAAGTACATCCTCCTCCTCCAGGAATGCTGCCGTGAAAGAATCGGCATTCTGTTTACGGTTGACCAGCTTTGTCTTGTAGCGCTTCAGCTGACGCTCGATCACTTCTTCGACCAGGTCGATCGAGACATACATGTCACTGCTTTCCTGCTCGGCACGGATAATATTGCCGCGTACCGGGATGGTAACCTCGATTTTCTGAACATCCTTCTGCAGGCTCAGTGTAACATGCACAACAGTCTCGGGATTAAAAAAGCGGTCCAGTTTGTTCAGCTTTTTTTCCACCTGATTCCTGAGGCGGTCTGTAACCTCCAGGTTGCGTCCGTTGATGATGTACTTCATAAACTCAGCTCCTTTCTGTTTCCGCAGCGCATAACACCGCGGAATCCTGAATACGGGAGACGAAACTGTCTCTCTGAGGATCAATTTCAGTATAGCATATAAGGCCGGGATTGTAAACTGATATTTTATCATTTTGTTAAAATATCCGCTTGCAACGACGAATATTTGTCGAATATGGACAAAAACAGAGGGCAAAGGGAAATTCTTATTTTCTGGTTGAAATATCATCACAAAAATGATAAAATCTCTATGATATACTGCTCCACACCTTGATGTGCCGAAGTCCGGCATTTCCGGGCAGTGATTCTGTCAGATAATCCCATAAAAAAGAATCTGTTACTGTTCAGAGCCGGCAGCAAATCAGCTACGCCGGACAAAGCTGCGCTGGCATATCTTCGTCCGTCTTCAGCGGTTTGCATCCGGCGGGCACGCCACAGCGCCGGAAAGGACGCCTTTTGCCGTTTCCAAAGTCTGGCGCTGAACAGTAATAATCTATAGTGAACGGAGCAGAGCCGTAAGGAGGCAGAAAATCATGAATTTATTTCAGAAGATATTTGGCACGCACAGTGAGCGGGAAATAAAATCCATCATGCCTAAGGTCAACAAAATACTGGCCATGCGCGATGAAATGATGGCTTTGTCCGACGAACAGCTGCATGACAAAACCGCGGAATTCAAAGAGCGGCTGGCTAAAGGAGAAACGCTGGACGATATTCTCCCGGAGGCCTTCGCAGTAGTCCGGGAGGCTTCCAGACGCGTACTTAACATTGAGCATTATCCGGTTCAGCTGATCGGCGGCATTGTGCTTCACCAGGGACGTCTGGCGGAGATGAAAACCGGTGAAGGTAAAACATTTGTGGCAACCCTCGCCTCGTACCTGAACGCTCTGGAGGGAAAAGGCGTTCATGTTGTCACGGTCAACGATTATCTGGCACACCGTGACGCAGAGAGCCAGGGAATGGTTCACCGCTTCCTGGGCCTGTCGGTCGGCTGCATTCTCAACAGCATGAACAACGACGAACGCCGTGCGGCATATGCCTGCGATATTACCTACGTTACAAACAACGAACTGGGTTTCGATTACCTGCGCGACAACATGGTCATTTACAAGGAACAGCTGGTTCTGCGCGGGCTCCATTATGCCATCATCGATGAAGTCGACTCCATCCTGATTGATGAGGCACGTACTCCGCTGATCATCTCCGGACAGAGCGGAAAGTCCACAAAGCTTTATGAAATCTGCGATATTCTGGCAAAACGTCTCCAGAAGGGCGAAGCGAGCGGAGAGTTCTCGAAGATGAACGCCATCCTCGGCGAGGAAATCACCGAGACCGGCGATTTTGTCGTGAACGAGAAGGATAAGACCATCAACCTCACCGAACAGGGCGTGCACAAGGTAGAGCAGTTCTTCCACATCAACAACCTGGCCGATGCGGAAAACCTTGAAGTTCAGCACAATATAATCATGGCCCTGAAAGCCAATTACATGATGTTCCGCGATCAGGACTATGTGGTGAAGGATAACGAGGTTATGATCGTCGACGAATTTACCGGGCGCATCATGCCGGGCCGCCGCTATTCGGACGGTCTGCACCAGGCGATCGAGGCCAAGGAGCACGTAAAGGTCAAGCGCGAGAGCAAGACCCTTGCCACCATCACCTTCCAGAACTTCTTCAACAAGTTCGAAAAGAAGTGCGGCATGACCGGTACTGCACTCACGGAAGAACGTGAATTCCGCAACATCTACATGATGGATGTCATCTCGATTCCGACGAATGTCCCGGTCATCCGTATCGATCATGAGGATGCGGTTTATAAGACGCAGAAAGAAAAATTCAAGGCGGTCACGGATGAGGTTGAGGAGACCTGGAAGAGAGGGCAGCCTGTCCTGGTCGGTACGGTCAATATCGATACCTCCGAAATGCTCAGCAATATGTTTAAAAAGCGCGGCATTCCCCATCAGGTTCTGAATGCGAAATATCATGAGCTGGAAGCGCAGATTGTCGCCAAAGCCGGTATCCATGGCTCTGTTACCATTGCAACCAACATGGCCGGCCGTGGTACGGATATCAAACTGGATGAGGAGGCAAGGGCTGCGGGCGGTCTGAAGATTGTGGGTACCGAGCGTCATGAGTCCAGACGTATCGACAATCAGCTGCGCGGTCGTTCCGGCCGTCAGGGAGACCCCGGCGAGTCCCGTTTCTACATCTCCCTTGAGGATGATCTCATGCGTCTGTTCGGCTCCGAGCGGATCATGGGCGTGTTTAACACGCTCGGTGTCCAGGAGGGCGAGCAGATTGAGCACAAGATGCTTTCGAACGCAATTGAGCGTGCACAGCAGAAGATCGAGGGCAATAACTACGGCATCCGCGAAAACCTGCTGAAATATGATGCTGTCATGAATGAACAGCGTGAAATCATTTACGGCGAGCGGCTCCGGGTTTTGAACGGAGAGAATATGCGCGACGCCATTGTCAAGATGGCTACGGACCTCACGGCTTCAATTGCAAACGGGCTTCTTTCCGATGACCCGGAAAAGGAAGAATGGAATCTTGCCGAGCTGAATCTCGAGCTTCGCAATATCATTCCTATGGAAGAAATCACGCTGGATGAGTATCCGGAGGGCAAATTCCCGAGCAAGGCGGAATTTGTTAAAAAACTTCAGCAGAAGGCTGCGGAAGTCTATGCCGAGAAGGAAGCGCAGTTCCCGGATCCCGAGAAAATCCGTGAACTGGAGCGCGTGGTGCTGCTGAAGACAATTGACCGGAAGTGGATGGACCATATCGACGATATGGAACAGCTTCGTCAGGGTATCGGCCTTCAGGCTTATGCACAGAGAGATCCGCTGAACGAGTACAAGCTTGCGGGTTATGACATGTTTAACGATATGATGCGCAGCATCCGCGAGGATACCGTGCGGCTGCTGCTGCATGCCCGCGTGGAGGTTCAGCAGGAACGCGAGCAGGTTGCAAAGGTAACGGGAACCAACCGGGACGAATCTGCCGCAAAAGCGCCGACCAAACGCTCCGCTCCCAAGATTCAGCCGAATGATCCGTGCCCCTGCGGTTCCGGAAAGAAGTATAAACAGTGCCATGGCCGCCTTGAGCAGGCATGACTGACCGGCTTTCCGGGGCAGCCCGCCCCTCGTCGGGAAAGGGACAGAGCAGCGGCCGGGCAAAGCGCTGAATATCATTTCTATTAGCCGAGCCGGCCGGAACTTCGGAAGCTTCGTTGTGTCAGTATGGGAATGGCCCGGTTTGGCGCCGGACTGCTCCCGAATCATGCCCGGAGGTTTAAAATGGTAGAACTTGATCAGTACAAATTTACACTTTCTTCTTATGAAGATCCGATGAAGGAGCTTGGGAAATCCCTCAGCCTCGATGCAAAGCGTGAACGCATTACGGAACTGCAGCGCTATATGGAAGCGCCTGATTTCTGGGATAATGTGGAGCGCTCCCAATCCATGACGAGGGAGCTGAAGACGCTTCAGGATACGGTTAAGACTTTCTCCGACCTGGAAGCCCAGTATACGGATATCGAGATGCTGATTGAAATGGGGAATGAGGAGAATGATCCCGAAACGATCCCCATGGTTGAGGAAGCGCTTTCCGAATTCACCTCAAGCTTTGAAAAACTGCGTCTGAGCACGCTTTTAAGCGGCCCGTATGATAAAAATAACGCGATTCTCCGCCTGAACGCCGGTGCCGGCGGAACGGAGGCCTGCGACTGGGCGGGAATGCTTTACCGCATGTATACCAGATATGCGGAACGCCATGGTTTTTCCGTGGAGGTGCTGGATTTTCTGGACGGTGAAGAAGCCGGCGTGAAATCCGTTACCATCCAGGTGAATGGGGAGAATGCCTATGGCTATCTGAAATCCGAAAAGGGTGTGCACAGGCTGGTGCGCATTTCTCCCTTCAACGCGGCGGGAAAACGTCAGACTTCATTCGTTTCCTGCGATGTCATGCCGGATATTGAGGAAGATCTGGATGTTGAAGTCCGGGATGAAGATATCCGGATTGATACCTACAGGTCGAGCGGCGCAGGAGGCCAGCATATCAACAAAACTTCGTCCGCTATCCGTATTACGCATTTTCCGACCGGAATTGTTGTAACCTGCCAGAATGAGCGTTCACAGTTTCAGAATAAGGACAAGGCCATGCAGATGCTGAAGGCCAAGCTGTTCATGCTGAAACAGCAGGAGAACGCGGAAAAGCTTTCCGGTATCCGCGGCGAGGTCAAGGATATTGCCTGGGGAAGCCAGATACGTTCTTATGTATTGCAGCCCTATACCATGGTCAAGGATCATCGGACGGGACAGTCTGTCGGAAATGCGGATTCGGTCCTGGACGGCAATCTTGATGATTTCATCGGCGCATACCTGCGCTGGCTGAGTACCGGAGAGAAGGTATCGGACGATACAGGAGAGTAAGCCGGGTACTTTGCTTTAGGTGCATCACCCCGGAAGAGCGGGGATGGAGAGCACAGATAGGATCTGGCGAGCACGCCACAACACCGGAAATAGTGCTTATTGCCATTTCCGGAGTCTGGCTCTGAACAGCAACGAGTTTGTTTGCAGGCTGTTATCGGTCAGCCGGAATTTAGGGTTATGCGGGGATCCGCTTCGGAGACAATACGGGGCGGATCCCTTTGTGCAGGAGCCCGGAAGGAGTGGAAGGCGTTTGCAGGCTTTCACATCTGCCGGGTGCAGTACATGAGCAGCCGGAGGCTGCGAATGTCCGCCTGCGGAATCGGATAGGCGGATGGCTCCGCCCATCCGGTGGGTCAGAGGGGTACGAGCACTGTTCCCCGCGGTAAGGAGGAAAACATGATCAAAGCGGCAGTCATAGGGTACGGAAACATAGGCTCCGGCGTTGTCAGCGTCCTGCGCGAAAATGAAGCTGCGATCCGGAGACAGGCCGGAGACGCGATTGTGCCTGTCTGCGTACTGGACCTGCGGGATTTCCCGGGGGATGTTATGGAGCACTGTGTCGTGCGGGATATCCGTGAAATCTGCGGTAATCCGGAGATCCGGATTGTGGTGGAGACCATGGGCGGAGAACATCCGGCATTCGAATATGTGGATGCCTGCCTGCGCGCCGGGAAGCATGTGATCACTTCCAATAAGGCACTGGTGGCCGCATTTGGTCCGCGTCTCTTTCAGACTGCCCGTGAAAACAGGGTGAATTTTCTGTTCGAGGCAAGCGTCGGAGGGGCCATTCCCATTATCCGTCCGCTGATATCCTGCATTACGGGAGACCCGGTCCGGGAAATTACCGGTATTCTGAACGGTACGACCAATTATATGCTCACGCAGATGTCAGAACAGGGAGCCGAGTATCAGGCCGCGCTTAAAACGGCGCAGGAGCTCGGGTTTGCCGAGAGAAATCCGGAAGCGGACGTGGAAGGGTTTGATGCCTGCAGGAAGATCGCAATTCTCTCCTCCCTTGCCTTCGGCGGCTGGGTGGATTACAGGAAGATTGATACGACGGGCATTACCGGCATCTCAAAAGGAGATATTCTCGCGGCGAAGGCTTTCGGCTTTTCCGTGAAGCTGCTTGGCAGGGCGAAAATGGAAGCCGGTACGCTGTATGCAAGGGTAAGTCCTGCCTGCGTGGGACCGGAGCATCCGCTTTTTGCCGTAAACGGCGTCATGAATGCGGTGCTTGTGCGCGGGGATAAGATGGGCGACCTGATGTTTTACGGAGCAGGCGCCGGAAAGCTTCCCACGGCTTCCGCCGTTGTGGCGGATATAGTTTCCGCGGTGCGCCATCC
>CAMOSC010000183.1 GCA_946624325.1 uncultured Clostridia bacterium
GTGGGCTGCATCCCGAGAGTGCCTTCCCCGGTCAGGCTTTCCCCTTCCAGAAGGATTTCCGCAAAATAAACACCGTCCGGGGGGAGCAGCTTTTCCGGTGCGGGATGCAGGTTGATGGTCGGAAAACCGATGGTCCTGCCCAGGGCTTTTCCGTGGATGATCTCGCCCTCAATGGTATAGGGTGTTCCGAGCATGGCAGCGGCATCCTCCATGGCTCCCGCGGCAATGGCGGAGCGGATCCTTGTGCTGCTGATCTCCGCGTCTCTGTAACGCACCTTGGGGAAGGTATCAACCCTGTATCCGTACTGCTCCCTCCCGGAGAGCTCTTTCAGAAGTCCGGGCGTGCCCCTGCGCTGATAGCCGAAGCAAAAATCCTCCCCAACCGCGATATATGCCGCATGCAGCCGTTCAATTAAGAGCTTCCGGGCGAAATCCTCCGGAGACATTCGGCGCAGACGTTCCGTAAGCGGTACTTCAATGAAATAATCCAGTCCGAATTTCTCCAGCAGGCACATCCGCTCCCGGCGTGACAGGATTGTCCTGCAGCCGTCTTCGCCGTTTACCCTGTCGGGGGAGAGGGCCAGGAGCACGGTCTTCAGACCGCGGGAGGCTGCCTCCTCCTTCACGGCCCGGATAAGCAGCTGATGCCCGAGATGGAGTCCGTCAAACTTCCCGACGGTCACAGCGGTCTGACCGGTGATCAGAATATCCTGCAGATCTGTTATATGAATCAAAATGGTGCCTCCCTGAAACGTCTGTTTTTTGCCGCCCGCCTTTTCAGTCTTCCCCGGATGAATCGAGGAACATCCTCAGGGGCGTAAAGAACCTGCCCGTCCGGTCCGGACGGTACAGGCCGATAAACAGACCGTTATCCAGATAAATCCTGCGGATGTCTTCCTGCTCTGCCCCCGGTTGAATTCCGTAAGGCTCCGCGGGAAAGGGATTCCCGTTTTTCAGGGCCTTCTCAAGGGACATGGGAAGCCTGAGCGCCTCATAGCAGGATAATGCCCGATCGACCGGGATGATGTGCTCATGCAGCGTCCCGGCATCCCGCAGGCTTTCTATTTCCTTCAGCGTGAGTGCATTGGCGATGTCAAATCCGCAGGCGCTCTCGCGGACCAGACTGCTCATGCACGCGGCAGTGCCGAGCTTCTTCCCGATATCCGCGCAGAGTGTTCTGATATAAGTACCGGCGGAACAGGTTACGCGCATGACAGCCCTTGGCCCTTCGACCCGAAGGATATCCAGCTGCCAGATGGTTACCGGAACCGCCTCCCGCTCAACCGTAATTCCCTGTCTGGCCAGATCTATCAGCTTTTTTCCATGCTGCTTTTTGGCGGAATACATTGGGGGAACCTGGAGGATTGTTCCGATAAAGGAGGCTGCCGCTTCCCGGATCGAAGCTTCGGAAAAGACTGCATCCTCCCGCCTCAGCACAGTGCCCCAGATGTCTTCCGTGTCTGTCTGTATCCCAAGGGTCATCTCGGCCAGATAGGTTTTGCGTTTATCCGGGAGCAGCGGACAGGCCCTGGTAGCGATTCCAAGCCCCACGGGGAGTACGCCGGTCGCATTCGGATCCAGTGTTCCGGTATGGCCGATTTTTCTCTGGTGCAGTATACCGCGGAGTACGGCAACCGTATCGTGGGAGGTAAATCCCGCTTCCTTCCGGACGGGAAGAAATCCATGAATCATACAGCGCTCCCCTTATTCAGTTCCAGCATGGCTGCATTGACCCGTTCCATAATCCGCTCCGGATCCGTCTCCTCAAATGAGCAGCCGGAAGCGAGCTTGTGCCCGCCGCCGCCGAAACAAGCCGCCAGCTTCCCGACGTCTGTCCCGCCCTTGGAGCGGAAACTGCCTTTAAAACCGGTTTCATCCGTCTGGTAAAGGAGGATGGCGTAATCAATCCCTTTCGTTATCCGGAGTGCCTCTGCTATCCCGTCCGTCTCCATGGAGGAGCTGCGGCAGTCTTCCATCTCCTTCAGGGACAGGGAAGTCCAGATCCCGTTTCCGTCCGGGGTAATGCGGCTTTTTTGCAGGGCAAGTCCCGTCAGCTGCTGTCTGGAATAGGATTTCTCGTAATAGGTGGAGGTGATCAGCCGGGGAAAATCAAAACCGAAGCTGATCAGTTTTCCGGCACGCGCCATCGTTTCGGGCGTTACGCTGGAATACTGGAACACGCCTGTATCATGAACCATACCCAGGTAGAGACAGATGGCGGTGTCCCGGTTCATTTTTTCTTCGCGCATCAGGGAATACAGAACTTCACAGCAGGAACTGTATCCGGGATACAGAACGCAGTCGTCGCCGAAGCCGGGATTGCTCTGATGATGGTCGATGCAGATCAGGCGGTCTGAAAACGCTGCGCGTTCCCGGCCCGCACCTGCGCGTTCCCATTCGGAGCAGTCCAGCGCAAACAGCAGATCGTAATGATAATCGGCGGGACGGGAGGGATTGACGTCCTGTGCGCCGGGAAGTATCCGGAAAGAATCCGGAAATGCCTCCAGATAGACGTCTGCTTCAATACCGTAAGCGGCAAGCAGGTATGCCCGGAGTCCCAGACAACTGCCCACACAGTCGCCGTCGGGACGGACATGGCCGATGACAGCCGCCGTTGACACACCGGTCATCCATTCATCCGGCTTTCGCAAAGCCGTTTCTCTGTCCAGAACCATAGCTGCCTCCTTTAAAAATCCCTTGATCCCCCGACGCCATCCTCCGGCTCGCCGTTTTCTTTCTCCGGCGCGGCATCATCCTCATCATCGTGAGAAAGGCCGGCGGCAACACTGTCGATCAGGGAAGTCATGTGCACGCCGTATTCGATGGACTGGTCCGATATGAAGATCAGCTCGGGTGTATTGCGCAGGTTTACCGTCGAGGCGAGCATCTTGCGGATGAATGGTTTGGCGCTTTTGAGCCCGGCCATGGTATCCTTTCGCGCTTCCTCGTCGCCCAGAACGCTGATATACGCCTTGCAGTATTTCAGATCCGGAGTTACCTCCGCCATCACGACGGAAGTCATGGGATGAATGCGCGGATCCTTGATTTCATTCCGGATAATATTGGACAGCTCCCGCTGTACTTCCGCATTGATTCTGATGTTTTTGACACTGTTTTTTTTCATTTCTGGTTTACTCCTTAACGGTCGGGGAAGAAATATACCCGGAAAAGAAGCGGGATTATAAACAATCGCAGCCCGCTTTCCGGGCTGCGATCAGTGGTACAGAAATCCGTTGGAACCGGTACTGTTTATCTCGGAACTTCTTCCATGATATATGCTTCAACTTCGTCCTCTTCCCGGATATCGTTGAATTTTTCAAATACAAGGCCGCATTCGTAGCCTTCCCGGACTTCTTTGACATCGTCCTTGAAACGCTTCAGGGAAGCGAGCGCTCCCTCGTAAATCTGTTCTCCGTCGCGGCGGATACGGATCTTGCAGCTGCGCTGGAAGACACCGTCCGTCACATAGGAACCGGCAATGTTTCCGATTCCGGATGCCTTGAAGATCTGGCGCACCTGGGCATGACCGATGATCTTCTCCTCGAAGATGGGATCCAGCATACCCTTCATGGCCGCTTCCACATCCGCAATGGCCTGATAAATAACCCTGTAGAGACGGATCTCCACCTTCTCCCGCTCGGCCATGGATTTGGCCAGCACGTCAGGACGCACGTCGAAGCCGATAATGATGGCATTGGACGCCGAGGCGAGGGTGACATCGGATTCGTTGATCGCACCGACGCCGCCGTGAATAATCCGCACGACGACCTCCTCGTTGGAGAGCTTGAGGAGGGACTGCTTTACCGCTTCCACGGAACCCTGGACATCCGCCTTGATGATCAGGTTCAGTTCCTTCAGGTTTCCTTCCTTGATCTGGGAGTTCAGGCTGTCCAGCGTAAGATTGTTCCTGGTATCGGCAAGCATTTTTTCGCGGTCTTCTTTGATGAAGGTTTCGGCAAAGCTTCTTGCTTCCTTCTCGCTGGAGGTCTGAACCAGGATTTCGCCGGCGTTCGGGACATCATTGAGGCCGAGGATTTCAACCGGCGTGGAGGGAAGCGCTTCTTTGATCCTTCTTCCCTTATCATCCATCATGGCACGAACCTTGCCGAAGCAGGAGCCGACGGCTATGGTATCACCGACATGAAGGGTACCCTTCTGAACCAGGATGGTAGCCACGGGACCTCTTCCGCGATCCAGCTGTGCCTCAATGACAAGGCCTCTCGCATGGCGGTCCGGATCTGCTTTGAGTTCCTTGACCTCCGCATCCAGCAGGATCATTTCCAGCAGGGTATCCAGGCCCTCATGGGTCTTTGCGGAAACCGGGACACAGATGGTGGAGCCGCCCCAGTCCTCCGGAACAAGCTCATGCTCCGAGAGCTCTTTTTTGACTTTGTCCAGATTGGCTCCGGGCTTGTCGATCTTGTTAATGGCGACAATAATATCAACATTGGCGGCTTTCGCGTGGTTGATGGCCTCGATGGTCTGAGGCATTACGCCGTCGTCCGCGGCGACCACGAGCACGGCGATATCGGTAGCCTGGGCACCGCGCATACGCATGGCGGTAAAGGCTTCATGTCCGGGAGTATCTAAGAAGGTGATATCCTGGCCGTTGCACTTGACCATATAGGCGCCGATGTGCTGCGTGATTCCGCCCGCTTCCCTGGAAGTAATATTGGTAGAACGGATGGCATCCAGCAGGGATGTTTTACCATGGTCGACATGACCCATAACACAGACAACCGGCGGTCTGGTGACCATTTTTTCGGCGTTGTCTTCCTCGTCCTTTAGCAGCTCCGCAATGACGTCGACCTTCTCCTCGGGCTCGCAGATGATATCATAGTCGAGGGCGATTTCCTCGGCCTTCTCATAGGGGATTTCCGTGTTGATGGTATACAGATTCCCCTTCAGGAACTGTGCCTTGATCAGGGAGGCAGCGGTCATTTTCATCTTATCCGCCAGCTCGCCGATGGTGATCATCTCGGGGAGCACGAGCGTCTTAATGGTTTCCTCAACCTTCTGAACCGGCTGCTCGGATTTTCTGGCGCTGTTTTTCTGCCTGGAAACGCTGCGGGTGTTCTCTTCAAAGCGTTCTCCCTTTTCAACGTTCTGCTTGTTTTTCTCGCGGATTTCCCGCTCCTTCTTATTCAGTCCTTTTCCGCCGCGGGCCTCATTCTTATTGAGGGAGGAGGACATGGCATCCCCGCCGCCAAAACGTGAACCGCCGCCGGACTGACGGCCTCTTGCGGACTGGCCGGCAAAACCTGTGCCCTGTCCGTCCCTGCGCGGGGCACTTCCGCTTCCGTCACGGCGCACAAAGCCGGTACCCTGTCCGTCTCTGCGCGGAGCGCCGGTATTGGAGTCACGGCGGACAAACCCCGTACCCTGTCCGTCTCTGCGCGGCGCACCCGTATTGGAGTCACGGCGGACAAAGCCTGTGCCCTGTCCATCCCTGCGCGGCGCGGTGGAAGAGTCGCGGCGCACCGGATTATTCTGACCGTCGCGCCGAAGGGGACGATCACCGTCTCTCCTCGGAGAAGAGCCTGTCTGATACTCTTTTCTGCTTCCGGAATCCCTGCGATCTGCCTGGGGCTTTGTCTCTGTTCTGGACGGCGCGGCGGGCTTGACGGCCGATACCGGAGTATCTTTCTTTTCCGCGGCCGGAGCAGCCTCCTGTTTCGGCTCGGCCGGGGCAGTTTCTTTCGCTTCCGGTTCGGCAGCAGGCGCGGCACTGCTGTTCCTGGCTTCCGGAACAGACGGGGTCTCCGCAGCTTTCGGTGCGGCTTCCGTCGCCTTCTCCCGTACCTCTTCTGCGACCTTTGCCGCTCCTTCGCTCTTTACCTCCGGAGCCTTTACGGGCTCTTCAGTCGTCCTGACAGGCGTGCTTTCCGGAGTCTTGGCGGCCTCGGCAGGCTTCTGGGAAGCAGACGCAGCCGTTTCCGCTACCGGCTCCTCGGGCTTTGACGCCGGTTTTTTCTTCTGCGCGAGGCTTTTGGTCATGTTTTCCTGATGGAAAACCAGATGAACTTTCTTCTTCGGCGGGTTGGCTGCAGCAGCTTTTTCGGCGGCGGCCTTCGCAGCGGCAGCTTTTGCCGCGGCCCACTTCGGGAACTGGGCCCGAATGGTTTTGGCGGTGGAATCCGCCACTACGGTATTCTCACTGATATTCGTAGCGCCCCTGCGAACGCAGAACTCAATGATTTCATTGCTGGTTACTTTAAGTTCTTTGGCTAAATCGCGAATTTTACTTTCTGCCATAAGCTGATCACCGACCCTTTTCTGTCCTTATCTTCAACTGCCTGTCAACTGCCTGTGCAAAGCCCCGGTCAAGCAGCGCCACAACCGAGCGCTCCTCTTTCCCGACACTGTGTCCCAACGATTCCTTATCGGAATAAACGGCGTTGGGAATCTTATAGAACCTGCACATGTCAAGGCAGGTCTTTTTGGAACGATCCGATGCGTCCTCTGCGATAATCACAAAAAATGCTTT
>CAMOSC010000184.1 GCA_946624325.1 uncultured Clostridia bacterium
TTGTTCATGGCCGCCTCTATGCCTGTAAGATCCCGGTCCCCGAAGGACAGGGTCTCGGAATCCTGGGGCTGTATCCTGGTTATGGCATCCTCAATGAGCTGGTATTTATCTTCCGTAAAGGACAGGCGGCTCAGTTCATCCGCCCTGAGCGCAATCTCATTGATCGGATTCAGAATCCCGCGGATTTCGCCGTCCTCCTTCCGGTAATGCGTAACCAGAGAGACAAACTGCATCAGCAGGACAACAGACATCAGAATTATGGTTCCTCTGATCAGGAGGGAGGCATCCGCCTGAACCAGAGGCCCGCCGCTTTTATCCAGAACGGAGTACAGGATTTTCCCCGTTTCGGCGCTTCTCTCGAATATACGCCGGACACCGACCAGATGCGGGATATAGCCAAGGGCTTCATACTCCTGCAGAAGGAGCCAGAAGACAACATAGGCGCAGCTGCAGAAAAGATCCTGCCCGATCATCAGCATGGCTTTTTTCCGGAGCATGTACCAGTGAATGCGCCTGGTGATAGATGATACCCGTCCCGCATTCCGGTTTGATTCCGGCTCCCGGACTTCTTTTACTTCCTTTTTCACACCCACTCCTCCCTACTGCGAAGGTTTGTACTTTGACCTGTTGGCCACGGATGACTGTTTTGCAGCCACGCCTGACAAAAAGTTCAGCCGAGGGCAAAATATGTCTTCTACCGCATGAAGCTGGTTCACAGTCCGCCTTTTTAGCCCTGGAAGGACCGGATAACGTATCCGACCCCGCGCACTGTGGTAATCAGCTTTATGCCGAATACCTCGTCAATTTTCGTGCGGAGATAGCGGACATAAACGTCAATGACATTGGTCTCCCCGGCATAGGAATAGCCGCACACGCGGTCCAGGAGCGTATCCCTTGAAAGCACGATATCCTGGTTTTCCAGAAGAATCTGGAGCATGGTGAATTCCCGGTTTGTCAGCATAATTTCCTGCCCGTCGTAGAAAACATTGTGGCGCCTCATATCCAGCCGGAGTTTTCCCCATTCCAGAACACCCGGGTCAGCCGATTCCTCTTCCTTTTTCTCCTCCGACACCTGATGGAGCTTCAAGGCAACGCGGATCCTGGCCAGAAGCTCTTCGATGGCAAAAGGCTTTGTGATATAATCCACCGCCCCCGCATCCAGCCCGGAAACCTTGTCCATGACGGCATCACGGGCTGTCAGAAGGATAACGGGCGTGCTTTTTTCTTTCTGCAGACGTCGGAGCACCTCGAGACCGTTTAACCCCGGCAGAATGATATCCAGCAGGACCAGGTCGAAATCCCGCTCAAGGGCCATATCCAGCGCGTCCCGGCCGTTATTGGCCTTACTCACCTCATAGCCTTCGTGCAGCAGCTCCAGCTCCACGAACCGGGCCAGCTTCTCCTCATCCTCAACCACAAGAATATGTGCCATTTTCCTCTCCGTTTCTTAAAAGCAGATATGTTACTGTTCAGAGCCAGACTCCAGAAATGGCAAAAAGCAGCCATTTCTGGAGTTGTGGCGTGCTCGCCAGATGCAAATCTGTGTGGAATCATGGATTTCAGCCAGCTGAATCCATGATTTCACACAGATTTGCGCCTGGCTCTGAACAGTAACGCAGATATTTCCTTTTCCGCATGTCCCCGCATGCTTCAAGGAAATCAGCCCCGCCATGCAGTCCCGAAGGAATGCATGGCGGGGCTGACGGTAAATCAGTGTTTCTTCGTAAACTCTTTCTTTATCTGATCCGCCACATCCGAAGCCTTGCCCATGAGATCATTGGCGTTTTCCAGGTCCGCTTTCCCTTCCAGCGTATACCTGCAGCTGAAGAACAGCGCAACCACAAGCACGGCAAGAAGCAGTTTCCAGTTCACCAGAAAAGCAACGGCAAGAACCAGGATCGGAAGCTTGAAAACCGTCTCTCCCTTCCGGGTAACGCAGAAGGAATTGTCAACCAGGAAGCGCCATGCCTTTTTCAGGAAACGCTTTACGGAGCCCTGTGACTGCCTTGCCTTCTCCTGCTGGCGATACACGGTTTCCTCCACCTTCTCGTAATCATCCTGTTCTTCATAGCTGGTCGAAAAACTCGCATGTTCGGGCTCAGCCGTCTTTCCGAGATTCTCCAGATAAATCATCGCCTCAAGGATATCCCCTCCCGAAGCCTTCAGTGCATCCCGTGCATCCTCATAAGAAACATTTGCTTTTCCCTTCAGCAGTTCAACTTTCTCGAAATCATCCATAATCTTCTTCTCTCCTCTTTTTTTCCGCGGCTTCTTTCAAGCCGTCCGCATCACTCATTTACGAGGATGATTCTAACAGGCCTGTTTTAAGAAAGCTTTTTGAGAAAATTAACGTTTCATTAAGAACACATGATATTCCGCCTTAGCGGCGCAAATCCTGCGCAACAGTTCCTAAGCCTTCCGAAGCGCTCTGACGGCGTTTCGCGGGAAAAGGCCGGTTTTATTTCGTCCTCGGAAGCGTCCCCAGGATCTTTCTTGTCTCATCCGGAGTTGCAGGTTCCAGACCCATGGCCCGGATCAGCTGTACAAGGCGCTCCACCACCTCGAAATTGCTGGCGGCCTCAAGTCCGGGAGCCAGATAAGCGCTGTCCTCAAAGCCTATGCGGACAATGCTGGCGCCCAGCGCAATCGCTGCCGCAAGGAATTCCCAGTTGTCCCTCCCGTAATGGGTCACTCCCCACTTTGCATCGGAGGGAACCGCCGAGCGGAAGGCCGTCAGGCAGGTGATATCCGGCTGCATCCCGCCTTTGTGCCCGAATACCAGGTTGTAGAAGATCGGTTTTCGGTAAGGCAGTTTCATGGCACTCCGCTCAATGTTGTAGATCATCCCGATATCAAATACCTCGACCTCCGGTATGATTCCCTGTTCGTAGGAGCGCTTGGCGCAGTAATCGATATCCCGGAAGGTATTCACATATACGGCATCTCCAAGGTTTGTGGTCCCGCCGTTTAAGGATGAACTCTCCACACGCCAGTAATCAAGCGGCGCACAGCGCTCCTCGATTGTCATGTCCGAGACGCCCCCCGTGGATGCCTGAACCACCACGTCCGTGCGCTTCAGGATTTCCTCAAAGGTATCTATGATATAGGATGCATCCGGCGTAAGGGACCCGTCCGGTTTTCTGCAGTGCAGATGGCACATCCCTGCCCCCGCTTCCACGCAGCGCGCGACATCCTCCGCAAGCTTTACGTTATCTACGGGTGTCCCTGCTTTTACAGGCGCCAGGGAGATAATGATTTTCCTCATTTTCATCAGTTCCTTTCTTCTGAGCTTACTCTGATCACGGCCTGCTTTCGGCATGGCCATAACGATCCGTGCCGCGGCTTCTCTTTCGGCGGTGTTCATTCGTCAGCGGGGCATGCGGATTACTCTGATCACAGCCTGCCTTCGGCGTGGCCATAACGATCCGTGCCGCGGCTTTTCTTTCGGAAGCGCACCCGGCAGCCCTTTATGACCGGGTAAGCCGCTCAACAACCTCGCGCAGCGTATTGTCGGTGCCGACATTTCCCGGGAATATGATATAGCTGATGCCGGGGAAGGTGCTCTCCGGTCCGGTTTTCCACACGGGAATTCCGGGAGCTGCCTGCCCCAAAACCATGGCTTTACGGATTTTCAGAGCTTTTGTCGCCACATCGCTGGAGGTTATGCCTCCTTTTGCGATCAGGAACGACGGTTTTACGGACAGTCTCCCGACAACACCCGTCAGCGCGTCGGATATCGCAACCGAGATGGCGAGAAGCTCTTCCGGAGACGCCCCCTGCGGTTTTATCAATGTCCTGCTTGTATAGACAACCGCGGTCCTGCCTTCTGCGATGGCTTCCTCCGCCAGGGCTGTGCAGCGCGCCGTTTCCCGCTCCAGGCCGCTTTCCGCCGCGTATTGTCCGGCATCGAATTCGATCCATTCGAGCGCAAGTCCGGATGCGCGGAGCGCTTCCAGCTGATCGCTTGTACGTTTTACGTGGGAGCCCACAATCACCAGGCCGCCCCTCTGTACATCAGCGCATCCGTCCAGGAGCTCCTCCCGGGAAAGAAGCGCTTTGTCGGAAACGTTTCCGAAAACCTTGACCGCCGCGGCCGCACTGCGGATCAGATAGTTTTTCCCCTTTGCCATCAGGCGCATCAACACCAGCGCGGCTGCTTTGACATCCGCCTCCTCAATGGCATCCACCGCCATGGGCAGATACGCCGCGCCGCAGCCCAGAATCCTTTTTTCAAGGCTGTCAAGCCGTTCCGGCAGTTCCCGGCAGTTTTCATCCGTACCTCTCAGGTCGGCCAGCCGTATGACGAACACGCTTTCCTGCCTGATTATCCCTCCGCTTTTTTCTTCCATGTAAGCGGGGAGAAAAGAATTGCCGTATCCGAAGGTGGCATCGCGGGCAAATTCCGTCTGTGCGGCGGGCGTGAGAACGGCCCCCTCCCGCACGTAATGCACACCGTTTATGGTAAAGCGCCCGCCTTCTTTAAAGAAAGGCCAGAGCAGTTCCCCGTCAAAATGCTTCGCGCCCGTTTCCTCAAATGTCCTGCGGAGGGTATCCGTCTCGAGCGGGTAGTGTCCGCGCAGCGTGGAATCCCCGCGGGAAATCACCAGGAAATCCTTTCCGGCGCGGGCGGACGCCGCCAGGACGCGCTCTGCGATCCTGCGGTGCTCCACAGCCGTGCGCGCTGCCGAAAAGCTCCTGGAATTGGTCAGAATGAAGACAAGCTTCCCGGGATCCCGAAACGCTTCCGCGATGCTCTCTTCCTCCCAGTCGGTAATCACCGGGACATCGTGCACCGTCTGCGTTCCCGTGGGGTCATCATCGAGCGCAATCACCTTTCGCGCAAAGCGTTCGTACTCCGCTTCAAACAGCTGGTCCAGGAGGGCCTTTTCTTCCGCCTTCCAGGCCAGAAAACCATCGGCACCTTCCAGCCCTTTGTCAAGGACTTCAGCCGGAAGCGCCATAACCGCCTTTTCCATATTCTTCTCCTCCTCCCGGTTCCGCAGAAGACACCGGCTTAGTCCCTCCAGGCTAGGGGGATCCAGATTAACATCTCGCCCATTCCCCTGTTATCCCAGGCGAAATACGGGATCATCCGCACAGGCACCTGCCGGAGTGCAGCAGGCCTGTAATCCTCGTAGAGTTCCTCGCTTTCCGCGGGTTCCCTGCCCGCAGCAAAGAGTTCCGTGCGCAGCGCCGTCAGACGGCAGTTTTCCAGCTCCAGGGTTTCCGTCCTGAAAACCGGATGCATGGGCATAAGCAGATCCGAAAGTTCCGTTACTTCGACGTCTCCGGACTCAATGCAGTAAACCAACGGCCCGCGCTCCACCGCAACCTGATTGGTATCCTCCTCAATCATGCGGTTGGCCCGCGTCAGACGCGCTGCCATTTCCAGGGTCAGCACGACACGGGTACAGGAAGCGGGATCCATCCGGATTTCCAGGTAGCTTCCGGCGTCCCCGGCCGCCAGCTCTCTGTGCAGATTTCCGCAGGAAAGGCTTCCTTTCCCCGCCCATCCCGGGATACGCACATGAAGCGTAAAGGGAACACCGTTGTTCTCTGTCAGTTCGAACTCGATCCTGCCGTCCCACGGATAATCCGTTTTCTCGGAGAGCGTAAACTCCGCCCCGTTTTCAAGCCTGAATTTCGCGGTATTGTCCCCGTAAAGGCCGATCCAGATGCCGTCGCCATCCTCTGCCCAGGCGTACTCGGAGGTCTGGGCTATGGTGCGCGCAAGGTTCGGCGGACAGCAGTAGCTCAGAATATATTCACTGCGCTCCTGGCCCCAGATCAGCTCGTAATCCAGCTTCTTTGCGCGCCGCAGCATATTTTCATAGAAGAAGCGTTTTCCGTCCAGGCTGATGCCCGCGAAATTCACGTTCAGCATGATCCTTTCCAGAACGTCCATATATTCCGCGCACGGATTGATGCAGAACATTCTCCAGGCCCAGAAGCAGGCCCCGAGGTTAGCACAGGTCTCGTTATAGGCCGTGATATTGGGCAGCTGGTATTCGTAGCCGTACGCCTGATGCACCAGCTGGTGGTTCATAAAATTGCCGTAGGGGGATGCGCCGTTATAGAGCGCACCGCAGCCGCCCGTTATATAGATTTTCTTGTGTACCAGATGATCCCAGACGCTGTTGAGCACCTCCAGGTATTCCCTGTCGCCCTTCTCCAGGTAGAGATCCGCCACGCCGGCATACAGATAGTTGGAGCGCACCGCATGTCCGACAATCTTCCTGTGGGTCTTTAACGGAATCCGGTCCTGATTGTCATCCAGTCCGTTTTTGACGGAATCCCTCAGGCGTACAGCCAGATCCGCCAGTTCCAGGTATTCCTCTTTTCCGGTGGTCCGGTAGAGTTCAATCAATCCCATGTAATGGGACGGGCACACCGCAGTTTTGACCTCGCCCTTCGCTGCGGCTTCCTCATACATCTTTTTCAGGAATCCGGCGG
>CAMOSC010000185.1 GCA_946624325.1 uncultured Clostridia bacterium
TTGAGATCCCCGGCCCAGGCGGACGCGTGATCCGCGCGCATCTTCGTGAAGAACTGGAAGGCGCAGGTCTGGGCGAGACAGTAATCGATGTAGTAGAAGGGATACATGAAGATGTGCTGCTTCTGCATCCAGAAACCGCCCTCCTCGAGGAAGGTTACGCCGTCATAATCGCGCCAGGGCATGTATTTTGCCTCCAGTTCATGCCAGACCCTGCGGTAGTCTCTGCCGGACATGGAGGGATTCTCGAATACACGGTGCTGGAATTCGTCCACCACGCACATGTAGGGCATGACCGCCAGGGAATCCACCAGATGGATATAGCGGTACTTGCCGGCCGCATCCCCGAAGAAGAGGTTCATCCAGGGGAAGGTAAAGGTTTCCATGGACATGGAATGGATTTCGTTGACTTCAGCGGTGGACCATACGAGGGAGTCGATGGGGACGCAGCGGGAGGCGGTGAAGGCCTCGAAGGCATGGCCTGCCTCATGGGTAAGCACGTCGGTATCCGCGGCGGTTCCGTTGAAATTGGAGAAGATAAACGGAGCCTTTTCCCTGGAAAGGTGCGTGCAGTAGCCGCCCATGTGCTTTCCGGGCCTGGAAACGAGGTCAAAGAGCTCATGCTCAACCATGAAGTCAAAGAATTCCTTTGTCTCAGGAGAGAGCTCCGCGTACATTTTCTTTGCGGCATCCACCATGAACGCCTCGCCGCCCTGAGGATCCGCGTTGCCTTCGGGGAAGAAGAGCATTTCGTCGTAGTAGTGCAGCTGATCCACGCCCAGGCGTTTTGCCTGCTCCGCACGGAGCTTTGCCACTACGGGTGTTACGTTTTCCAGCACCTGTCTGCGGAATTTCGCGGTATCCTCCGCAGTGTAGTCCAGCCTCGACATGCCGGCGTAAGCCATGGGGATATAGCTTTCAAAACCCATCTTCTTTGCCATTTTCACGCGCAGCTGCACCATGCGGAAATACAGGTCGTCGAGTTTGTCCGAAACGCCTTCGTACAGGCCGGCCCATGCGTGGAACGCAGCCTTTCTCACTTCCCGGTCGGTGCTCTCCATATGCTTGAGCAGACCGTAAAAATTGCAGGTTTCCCCCATGAATTCGGTCTTGCAGCCGGCGGTGACTTTTGAGTATTCATCCACGAGCATGGCCTCCTCCACCAGCTCCTGCTCGATTTCCGGACTCTGGATTTTGTTTTCCAGTTCCAGCTGGGCAAAGAGGATGGTGCCGAATTCCTTTTCGAAATCCGCACGGAAGGGGGAGGAGAGAAGCGCTTCGTTCCATGCTTTGGCAGGGCCGATCAGCGTGGGGCGCATCTGGTAGTGGTACTGCATTTCCGCGTCGTAGAAGGCATCCTCCGTGTTGACATCATGGCGGATGCTGCAGATGGTCATCATATCGGAGAGTTCTTTCTCCTGCTCCTGCTTTTCAAAAAAGATGCCGCGCATTTCCTCATAGCTTTTGGCATCCTTCAGTCGTTTCGTAAGGGCTGTCAGGGATTTCTTCGCAGCTTCATAATCGGGCCGCGTGTAGACGAGATCTGAAAATTTCTCCATAACTGGTTCTCCTTTGTAAATGGCCTGCAAGCAGAAGGGTTTTTCACCTGCCGAAGCTTCCAGGCGAATCATTTCCAACGTCACGATTATAGCACAGAACCGTGTGCTTGTCATCCGTCTCTGAACGGCAGCGGATACAGGCCTGCCCACAGGATGAAAACCGAGGGGAACTATGGATTTCACCCGGCTCTGGACGGCAGCGGATACAGACCTGCCCACAGGATGAAAAACCGAGGGGAATCCTGGATTTCAGCCGGCTGAATCCAGGATTCTTCCAGGATTTGCGCCCGGCTTTGAAGGGTTACGGGAAAACAGTGCAATATATGTCTTGCAGGTTTTGTTGTTTTCTGATAGAATAACAGGTAAGCGCGCCAAAACCATGCGGTTTTAAGGCAGGGAGACGGGACGGCTTCTTCATGTGCAGCTGTCCGCCCGCTTTTCATCCATATCTCAATGGCGAGGTGCAAGACCTATACGAGAGGAAAGAACAACCATGATAGACAACCAGAGACTCAATATCCTGTTTCAGGCATTTGTGGCATCGCCCAATATGCCTGAAGAACATATGGAACAGCTTTCACTGGAGGAGCTGAGCTTCATCTACGCGGCCTGCGAGGCTTCCAAAAAGAATGAAAAACTCAAGGAGATCAATTACCCGGTGCGCCAGCAGATTATCTACTGGGCAGCGGTGGATGCCCTGAAAAAGGCTGAGAAGGTTTACGTAGCCTACACGAAGCAGCCCATGTACCCCTATGTGGGTCCGAACGGCTCTGCCTGGCTGTTTTCAACGGAAGAAACAGGCGCAAAGCTTGCCGAGGATTTCAAAAAGCATCAGCACATGGAGCTGGTTCTCAGGGAAATCGAAAACAAGATGATCCTGCCCATGATGGCCTCCTTCTATTATCTGGGCATCGGCAGGGTGCTGATTGATAACGGGACCCATCCGATCATGTTAAACCGCACGGACATCCAGGAGGATCCTGCCGAGCAGGAGGGAAATCAGATCCAGAATTTCCAGAACGGCGATCTGCAGCGCTCCATGATCCAGTTCTTCCAGTTTGCCCAGGTCAACAGGTCTCTGGCCGAGTATGCCGCTTCCTCGGAGGCTTCCGAGGAGGAGAAGAAAGCCCTCGGCGAGGCGCTTCCGAAAAACCAGCAGGTTTCCCGCATTCTGGAAACGAACATGCTGGCACAGCTGATCGAGGCAAAATTCCTGGTTCCCATGGTTACCCTGAAAGACGGAAAGCCCGTACCTCCGGGACAGCCGGCACAGGGAGAGGGCGTCTCCAGGAAGATCGCAAACCTGGTGGATTCGAACCAGGTAAGCTGGCTTCCGGTATTTACGGACTGGCCGGAGTTTATGAAGGTGTACAAGCCCACGGAGTGGGGTGCCATGGTGATGACCTACGAGGCACTCTCCAAATTCTCCGCGGATTCGGGCATTAAGAAGATTGTTTTCAACCCCAGAGGCTGTGCCCTGAGGGCTGATGAGAAGCTGTTAGATAATATCGAAACCTTCCGTCAGAAGCTTGCAGAGGCGAAGGAAAATGCCCAGAAGAACGGGCAGGAAGGCGCAAAGAACCCCGAGGCGGCAGGTGCTGCCGCGGCAAAGAAGATGCTTCCGGTGACCTACGGCGAGCTTGATGAAACGCCGGAGATGATGATCACAGCCCTGAAGAGAACCGCGAAGGCGCTTCATACCGTGAAGTATATGTGGCTTGCCGGCCGGACGCAGGGAAATGAAAAGGGGTATCTCCTGGTAGCGGAAATCACTTCCGACGAGCAGAATACGCTGGACGAGCTCAAGAGGGCCAGCGCCGGATATCTTGACGGAAAGGAAATGGAAATCCGCAAGGCGGACACGGCTGCACTTGAAATTGTAAATACTATCAAGCCGTTTTATAAACGCGGATTTTTTGGTTGATGAATCATGCAGGCCGTTCCGGGGTTTTACCCTCCGGGGTGGCCTGTTGTGTTTTCTTCAATTCCGGAACCGGGCCCTGAACAGGGACCGAAGATGGGAATAATCATGAATACAGAACAAAAGAAATCTGCCGCAGGTATTGTGCAGTGGCTGCTGGCGCTGAACTGCTTCCTCTTCCTGGTATCGGTCTCCGTGACGGCGGTACTGAATTTCCGGCCGCTTTATTATGCGGATATGAAAAGCATGAACCTGGCTGCCGAAAGCGGCTATTCGGAGGAGGTGATCCGCCTGAATTATGACAGGCTGATCGACTACAACAATCTAGGCGGCAGTAAGGAACTGGTATTTGAGGAAATGCCCATGTCCGAAGGTGCTGCGATACACTTCCGGGAGGTCCGGCGCATCTTCATCCTCCTGGAGGCGCTCGCTGTGATTACCGGCGTCATTCTTGCGGGCACCATACTGTTTTGCGTCCGCACGAAGCAGATCGTATGGCTGAAGCGTACTGCGATTTTGGCCTTTGTCATTCCTTCCGTTCTGGGCATCCTGGTGCTGAACGACTGGGAGGCGGTGTTCATCGAATTCCACAGACTGGTTTTCTCGAATGATTACTGGCTCTTTGATCCGGCTGCGGATCCCATCATCACGGTGCTTCCGGACCGGTATTTTCTGCACTGTGCAGTGGGAATCGTGGGACTGGTCGTGGCGGGAAGCCTGGCCTGCCTGTTCGTTTACAGGCGGCTTGCCGGACGTTTTGGGAAACACTGATTAGGGCATGTTTTCCGGGATTTTCTATTTCTGTTCAGAGCAGGCGCTAATCCATGATTTCAGACGGATTTGCATCCGGCGGGCACGCCGCAACTCCAGAAATAGCATCTTTTCGCCATTTCTGGAGTCCGGTTCTGAGCAGTTACTTGTTTTTCATCCGCCATCGGCGGATTTGGCAGGAGGTTTTATGAGTACTATACGCCTTGCATCCGGCGCCGCGGTGCGGCCGGAGCACTTACGAAAGAGCAATCGGTTTCCGGTTACGGCCTTCGGTGCGGTGCCGGAAGGCGCGGGGAAGACGGATCCGGTTAAAAACACGGCGGCGGTGAATGCCGCCATCCTGGCCGCGGCGGATGCCGGGGGAGGCACCGTGGTGATCCCCGCGGGGGAATTTAAGGTATACACCATACGGCTGAAGAGCAATGTGAACCTGTGCCTGGAAAAAGGCTCCGTCCTGCGCGCGGCGGCGACCGATATCCGCAATTCGTATGAGCTTCAGGAGGGCGAGGGCGGAAATTACGATGAGCCCGAGGTAAACCTCTACGCCGGCCTTCAGGACCACGGGCACAGCTACTTCGCGAACAGCATGTTTTATGCTGCGGACCAGGAAAATATGATGATTTACGGGGAAGGACTGATAGACGGCAGTCAGTACGATCCCGTCACCGGCATCCGGAAGTACGTGCTGATGGGCGGGGATCCGAAGGATCAGCCCATGCGGAACCTCCCGGGACATACGGGAGAATGGTTCGGAAATAAGTGCATCGCCCTGGTGCGCTGCAGCCATGTGGTGCTTGAGGGCTTTTCTCTGGTGATCGGAGGCCATTTTGCGGTAATCGCCGAAGGATGCCGCGACCTTTACATGGATTCCGTCCTGATCGATACCACGCGCGACGCCCTGGATATAGACTGCTGCCAGGACGTAACGGTGTTAAACAGCGTCTTCAATTCCCTCACGGACGACGGCCTGGTGATGAAAGCCTCCTACGGGGCGGGTGTCTTTATGCCCACGAAAAATGTGCTGATTGAGGACTGCAGGGTGAGCGGATATGACGCGGGCAGCGTTTATGCGGGTGCGTATACCGCGGATAAGCTGGTGGCGACGGACCGCTGCGGCCCTACCGGACGCATTAAATTCGGAACGGAATCCACCTGCGGCTATGAGCAGGTGACGATCCGGCGCACGGTCTTTGAGCGTTCGAGAGGCTTTGCCATGGAGGCTGTGGACGGCAGCGGCCTGTCAGATGTGCTGTTTGAGGACTGCACCATGGACAACATCAGCAGCTCGCCCATTTTCCTGCGTGTCGGAGACCGGGGGCGCTTCCCGGTGACAGGCCTGCAGAAGAGCGATGAAGTCAATGCCCTGCAGCCGAATGTGCGTCTGGACAATACCAACTGGGTGCTCCCGGACACGGAAGACTATCAGAAATGGCCCGCGAAACGCTTTGCGCCGGCATACCGGAAGGACAGACAGGTCTGTGTGGACGGGCACTCCCCGTTTTTTGTCGTGAACCAGGAGGATCCCGCCCGCCTGAATGAGGCGGCTGCTGTGCCCGTACGGGACATGGACGAAATTCCCGACAACACCGGGAAATCCGGCGGCGAAGTCCGGGAGCCCTCCTTCTACGGGTTATCCTATCAGGACGGAGCGGGGTACGTGCCGGATCAGAAGAAGAGACTTACCCGCAGGGAAGCCCTCGCGCGCGCAAACGGCAACGGCTCCGAAAAGCTTGCTTTTATCCGGAATGTGGAAATCAGGAATGTCTCGGTCACCAATGCGGACCCGCGTTATCCCATTCTCCTGATGGGCCTGACCGACAGTAAAATAGAAAATGTGCGCCTGTCCAATATCTCAGTGGAATACCGCGGCGGCATGACGATGCGTCAGGCCGCGGAGCAGCGGCAGCTGAACACCTGCTGGCAGTACCGGCAGTTTGAGACCGCCGAATCGGTTCAGTCGCTCCCCTGGCTGGTGAACACCTTTTTCCTGAAGGAGGAAGGACTGCTGCCGAGGGCGGACTATGATCCGGAAACGGGCGGCTGGAAGGCTGATCCCTATAATGTGCCGGAGCTGCCGGGCGTTTATCCGGAGCCCAGCAACTGGGGAATCCTCCCGGCATACGGTCTGTATGCGCGGCATGTAAAAGGCCTTGAGATCGAGCATCTGCGTCTCTCTTTTAAAGTG
>CAMOSC010000186.1 GCA_946624325.1 uncultured Clostridia bacterium
TATGCCCGGGCTTTCCAATTTATGCAGGAACCCGGCATAGCCATTCGGGCATGGGTGCGTGGAAGCCGCTCGCGAGCTTCCACATCTGCCCGGCATGGCGAAAAGCAAAGGGTGGAAATGGGCGGATGGAAGAAAGGATGACATCTATGAAAGCAGAACTGCTGGCTCCGGCCGGTTCGGTCGAGACCATGAAAGCCGCTTTTTTTGCGGGAGCAGATGCAGTTTATATCGGAGGCGGCCGGTTTGGCGCGAGGGCTTATGCGGATAACCCGGATGACGGGGATCTGATCGGGGCAATCCGGTACGCGCATCTTCACGGGAAAAAACTGTATCTGACGGTAAATACGCTGCTGAAGGAGGACGAGCTTGAAAAAGATCTGACGCGGTGGCTGGTTCCCTTTTATGAGGAAGGCCTGGATGCCGTGATTGTCCAGGATCCGGGTGTTTTAAGACTGATGCGCAGCAATTTCCCGGACCTGCCGGTTCATGCAAGCACCCAGATGGCCATGACGGGAGTATGCTCGGCGGAGAAACTGGAGGCATTGGGTGCCGCAAGGCTTGTCCTGCCGAGAGAGCTGTCCCTGCGGGAAATACAGAAAATTCATTCTGCATGCGGACTGGAGCTGGAAGCGTTTATCCATGGCGCGCTGTGCTACTGTTATTCGGGGCAGTGCCTGTTTTCCTCCATTGCCGGGGGAAGGAGCGGGAACCGCGGACGCTGTGCCCAGCCCTGCCGGCTTCCCTACAGCGTCTGCAGGGAGGATGAAAGCCATCCGTGGGGAAAGGCCGGATACCTGCTCAGCCCGAAAGACCTGAATACGCTTTCCCTGCTTCCCGAGCTGCTGGATGCGGGAGTCTATTCCCTGAAAATCGAGGGAAGGATGAAAAAACCGGAGTATACGGCAGGGGTTGTCAGCATATATCGGAAATATCTGGATCGGATCCTGGAAAATCCGGGTGCAAATCCTGTTGTCTCTGAGGACGATGAACGGACGCTCCTCGGACTTTTCAACAGGAAAGGCTTTACCGACGGATATTACAGGCGTCATAACGGACGTGAAATGATTACGCTTGAAGCGCCGGATCCCAGGCCCGAGGCGGAGGAATGCATCAGCCGGATGCACGATGCCTACTGCGGAAAGATTCAGAAAGAAAACGGAAAAGGATTCGTCAGAATTGAGAGCGGAAAACCTGCTATAATAGAAATGGAGTGCCGGGGAGAAAAAGTCCGCGTTCAGGGTGATGAGGCTCAGGAGGCCCAGGCCAGGCCGCTGTCTGAGGAGGATATCCGCAGATCGCTCGAGAAGACAAAGGACGCGGCGTTTGACTGGGAAAAGCTTGAGATTGCCACGGACGGACATTCCTTCCTACCGGTCAGCCGCCTGAATGCATTGAGGCGGGAAGCCTTTGAGACTATGGAAAACGCACTCTGCGGGCTGTACAAAAGGCAGTATACCGCCGGAGACAGACCTGCGGCAACGGTCAGGCAGCCGGACATACCTGAAGGTCTTCCTCCGGTAAGCGTTTGCTGTGAGACCCGGGAACAGCTGGAAGAGTGCCTGCACAGTTCCTGGATTTCAACAATCTATCTGGATTCCCATATCGGAACGCCCGGGGAAGCGGCAGTGCTTGCAGGGAGGGTTGTTCAGAGCGGAAAGCACTGCGGCTATATTCTGCCGCGCATGGTGCGGGAGGCAGACCGGGAATGCCCGGAGCAGGATCTGAAAATGCTGCGGGATTCCGGAATCCGGCTTTTCCTCTGCCCCAATGCCGAAGCACTTCTCTGGGCAGGGAAGGTGTTCAGGGACGGCAATCCAAAAGAGGCCCCCCTTCTGGCCGCGGATCATACGCTTTATACGTTCAGCCAAAGCGCCTGCGAGGAGCTGAAAGAATGGGGAGCTGACCTGCTGACGGCTCCGGTTGAACTCAACGGCAGGGAACTTTCGGCACGCGGTATGCGGGATACGGAGCTGATTGTCTATGGTTATCTTCCCATGATGATCACAGCTCAGTGTGTTTTGAAGACGCTGCGCGGCTGCTCCAAAAAACCGGAAAAACTCCTGCTGAAGGACAGAAAGGGAAATCTTTTCCCCGTCAGAAACTACTGCAGGGAATGCTATAACCTGATCCTGAACAGCCTGCCGCTTTCTCTGGCCGATGTCATGCCCCAGGTCCTCGCCCTGAAGCCTTCCGGTCTCCGCATGGTTTTTTCCGCAGAGGACAGGGAGGAGACGAGGCAGGTGCTGGATTTGTTCCGTGAGGCCCTGGCACATCCGGAATCGGGTGCGCAGCTTCAGAAGTTTACAAGAGGACATTTTAAACGCGGAGTAGAATAAAAACATATGACGGATGCGCTTACCATCATCAGCAAATATCTGCTGACGGCCCTGATGATCCTTTATACGGCAGGGGCTTTTGCGGCACTGGGAAAGAAACATGTTCGGAGCCTGACCGGCTGGTATTACTACCTGAATACGGTTACGTTCCTGTTTCATGCGGCCGCGTTTGCCGTGATCTATCTGAATACCCGGGAAATCACCGTCCTGATTCAGTACGGAATGCAGCTGGTTTTCTTCCTCGCCTATCTGTTTGTATACAGGACGCTGTACAGGAAAGCCAATCCCATACTTCTCTCGCACATGCTTCTGTTCATAATGACCGGCTTTGTCATTCTGACGCGGCTGGTTCCTTCCAAGGCGCAGAAGCAGTTTGCCATAACCTGTGCGGCTGCGGCCGTGACGCTGATTGTGCCGAAGATGTTCGCAAAGATCCGGGCCGCAAGGGTCTGGGCTGGCGTTACCGGTGTGATTGGCCTGGCCCTTTTAACTGTAGTATGGCTGAAAGGACGCGTGACCTACGGGGCAAACCTTACGCTTTCCTTCGGCAGCATTGTAGTACAGCCTTCCGAGTTTGTCAAAATCAGCTTTGTGCTGCTGATTTCCGTTCTTTTCCGGGAGCGGACCGATGTCAGAAGAATCCTCCTTGCAGGCTGCATTACGCTGGCCCATGTGGGGGTGCTGGTGCTCTCAAACGACCTTGGGGCGGCGGTGATCTACGCCGCCTCGTTCCTGATGATGCTCTACGTGGCTACGGGAAGGGTGGAGACGCTGTTTGTCGGTGTTGCCGGAGGGGCTTTCGGCACATACGCCGCATTCCGCCTGTTTTCCCATGTTCAGACCAGGGTGCTTATGTGGCTGAATCCCTGGCAGGATTATGAACAGAGGGGCTATCAGATCGCGAATTCCCTTTTCGGGATCGCCACGGGCGGCTGGTTTGGGCAGGGGCTCTACAGGGGAAGTCCGGGAAAGATTCCGAAATATTATTCCGATTTCGTTTTTTCTGCGGTATGCGAAGAGCTGGGCGGGATTACCGGAATCTGCATTATCCTGATCTGCCTGGCCTGCCTTCTGATGTTTATCCGCGTTGCGTCCGTACTCTACCTTCCTTTCTACCGGCTTACCGGTGTCGGGCTGGCGGTAATCTACGGCGTACAGGTATTGCTTAATATCGGAGGCGTCATCAAATTTATCCCTTCTACCGGGGTAACACTTCCTTTCATCAGCTACGGAGTCAATTCCGTGATCAGTACCTTTATCCTTTTCGGAATCATGCAGGAACTCTATATCAAACAGCAGAATGAGGTGGATCGGATTGAAGAAACCAGGGAACGCTACAAAATCCCCGGAAAATACCGGACATGACATAGAATGGTATTATGAAGAAGAACAGGAAGAAGCGCAGAAAGCTTTGACCCGGGAGAAGCGCAGAAAACATTCTGCGGGGAAACACATAGCCGCGCCGAACCCCGAAAGCACAAAGGCGCCGGGCCCTGAATCCGCCGCCCGGTCCATGGAAGAATCAGGCTCTTTCCCGGAACAGGATGGCGCAGCCGGGCAGCCTGCTTCCAAGAAAAAGGAAGCGGACAGGAAAACGGTGCTTCCGTCAAGAGGGAAAAGAAAGAAACGCGGGCGGGAGAGCATTGTAACAGGCGCAATCCTGACCGTTCTTTTCCTGCTGATGACCGGATATTTCTTATGGTTTGAGGCGGCCGG
Source organism: uncultured Clostridia bacterium (assembly GCA_946624325.1). Lineage (GTDB taxonomy): Bacteria > Bacillota > Clostridia > Lachnospirales > Lachnospiraceae > Anthropogastromicrobium. The sequence continues at coordinate 4,053 of CAMOSC010000186.1, forward strand.
GAAACAGGAAATCCTGATCAATCCCCTGAATAACCGCACCTCCAACATGGCGCGGAACGTTATGAAAGGCGACATCGTGAGTTCGGATGGTGTAGTTCTGGCAACCACCCAGAATGCACCGGACGGCACGGAATACCGCCTGTATCCGTTTGGCGAGCTGTTCGTCCATACACTTGGCTATGAGGCCATGGGCGGGGCACGCCTGGAACGCTCCCAGAAAATCCGTCTGCTGACCACGAGCGCACCGTTCTGGATGCAGATCCGTGAGGAACTCCTGAACCGGAAAATCAAGGGAGACACGCTTCATGTCACGCTGGATTACAGGCTGAGCGCCTATGCGCGTGAACAGCTCGCGGGCAGGAACGGCGCGATCGCCGTCATGGAGCCCGCAACGGGCCGGATACTGGCTATGGTCTCGAGTCCGGACTTTGATCCGAACCGGGTTTCACAGGAATGGAGCAGCCTGGTATCCGAGGAGAATACCACCGGAAACCTCCTCAACCGCGCATCGCAGGGCGCCTATGCGCCGGGGTCCACATTTAAGCTGATTACACTGCTGGAATTCATACGGGAGAACCCGGATACCTGGCGGGATTTTTCCTATACCTGCAGCGGCGCATACAGCGACGGAACCTACACGATCAACTGCCACGAGGGCCATGCACACGGCACCGTGGACGCCTGGTCGGCGCTCTCCCTGTCCTGCAACGGTGCGTTTATTACCATGGGTAAGACGCTGGATCCGGTTAAATGGAAAGCGCTTGCCGATGATTTCGGATACAACACGGGAGAACAGCTTGAACTGGAATACAGGAAGAGCCGTTTTTCCATGGATGCAGGGGCGGATGACTGGGATTATATCCAGAATGCCATCGGACAGGGAACCACGCTAACCACGCCGCTGCTGAACCTGATGATCACGTCTGCCGTCGCGAACGGAGGCGTCATGATGAAGCCTTACCTGATAGAAGGCTACACGAGCACGGACGGCCGCAATGTACTGCAGGCCGTTCCGGAAGTGCTCAGAACCTGCTGTACGAAGGAGGAGGCGGCACTGCTTACGGAGTTTTTGACGGGCGTTGTCAGGGATGGGAGCGGATACCTTGCCGCGAGTACATTCTGCCAGGTAGCGGGGAAGACCGGATCCGCACAGTTTTCGAGTCAGGCAGGAAGATATCATGCATGGTTTTGCGGTTTTGCACCCGCGGAAAATCCCGAGATTGCTGTCTGCGTGCTGATTGAGGACGGAGGGTCGGGCGGCGAGGTGGCAGCCCCTGTTGCCGGCCGTATTTTTGATTATTATTTCTCGCTGAAAACAGCAGAAAATCCTTCGATGTAAACCGTTTGTTCAGGCCGTTCAAAAAATGCGCCGGCCGGACTCCCTGTATGTTCAAAACGGAACCGTTCGGGAAATCAGAGGACAAATATCTGCAATTATCGGAAATGTTGTACAATTTCATGCGGTCTTTTTGTTGAAATATGCTTCGAATTAGAGTATACTAAAACCAAGTAAGTACACAACCGGGAGGCATTGCATGATTGAGGCAACCAGCTGCGGTGGTGTAGTGATATTCAGGGGCAAGGTGTTAGTTCTCTATAAGAATTACAAGAACAAGTATGAGGGCTGGGTCCTGCCGAAAGGAACCGTTGAACCGGGCGAAACGCATGAGGAGACCGCTCTGCGGGAGGTGCGGGAAGAAACGGGTGCCGTGGCATCAATCGTAAAGTATATCGGAGTCAGCGAGTACACTTTCCATGTTCCGCAGGACGTCGTCGACAAGGAAGTGCACTGGTTTCTGATGATGTCAGAAAGTTACTACAGCAAGCCGCAAAGAGAAGAGTATTTTGTGGATTCGGGTTACTACAAGTACCATGAGGCTTATCATCTGCTGAAGTTTTCGAATGAGAAGCAGATTCTCGAAAAAGCGTATGCGGAGTATCTGAGCCTGAAACGGGCCAATCTTTGGGATACACCGGCTGAACCGTTAAAGGGTGACTGATCCAGTAAGCGACGAATGGCTTTCTGCCGGCCGTTTTCAGGCAGATTGATTCAAAGTGGCGTCTTTTATTTACAGGCGGAGGGGATGATGCGGATGCGTTATCCCTTTTTTGCGCGAAGCAATGAGCCATGCGGTAGAAAACGACAGCACTGGCACGGGAAAGCTGCTCTTTAGCTTGCCCGGGACAGTGATGGCGTTTTCTACCATACGGCGAACGCCGCGACAATCGCAGCGCACGCTTTTCGCGCTGCGATCTGTCGGCATGGCTCAAAGCAGAAAACGACAGCACTGGCACGGGAAAGCTGTTCTTTAGCTTGCCCGGGACAGTGATGGCGTTTTCTACCATACGGCGAACGCCGCGACAATCGCAGC
>CAMOSC010000187.1 GCA_946624325.1 uncultured Clostridia bacterium
AACCCCACGAACCCGCTGCAGGTTCTGAACTTCTTAAGCGGAACCTATGTTGCCCAGAAGGCATGGATCGATACCCTGTTTGAGCGCAACGGCGGAGATGCCGCGGCCATCATGAACGACCCGGCCGAGGATGTGGTTTACTCCGGACCTTACGGAAAGTATTTCGCAAACGACCAGCTGGTTGCCTTCGTCCGCAACGACGCATACTGGGGCCAGGATGAGTCCATGTGGGGATCCCTTCCGGTTCCGAAGTACATCGGCCATCCGATCCTTGCCGATAACGATGCTGCCCTGATCTCCTTCAAGGCCGGCGACATCGACTGCACGCAGCAGTTCATCGCAAATGTCCAGAACCTGTGGGAAGAGCAGGAGCTGCCCATCTCCACTTATATGGATGAGGCTCCCTACGGCATCTGCGCAACAATGCCCACCGCATGGTACAACATGGAGATCCCGGTTCTTCAGGTTCCCGAGGTTCGCCGCGCCATCGCCATGGCCGTTGACTATGACCAGATCATTGAGAACGCCATGACCAACCAGTCCCCGAGCTTCGCCGATGTTCCGCGTTCCCTCTTCAACCCGACCGAGGGTGAGCAGGCTATGTACGACCACGATGCGGTTGCGGACCTTCAGTGGGTCGGCAAGGACATCGAAGGCGCCAAGGCTCTGCTGGATGAGGCCGGCATCGTTGATTCCGACGGAGACGGCTTCCGTGAGTATGAAGGCGAGAAGATCACGCTGAACGCCTGCTGCCCGAACGGCTGGACCGACTGGCAGGCAGCCATGGAAATCGTTGCCGCTGCCGGACAGGCAATCGGCATTGATATCTCCACCAACTATCCGGAGTGGAGCATCTACCAGACCGTATTTACGGCCGCTTCCCAGACCGAGTATGACATCTTCATGTACAGCCCGGCAGGCGCTGAGCCGGCAGCTCCGTGGAGCCGTCTGCGCGCGCTCATGAGCTCCGATTTCCTGGGCGTTGACAACAACTGGTCCGGAAACTTCGGACATTATCAGAATGACCGCATCGATGAGATCATCGCCGCGATCCCGCTGACCACCGACGAGGAAGAGCTGAAGGCTCTCTACACCGAAGCAACCGAGATCTATCTGACAGAGGTTCCGAGCTTCTCGCTGATGTATCGTCCGGAGCAGTTCCATGCCGTGAACGAGAGCGTATGGACCAGCTATCCCGAAGCTGACGACGGCAACAACATTCCGCCGGCAGACCTGACAGACGGCTATGGTGTGGCTGCTCTCTACAACCTGGAGCTTGTTGAGGAATAATCATCGCCAGATTACCTGTCTGCCGGAATGGCATTCGCACGTAACGCATCAATGCCCGCGGCGGGACGCAGGCCTGCCCGGGATGTTTGAAATGCCTGACCGGGAACAGGGTTTTTGACTGCGGATTATGATAAAAAGGCGGCCATGACCGGTTTGTCATGGCCGCTTTTCCTGTAGAAAGAGACATATTTTGCCCACGGCTGCGCTTTTTGCAGGCGTGGCTGCAAAATAGTCATCCGTGGCCGTCAGGTCAAAGTACAAAACTCCGTTTAGGGAGGAGGTCGATACACATGAGCAAGGGTATGCGAAAATACTTCAAAAAGAAGATTTTCTGGTTTGTCATTACCTTTATTGCCGCGGTGATCCTGAACTTCATCCTGCCGCGGCTGATGCCGGGCGATCCCGTAAATGCCATTGTCGGAAAATCGGTAAGCCCCGGCGCGAGCCAGGAACAGATCCAGGAACAGATTGCTTTCTATAAGCAGCAGTTCGGACTGGACAAGAGCATCTTCGGACAGTTTTTTGATTTCGTGAAAAATGCCGTAAACGGTACCTTCGGCGTGAGCTACAGCCAGTATCCGCGTACGGTTTCCGATATTATCGGCAGCGGCATCTGGTGGACCATCGCCCTGCAGCTGCCCGCCATCCTGGTAGGATGGATCCTGGGCAATGTCCTCGGCGCGCTGGCAGCTTACCTGCGCAAGGCCTTTGATAAGGTCCTGATGCCGGTCAGCCTGTTCTTCTCTGCCATTCCGGCCTTCGGCATGGCGGTTATCCTGCTTGTTATTTTTGCGGTGAACCTGAAAGTCGCCCCGGTGAACGGCGCATATGACGCCGGACTCATCCCGAAATTTACGCCTTCATTTATCGCAAACGTCATCTGGCACTACCAGCTTCCCTTCTGGTCCATCGTGCTGATCTCCATCGGCGGACAGGCGGTCGGCATGCGTTCCATGTCCATCTATGAGCTGAACGCGGACTATGTCAAATACGCCCGCTTCCTCGGCATCAAGGACCGCAGGATTGTCCGCTATGTGTTCCGCAACGCCATGCTTCCGCAGGTTACCGGCCTTGCCATGAGCATCGGCTCCATGGTCGGCGGCGCGCTGGTGGCGGAGACCATCTTCAGCTATCCGGGTCTCGGCATGGCCATGTACAATGCGATTGTATCCTCGGATTATCCCGTGATATCCGCCACAACCCTGATCATCACGATCATGGTGCTGTTAGCCTCCTTTACGCTGGATATTATCTATGCATTCATCGATCCGCGCGTAAAGGCTGCCCAGTTTGACTAAGGGGGTGATGAGATGAAAAGTACATTACGCAATATCTTCCATTCCCCGCGCTTTGTTGTGGGCTTTGTGATCTTTATGGCCATGGTGCTCACGGTACTCATCTATCCTTACTTCGTGCCGCGGGATCCGTTAGTCTCCATCGGAAAGGGGTTCCTGGCGCCGGGCACCTATCTCTCGGTTTATGACGCGAACAACACCTCCACCTACCGCATTGACCTTCCGGAGGCGGCCGCAAACCGCATGGGCTCCCTGCTCACGGCGGAGGACCGGAAGACCATGCTGGATTTCCTGACGGTTATGGGTGCGGATACGGAAGGACTGGACCTCTCGGATGATTCCGTAAACGACCTGATTGCCCTCTGGAAATCAAGCTATGATGAGGAGAATGTCCGTACCTCCAAGTATGAGGGCTTCTCCACAAAGGCACAGCGCAACAAGCTGAAGCGTCTGGACACGAAGCTTTCCGGTTCGGACAGCGCGGGTGCCATGACGGTGGTCAGCGGAGAGGGCGATGCCGCCGAAAGCCGCGCGGTTGCCGATACGGATTACGTAAAGGTCAATGAGGTGGCAAATGCCCTGAACCTGCCCCTCGGCACGGACAACTTCGGACGCGACATGCTCACGGAGCTTGTCTCCGCCACCGGAACCTCTCTGATTATCGGCCTGATTGCAGGCACCATCGCGACCCTCCTGGGGCTTCTGGTGGGGCTGCTGGCCGGATATGTCGGCGGTCTGCTGGATGATATCCTGATGTTTATCGCAAACATCTTCACGGTCATCCCGGGCTTTGTCCTGCTGATCCTGATCTATTACTCCGTGGGACAGGAGGCCAGGGGCGTGACCACCTGCGCCATCGTCATCGGCCTGACCAGCTGGGTATGGACTGCACGTTCCGTGCGCTCCCAGGTCATCTCCCTGCGGAACCGCGACCATGTGAATCTGTCCAAGCTGTCCGGGCACAGCCTGTTCCGCATTATTATAACGGATATCCTGCCCTATATCGCCTCCTACGTGGTGATGGCGTTTATCCTGCAGGTGTCCAGCGGCATCCTTGCGGAAGCACAGCTCTCCCTCCTGGGACTTGGACCGAAGACCACCGTGGTTCCGACGCTGGGCCTCATGATGAACTGGGCCAAGCTGTTCGGCGCCTATACCTCCAGCAATGCCTGGTGGGCTTATTTCCCTGTAATTCTGGTGATCGCGCTGACATCCTTCTCCTTAAACCTGATGAATACGGGTCTGGACCAGGTGTTCAATCCGACGCTGCGTGATTAAGGGGGTGCAAGGATATGGCAAAATATATGCTTGAGGTAAAGGACCTCACTACGAAATACATCACGAGAAACCGGGAGGATGTCTACTCGGTGGATCATGTCTCCCTGACCATTGAGGAGGGCAAGAGCCTCGGAATTGCCGGCGAATCCGGCTGCGGAAAATCCACGCTGGCCCTGAGCCTGATGGGTTACTATTTCCCGCCGCTGCATTACACAAGCGGCTCCATTATCATTGACGGAAAAAACATTTCCGGCATGGATCCGGACACGGTGCGCAAGAACGTCCTGGGCTCCGAGGTGGCTTACATCCCGCAGGCGGCCATGAACGCCATGAACCCCACAAGGAAGGTGGGCAAGTTCATTGAGGATGTCATGAAGGCCCATGAGATTAAGATGTCCAAAAAGGAGATCAGGCAGATGGCGAAGGAGCGGTTCGCACTGCTTGGCCTGCCGGTGGAGGCACTGGACAAGTACAGCGTGGAGCTCTCGGGCGGCATGCGCCAGAGAGTGGTTATCGCCGTGTCCACCATCCTGAATCCGAAGGTGCTGATCGCGGATGAACCCTCCTCGGCGCTGGACGTCACCAGCCAGAAGATGGTTATTAAAATGCTCAAGGACATGATGGCCAAGGGCCTGGTCAAGAGCATGATTTTCATCACCCATGAGCTGCCGCTGCTCTACAATGTCACGGATGACATCATGGTAATGTATGCCGGCCAGATCGTGGAGCGCGGCTCCGCGAAGGAGATGGTATTCGATCCGGTCCACCCCTATTCCAGAGGGCTGATGCGCTCGATCCTGGTTCCGGAGGAGGGCACCAGGGATGTGAAGCTGACCGCTATCCCCGGAACGCCTCCGAACCTGAAGCACCCGCCGGCGGGCTGCCGTTTCGCCGAGCGCTGCCGCTATGCGACGCCCAACTGCAGGGACTATTCGGTTCCCATGACGGATCTGGGCGGCGGACGCTGCTACCGCTGCAATTTCTCTGCGGAAGAACTGAGGGAGGTGTACCAGCGTGAAGACTGAAGACAACATTATGACGGCTGCGGCTGATACCCGGGAGAGCGTTACCTTCGGTGCTGACCGGAACAAGGACTTTTCGAAAGAGCCCATGTGCCTCAGCGGCAAAAATGTGACCCGTGTTTTCCACACCGGAAAGACAACGACCGTCGCGGTGGACCATGTGAATTTCGATTTCCACAAGGGCGAGCTGATTTCCATCGTGGGAGAGTCCGGTTCGGGGAAAACCACGCTCTCAAAGATGCTCCTGGGGCTCCTGGAGCCGACCGAGGGGGAGATTTTCTTCAAGGACGCGCCCAGGGATATCTCCACGGGGCAGAAGAAGCGGGAGTACTGGCAGGGTATCCAGGCCATTTTCCAGGATCCCTTTTCCAGCTACAATGTATTCCACAAAATCGATTCGGTCCTGCTGGACTGCATCAATATGCGCGGGGGCAAGCATCTCCCGAAGCAGAAGAAGTTTGAGATGATGACGGAGGCCTGCTCCTTTGTGAACCTGAAGTTTGCGGAGCTGACCAACAAGTATCCCTTTGAGCTCTCCGGCGGCCAGATGCAGAGGCTGATGATTGCCCGCATCTTCCTGCTCAAGCCCGATATCCTGCTGGCGGACGAGCCCACCTCCATGATTGACGCCTGTTCCAGGGCAACGATCCTGGATATGCTGCTGAACCTGCGCAATGAGACGGGCATGACGGTTATCTTCATCACCCATGATATCGGTCTGGCGTACTACATCTCGGATTCCATCTACATTATGGAGCACGGGAAATTTGTGGAGAGCGGCTCTGCCCAGGATGTGATTCTGCATCCGAAGGCGGCTTACACGAAGCGGCTGATCAGCGATGTGCCGAAGATTCATGAGCCCTGGGATCTTTCTACCGTGGGGTGACACCGGATACTGCCGGAGCGGGACTGTTCGGCGCAAACGCAGACTTTATCGGTGTTTCCCTGATGACAGGTGAATTCCGTCGTCGTATGGATTATATCGTCAGGTGCGTTCTGTCGTCGTGTGAATTCCGTCGTCATATGAATTCCGGCGTCATGTGAATTCGGGTGTTATGTGATTTCGGGCGTGACGCGGAGGGGAGTATCAGCTTTCCTCCGGTCACGCCCGTTTAAGCTTGGTTAGTGCAATTTTACAGAGTTGTAATGAAATTGTAAGATGTAATGAAATTGTAAGAAAAATTCACAAACTTATGCTTGCCATTTGTATATGCATGCCGTATGATGAAATATATTTGGGGATGATTTTGCCCTGCGGAAGTATCTGTTGAACTATGGACCTGTTCAGAAATAAACCAGTCATTTTGCTTGTCTTTTTCTTCCGCAGTACCTTCCCAAAATCAGTTACATAGCCCACTATGCGCCTGATTTTGGAAAGGCACTGCAAAAGAA
>CAMOSC010000188.1 GCA_946624325.1 uncultured Clostridia bacterium
CCGCCCGCCGCGGAGGAACCGCCGCCGCCATGGATAACCTGAATAAGTACTTTATGATCAGCGAGATGCCCGTGGTATCTTCCTGCTACTGGAACATGGTCTTCGGCAACACGCCGGAAGAGGTCATGCAGGATGCGGAAGGCCTTCGCACCATGCGCCTGATCGGCCACAACATGGCCTGGCTCTTAAAGTGCATCGAAGCCGGAAAGGCTGCCGGCGTGGAGAGAAAGACCGAGCCCGCCGCTAAGACCAACTTTATTCGGTAACGCCTGTAAAAGAGTGTTCTTCGAGAAAAGAATGTTCCTCGAGAAAAAGAATGTTCTTCGAGAAAAAAGCGCTGCGCCCACGGTATTCCGTGAGCTGCAGCGCTCTTTCTTTATTTCTTATTTTCTTTTTTCGCAATCGCGAATCCACATTTCTATTGTTTAGTTCCCAAAATTGAATCCATTCCAGCCGGAGGTTTTTCCGGAATTATCGGAACCGTTGTTCGGCGTCTGCTGCGTTCCGCCATTGCCGGGTGTCTGCTGCGTTCCGCCGCCGGGGAACTGCTGTCCGCCGTTGCCGGGCATCTGCTGATTGCCGTTATTCTGCCCGCCGTTCTGATTCTGGTTCTCGTTTACATAATCCTTGCGCAGGGCCAGGGTCATGGTCAGCTCTTTTTCCGTGTACTGGCCGTTTTCCACGCGCTGCACCTTCAGAGTGACCGTCGTGCCGCCGGCGTAATACTGCAGCTGATTGGTCAGCTGATCATAGGTCTTCACGCTCACACCGTTGAACTCGGTGATGATATCCTGCGTCAGCAGCCCCGCCTTCTGAGCCGGTCCATTCTCCACCACGGAGTAGACCAGAATGCCCTGCGGCATGTTGTAATACTGCGCCGCCGTGCTGTCAATATCCTGCAGCTGTACGCCCATGTAGGGATACTGATCTTCGCTGACCGCCTCTCTGGGAGACATGGAAGTCAGGTTCTCAATAATGGATTTAGCGGAAGAGATCGGGATGGCATAGCCCATACCCTCAACATCCGTCTCCGAATCCTTAGCAACGTTGATGCCGATCAGTTCGCCGTTGGCATCCAGCAGCGCGCCGCCGGAGTTACCGGGGTTGATGGCTGCATCCGTCTGGATGGTATTCAGCGTCGTTCCCTCGGAGGTCGTGATCTCACGGTTCACCGCGCTGACCACGCCGGTGCTTACGGACTGCCCCAGACCCAGTGCGTTGCCGATCGCAATGACGGTCTCGCCCAGTCGCAGGCTGTCGGAATCGCCCATCTGAATGGCCTTGATGGAACTCTTGGTGGCATCTGACAGGCCGGAAAGCTTCACGCCTACCACGGCCAGATCGTTATTTTCATCGGTACCCTTAACATAAGCTTCCGCGGTAGAATCATCCGCAAAGCTGATGGTCAGGGTCTCGGCGTCGGCGACCACATGATTGTTGGTCACTACCCAAAGCTCCTCGCCGTCATCTCCAATGATGATGCCGGAGCCGGCACCGGTCACGGTATATTCATTGCCCTGGCCGCCCTGGTTCCCGTAGGCGCCCTGGCCGCCGTCAAAGCCGTAGAAATAATAATAGAAAGGATTGTATCCGCCGGCACTGTAGTCTTCATAGATCTGCGTGGTGGTGATGGCTACCACAGAGGGCATGGCCACATCTACCACATCCGTTACATCCAGTGCCTTTACAGCCGCCGTCTGACTCGCTCCGGCCGTCGCTGTTTCAATAGAGGCATTTTCAGATCCCTCTGCCGCCTGAGTCGCGGCCTCATTCGAGGCTGCCCCTTCCTGAGAAGCAATGCTTTCTCCCAGGCCGGTCCCCGGCAGAAGCACATCACGCTCAGATGATTCGCTCTCCGCCTTCGCGGCTTCCGTTCCTGCCTGTGCGGCTTCCGTCTCTGCCTGCGCCTCCTGCGTGGCTGGCGCCATCGCAGCTCCCAGCTGATGGTTGTTGAAATAATTGCCGATCACATAACTGGCACCGCCGACAACACCGCCGATGGCCAGCGCCGCGACCACCACGGCCGCAATCACCTTTCCGTTGCTCTTTTTCGGTCTGTTCCCACCGTTTCCGCCATTCTTGGCACGGTAGCGGCTTTCCTCATCGTAGGAATATCGACTGCCGGAAGGCTCACTGCCTTGATCATCGTAGGCATAGCGGTTCTTTCCGTCATCATAACCATAGGAAGACCGTCCGGTAGAAGAATCATAGCTGTAGGAAGCACTGCCTTCGGGTTCCTCTGTTCCGTTATCTTCAGCATCTCTCATATACGGCGGTTTGCGGTACTCTTCATTGTTTTGCATTTCCTGCTCGCGCTGTTCATCATCCATAGAATCATGCTCATAATACTCACTCATCTGTACACACCCCTTATCTCTTCCGGGTCAGCCGCCCCGGCATGTTTTCTTTTCGGCTGCGGAAGATAACCACCTCTCAATAGTGAAAGGTCTTTTCCTCTTCAGCTAATTGTGAGTATAGAACGCGTATGTGTTCAAAATGTGTTTTTCCCGCGTTTTTTTTGTTGAATTGGAACGAGTTTTCAGCCCTTTTCCCTCGTAATCTGCTTAGCCTTGGCCAGTGTGCAAAACCAGGCTCTCCGGAATGATTTACAACCCGTTTGAATACCGCAAGTATAAAATATGTTAAGCAGGAGACCTGATTTGTTCAAAACACTGTACTTCAGTTGTGTTTACAACCCGTTTTGAGGTTCAGCGGTAAGCTCTTTTCGATGTTTCCGGGTTGTAAAAGTTCTGTGAGAACATGATTTTGCCCAGAATACCATAAGAGGGATGAGGCAACCTATGTTGGAGCGAGGCGATCGGGTTGTAAATCGTTCCTAAGAAGCAATTTTTGAACATCCAAGGGAAATCCGGGCGGATGCGGGACTTTCACCTGTTGCAAACATGCGTCGCCCGGTGCACATCAAAGCAGGGGCTGTAAAACTCCCGTTTTCACAGCCCCTGCTTGCTTCTTTATTACGTTTGCTCAGCCGCCGGCTTCTTTTTGCCTGGCTTCCGGCTGTTTTACATTCTAATTACCTGCGACCTCTTCGATCCTCTGACTGAGCTCCTGCACCGTGCCGGAGGGTTCGTACTCCGTATTGTTATAGAGATACTCGTGCAGCTTCTTATCGTTGGAGGCCAGCGTGATGGGGTACATATAATACCGGCCGCCCTCCTGATCTCTTCCGTCGAAGGGGAATCCGGAGGAATCATCAATATCATACCGGCCCATACCTGTCGCCAGGGTCAGCACCTCCGGCAGAGAAAAGCTGGAGGAAAGTCCCGGGAACACGGTGTTGCAGACTTTCAGTACCGTGGGCACGCCCGCGGACTGCGCCGCTGCCAGCGTCTTGGTCACTACCGTCCGCTGACGCTCGGTCCGCTTGTAATCATCCCCAAGGCCCTTTCTCAGGCGGCAGTAGGTGACGGCCTGAACACCGTCCAGGTGCTGCGTGCCTTCGGAGACATCCACATGGGAGGAATCCACGCCGGTGGAGTCAATGACCTCATCAATGTACTTATTGATGCCCTGGCACTCACCCTCGGAAAGTTCAATATCCAGCCCGCCCAGCATGTTGATGGTATCCGCCACCGTCTTCCAGTTGACCGTCACGTATTCCGTCACGTTCAGGTCGAAGTTCTTGTTGATGGTGGCCAGCTGTTCCTTCGCGCCGTATTTGTTGTAGACCTCCGTCAGCTTCATGGTCTCGCCCACGGTGGTCTCCACATAGGTGTCGCGGTAGATGGAAAGCAGCTTCACTTTGCCGGTCTTTTTATTAATAGAAACGATGATATTGCTGTCAGCCAGCGTTCCGGCCTGCAGTGTGTTGTTGTCCCGGGAGTCCACGCCGAAGATCATGAACGTGCGGTAGTTCTTCTGCTCCTCGCGAATAGATGCAGGCAGGTCCGGGTTTACCTCGATATCCGCGCTGCGGAAATCCGCCGGATCTACCTTGCCCCAGAGGGAAGCGACATAGGCTATACCACCGACAGCCACTGCCAGCAGCAACAACAGGATCACAACGACAGGCAGGCAGCCACCGCCGCGTTTCTTCCGGGGGGCACGCTCCCGACGGCCTTCGGAGGCCCTGCGGCTGTGGGCTTCTTCATCCGCCGCGCTGCGGCTCCTGCGCCTGCGATCTTCCTCCTCCGTCACGCTGCGGCTCCTGCGGCTGCGGGACGCTTCATCCTCATAGCTGCGTGCGCGTCTGCGGTCTTCCTCATAATCATCATACGGCCGTCTGCGGTCATCAACGCGGGAACTACGACGGTCGTCTTCATAGCTGCGGCTGCTCCGGCGGTCGTCCTCGTAACCGTAGTCCTCCTCTGCGCCGCGGCGGCCGCGCCCCTCATAGCGGCGCGAGTCGAAATCGTAGTCGTCATCCTGCGTATAATTGCGTCTCACGCGGTCACGCACGGAATACTCATCGTCCTTGTAATCATCATTGTAGGGTTTTCGTTTACGAGCCCTGGTGTTGGGCCGGCGGGCGCCCCAGTCTTCTTCTCTGGCCATGATAAGTCCACTCCCTTTCTTTTTTTTAGTGACCTTTTGACCCTTGCATCATCATCTTCTTATCATCTCATTGCCCGGCAGCCGTCCATCGCCCGGAGGCCCCGCAGGGAAGCACCAGGCCGGTGCCGGTTACGGGCAGGCCCACTTCATCCGCTGCGACCGCGCCGCCCCGGCGGTTCTTCACTTCTATCCCCAGCAGATAGGAAAGCACGGAGGGCGCCAGCCCGGTGGTATAGGAATTGATCAGGAAAAACAGCGGATCCGGGGACAGGATGCCCGCGCAAGCGGCCACCAGCGGATGAATGGCATCCTCGATCTTCCAGATCTCTCCCTTGGGCCCCCGCCCATAGGAGGGCGGATCCATGATGATGGCATCATATGTGTTGCCGCGCCGTCCTTCCCTTTCCACAAATTTCATGCAGTCATCCACGATCCAACGGATGGGCGCTTCCGCAAGACCGGAAGATTTCGCGTTCTCTCTGGCCCAGGTGACCATCCCCTTGGCGGCGTCCACGTGGGTCACCGCCGCGCCTGCCGCCGCGGCTGCCAGCGTGGCGCCGCCGGTATAGGCAAACAGATTCAACACCTTTACGGGACGTCCGGCCCCTCGGATCAATCCGGAGAACCAATCCCAGTTGACCGCCTGTTCCGGGAACAGGCCGGTGTGCTTAAAGCTGAAGGGCTTCAGCTGAAAGGTCAGTTCCCGATAGGAAATGCTCCACTGCTCCGGCAGGTCAAAAAACTCCCATTCGCCGCCGCCCTTTTTGCTGCGGTGGTAATGGGCATTGGGGCGATGCCAGCCCCGTGCCTTCCGGGGCGTATCCCAGATTACCTGAGGATCCGGACGCACCAAGAGATAATCTCCCCATCGCTCCAGCTTCTCCCCCTTGCTTGTATCCAGGATCTCATAATCCTTCCAGTCACTGGCTATCCACATACGCCACATTCCTCCCGCTATTTCCACATGTTATACTTCACGCGAACATTCTAACACGGAACCAGTCCCAGTACAAGGAAAGGTTTTCTTAACAATTGTAAAAGGGTTCGTTTCATAGGCGGATCGTTTACTGCCCTCACAAAAAAGGCTCATCAAAAAATTCAAAAAGTGCTTGCATTCATTTCGGCATCGTGCTATACTACCATTCGTTCGGGGCATTAGCGCAGTTGGGAGCGCGCCACACTGGCAGTGTGGAGGCCAGGGGTTCAAGTCCCCTATGCTCCACGAAAGAAAACCGTCACAAATCCTTATTTTTCAAGGGTTTGCGGCGGTTTTCTTTTGACGTCTGACGATTCCTTCGCTTCGATCTGCTGATCCTGAACAGCCAGCTTTTCCTTTTGCTTCATCAGGATATAATCCTGTTTCTCCAAATTGGCCCGGCCGCCATGCTCCGGTTCCTGATCAAGGTGGAGGCCATGCCTTTTGCAGATATCAAAAAGCATCGTCCGGCAGGCGGCATCGAAAGTCATTTTTCTGTTGTTCAGCTTGCCCGGCGGCTCGTTTCAGTTCTTCCGGTTTTTGCGGAACCGTTCACCGGACGCTTCCACAAAAAATAGCGATTTTGTATGCTGGGCAAAACAAAAGCCCTCACCTTTCACGGTAGAGGACCTTTGGTTTGCCTAGCATTTATAGTTCAGACATCAATTACATCATCATCTTGATCATCGTCTGCATCAGCTAATTGATTTCCACCATGCGACAGGTGTGAGTTTGATCCAAGAAGAGTTGCGCCTGCGGCAAGCACTAC
>CAMOSC010000189.1 GCA_946624325.1 uncultured Clostridia bacterium
TGTGTTACTCTCCTCCTTCTTTGGTCTTTCGGGCCCTCGAGACGGCTTCGCGATCTCTTCTTCGGTTCTGAAGCGGAAGGCGCTTACCGTCCCACACTCCCGCTGTTGCACCCGGTATACCTTATACCGGGCTTTCCGGCAGTTTCCGCTGCCGTTTCCGGGAAAACGTCTTTTTAAAACGCTTCCCTATAATAAACGCATGAAAGCCTGCGCTTACTATTCTCAGCTGTATAATCGCTTCCTGCAAAGTGCCTCATCGGACGTTAAACCCGCATCCGGCCGCAGCGTCCTTACTTCTCGAAGCAGGCAACCATATGGCCGTCACCCCGGTCCGTAAGCTCCGGACACTCCTTCTTGCAGCGCTCCGTGGCATAGGGGCAGCGCGTATGGAAAGCACAGCCTCCCGTCAGCTGCATGGGACTCGGAACATCCCCCTCCAGCACAATGCGCTTGCTGGCCCGGGCCGTCTTCGGGTCCGGAATGGGAATGGCACTTAACAGAGACAGCGTATAGGGATGGATGGGATTGTTGTTGATCTCATCCGCATCCCCGATCTCGACAATCTTTCCGAGATACATCACCGCGATGCGGTTGGAAATATGGTGCACCACCAGCAGGTCGTGGGCAATGAACAGATAGGCCACGCCCAGCTTCTGCTGCAGATCCTCAAACATGTTGATGACCTGGGCCTGGATGGAGACATCCAGTGCACTGACCGGCTCGTCGCAGACAATAAACTGCGGCCGCACCGCCAGGGCCCTCGCGATGCCGATGCGCTGACGCTGGCCGCCCGAAAACTCATGGGCATAGCGCGTGGCATGCTCGGCATTTAATCCGACTAACGACATCAGCTCCAGGATCCGCTCCCGGCGCTCCTTCTTATTTTTGTAGAGATGGTGTACATCCAGGGGCTCTCCCACAATATCCTCCACCGTCATGCGGGGATTCAGGGAAGAGTACGGATCCTGGAAAACCATCTGCATTTTCTTGCGGTACTCCTGGATGTTCTTTTCATCCACCCGCACCCCGTCAAAGAGCACCTCGCCGCCGGTAGGCTTGTACAGGTGCAGCAGGGTGCGTCCCACCGTGGTTTTCCCGCAGCCGGATTCGCCCACAAGGCCAAGGGTCTCGCCGGGCTTAATGGCAAAGGAAACATCGTCCACGGCCTTCAGCCAGACCCTCGAAAAGAGGCCCGTTTTTACCGGGAAATACTGCTTCAGATGATTTACCTCAACAAGGTTCCCGGACTTGCTTCTGTTTTCAGGCTCACTGCTCAATGACCGCACCTCCCTCCTCTGCCATACGGCGCACATTCATCCAGCAGGCCGCCAGATGGGTGGGGCTGACGCGCAGCTCCTCCGGTACCTCCTCCAGACAGATCTTCATGGCGTTGTCGCAGCGCGAACAGAACGCGCAGCCCTTCGGAAGGTTCAGCAGGTTGATGGGGGTTCCCGCGATGGGCACCAGCCGCTCTTTCATATTGTTGACGCTGGGAATCGAGCGCAGCAGCCCCTTGGTGTATTCATGCATGGGGCTGTAGAAAATGTCGTCCGCGGTTCCCCGCTCGCAGACCTTTCCGCCGTACATGACAATGATCTCATCGCACATGCTCGCGATTACACCCAGGTCATGGGTAACCATGATGATCGCCATCCCGAGCTTCTTCTGCAGATCCTGCATCAGCTCAAGAATCTGGGCCTGGATGGTGACATCCAGCGCCGTGGTAGGCTCGTCCGCAATCAGGATATCGGGCTCGCAGGCCAGGGCCATGGCTATCATGACGCGCTGGCGCATGCCGCCGGAAAGCTCAAAGGGATACTGCTTAATGCGCCGCTCCGGCTCGTTCACGCCGACCAGACGCAGCAGCTCCACTGCCCGCTCCTTTGCCTGCCTGCGGGGAATCTCGGTATGCAGGCGGATCGCCTCCATAATCTGATTGCCCACGGTGTATACCGGGTTAAGGCTCGTCATGGGATCCTGGAAAATAATGCTGCAGCATTTTCCGCGGAAGCCCTGCATCTGCTTTTTATCGTATTTGGTAATATCGTTTCCCTTATAAAGAATCTCTCCGGACGTGATGCGTCCCGTCTCGGCCAGAATCTGCATGATGGAGTAGGCCGTGACGCTCTTGCCGGAACCGGATTCCCCTACAATCCCCAGGGTTTTCCCCGCTTCCAGCTGAAAGTTGATGCCGTTTACCGCCTTCACTTCCCCGGAATCGGTGAAGAAGGAGGTATGGAGATCCTTTACAACCAGTATATTTTCACTCATAGTTCTCTCCGGGTCAGAAACTGTATGCAGATAACTCGGTCATCCTGTCTGCAGTTCCTGACAGTATTTGCTGCCAACAGTGCTCTCTCGCCGATCTCCCTGCGGGATGGGAAAACGCGGATTCAGCCGCCGTTTCCCCGGTTCCTTACGGGCGGGTGATCGGAAGCCTTATTTCACCAGCTTCGGGTCGAAGGCATCGCGAAGCGCATCGCCCAGCAGGTTGAAGGAAAGCACGATCAGGCAGATCAGGATTGCCGGGAATACCAGCCTGTACGGATAGCTCTGGAGGCCGTCTCTCGCCGCGTTCGCCAGACTTCCGAGGGAAGGCATGGGGGCCTGTACGCCGAGACCGACGAAGCTTAAATAGCTCTCGGTGAAGATGGCGTTCGGAATCTGCAGGGCGGTGGAGATAAAGATAACGCTGATGCAGTTGGGAAGGATGTGCTTGCGGATGATCCTGCCCGGCTTCGCGCCGACGGACTGTGCTGCAAGCACGTATTCATTCTGCTTGATTCCGAGGATCTGGCCGCGGACAAGCCTTGCCATGCTGACCCAGTACAGCGCGCCGAACACAATGAACATGGAGATCATGTTGGTGCCGAGGGAGGCGAAAACGGTTCCGCTCACATCCAGCACCTGCTTGAGCACCACGGACAGCAGGATGATAACCAGCATATCCGGCAGGGAATAGATGATATCCACGATACGCATCATCACCAGGTCAAGCCGGCCGCCGAAGTATCCCGAAATGCTGCCGTAGAGCATACCGATAATCAGGACGATGACGCTGGCCACCAGGCCTACCGCCAGGGAAACCCTTGTGCCGTAGACGCAGCGGATGAAATAGTCGCGGCCCTGGGAATCCGTACCGAAGATATGGGGGAACCGTTCCCCGCCCTCGGCCATGTATTCCTGCTCCAGCTCGGAATACTGGAAAGGCACCATGTTGGTCGCCGTCTTGTCGCGCTTGCCGTTGACCGTGTTCATATCGGCATAACCATAGGGTACAATAAGCGGTGCCACCAGGATCAGGATGATGATCAGGCTCAGCACAACAATACTGAACACCGCAAGCGGGTTTTTGAAAAGCTTTCTCATGCCGTCCCTGAAAAAGGTGGTGGACTCGGACATGACATCCTGCTGGCGTTTTTCCTCTTCAGTAGCTTTCTTAAACTTTGAGAGATCCATCTGCAGGCTGAACGGGGCCTTCTGAAAGTCCTTCTTCTCTGCTTCCATTCCGGCATCTCCTCCCTAAAAACAATTTTGTAGTCTGACCTAATACCCCGGATGACTATTTTGCGGCCACGCCTGACAAAAGTTCAGCCGTGGGCAAAATATGTCTCCCTTTAAACGAAATTTTATACTTTGACCTATTTAATCGTTACGGTTCAGAGCCAGACTCCAGAAATGGCAAAAAGCGCCATTGCCGAAGTTAAGGCGTGACCGCCGGATGACAATCTCAGAAAAATCATGGATTTCCGCCGGCGGAATCCATGATTTTCCACAGATTTGCGCCGGGCTCTGAACTGTAACATTTAATCAAACTTAATTCTGGGATCCACCAGCTTATACATAAGGTCGCTGATCAGGCTCGCGATGACGATCAGCGTGGCCAGGAAAATGGTGGTGCCCATAATAACGGAATAATCGCGGTTGGTAATGCTCGTGACGAACTGGGTGCCCAGGCCGCCGATGGTGAAAACGGTTTCCACAACCAGGGAGCCCGTGACGATGTAGGCGATCATGGGGCCGACATAGGTGACGACCGGGATCAGGGCGTTGCGGAGCGCATGCTTGAAGATAATGATGACATCTTTCACGCCTTTGGCCTTGGCCGTGCGGATATAGTCCTGCCCCAGCACGTCCAGCATGCTGGTTTTTGTAAGCCTTGTGATATAGGCCATGGGATAGAGGGCCAGGGAGATCACCGGCAGCACATAGCTGGGATTGGTGGCGCTCCACACCGGGAAGACCTTCAGCTGCAGGCAGAAAATAAGCAGCAGCAGGGTCGCCAGCACAAAGCTCGGAATTGCCGTAAACAGGGTGGTGACGAAGATGATGATGCGGTCCGGCAGGCGGTTCCTTGTCAGGGCGGCGAGGCTGCCGAGCACAAGACCGGCCGCGATGGCCACAAGCGCCGCGAAGCCGCCCAGCCTTGCGGAGGTGGCGAAGCCTTCGCTGATGATACGAGAGACATCCCGCCCATGCTTCATGGACACGCCGAAGTCAAACCGCAGCAGGTTTCTCAGGTAGAGAAGGTACTGGGTGAAGACCGGCTTATCCAGATTGAACCTGCGCTCCAGGGCCGCCTTGACATTGTCCGGGATGGCCTTCTCGGCGGCGAAGGGGCCGCCCGGAATGGCATGCATCAGGAAGAATGTCAGGGTGATAATAATAAATATGGATAGGATTGCAAGCAGTATGCGCTTCAGAACGTATCGCCACATAAAAGATCATCCGCCTTTGTCTGGTTTTTTTCCGGTGCTTTGCCGGTGGTGCCGGGTTGAAAAAAGAAAGCATACCGACAGAATCCCTGTCGGACGCCTTTGTCCAAGCCCATATTCTGATTGACTGGCAGAATCGGAAGAATACCTGCCTTTTTATAGTTACCAATTATGGATACTTTAGCACTTTACGCCGGAAAAGTCAATGCATGCATCGTTTTTTATACGGATTTTATGCATTTTGGCGATATTCGGTTTTTGATATGGTTGTTGTTTATGCAATTTGATGTGTAATCTGATTTCATGCGGAGTGGGGGATTCGCTTGCCGCAGGGGCACTGAACGGACGCAGGCCGGGGCGGGAGATCCCTGCCGGCCACGCTCGCTTTGTTTGACTTCGCAGGGAATACATCTGACACTCTCTGCGAAGACCCACTGAGGTGCGGGGTCTTCTCCGTTCGGTCAGTATTCCCTGTGAAGCCAAAGCCGCTCGCTATCGTCCGGCAGGGATCTCCCGCCCCGGTCTGCTGGGTATCACCGGCTGTACAGCTGACAATTCAGACTGAAGGGGATCACCGGTTGAAGTACTGCCGCCCTGATTGACCGGTTTGCGTATCTGGAAAGAGGAGCTGCCGCCCCATTTTTACAGGAAGAATTTGACAATTCTTTCAGCAATCGGTACAATACGAATGAAGCGATACCGGATGTTCAGGGGAGCTGCCTTCAGCAATGTTCCCCGCCCGAAAAGGAGACATATTTTGCCCATGGCTGCGTTTTTTTGCAGGCGCGGGTGCAAAATAGTCATCCGTGGCCATTTGGCCAAATTTCAAACACTGTGTTTTGGGAGGAGTTCTGTACCATGAAACTGATTCAGAGTTTTACCGTGAACCACGATATTCTGGAAAAAGGCATGTATGTTTCCCGGATAGACGGAGATGTGGTTACCTATGATATCCGTATGAAAAAACCAAACGGCGGGGACTATCTCCCGGTGCCCGCGATGCACACGATTGAGCATCTTTTTGCCACTTATGCACGCAATTCCGCATGGTCTGACCAGGTACTTTACGTCGGGCCGATGGGCTGCAGGACAGGCTTTTATCTGCTGCTGCGCGACAGCGTTTCCCGTGAGCAGGCTATCGCTCTGGTGAAGGACTCCATGCGCTTTATTGCGGATTTTGAAGGCGAGATCCCGGGAACGAAGCCGATCGAGTGCGGAAATTACAGGGAGCATGACCTGGAAGGGGCTAAAGCCGTTGCGGCGGATATGGTTAAAGTGCTGGAACACTGGGAAACAGAAGATCTGGTTTACAGAACCGCATAATGATAGCAAGCGGCAAAGTTCTCTTTACTTTGTCGTTTGCCGCGCCGGATTTGCGCCGCCCTAAGGCG
>CAMOSC010000190.1 GCA_946624325.1 uncultured Clostridia bacterium
AAAGGTTCCAGGCAAACGCAAGCTTCCAGGCCTTGTCGGCATCGTAGCAGGCCGGTATCGCAACCGGGTTGTTGGACCATACATTTACATAGGTCTCAGCCTTCGGTCCCTTCGGGAACATTACGAAGCCGAGCTCGTCTTCCATATCCTCAAGGAAATTGCCGGTGGTGCCCGCATACTCGTCCTCAACCATGAATGCAGCCTGTCCGTTTAAGAATGCCTCCTTGTAGTAATCCCACTCGGCGCCTTCCGGATCCGGGAGATCATACTTGTCAAACATCTTTACGGTCCACTCCAGAGCCTCAAGGGTCTCTGCGCTTTCCAGGTTGTAGAAATAGCCGTTCTCGTCCTTGCCGATATAGGAACCGCCGTTGGAGAATACGGCAGCGGTGGTCATAACGCCCTCGTTCAGGGTCAGGCCGTAAACATCCGGTACACTGTCGTTGTCACGGTCCTGCTGAACAGCGTCCATAAGCTCGTCAAACGCATCCCAGGTCCAGGTTCCGTCCGCCTGCATGTCATAAATGCTCTCCGGATCGATACCGGCCTCGGTCAGCAGTCTCTTGTTGAAGTACACGCCGGTACGCGGCTCCGAGAAGCCCGCATACATGGCATAGATGGAATCGCCGATGCTGTACTGCTCATGCAGCTTGTTCCTCTGGAATTTCTCATCGGAGAAATCAAGGCAGTCAAGGGTCGCCAGGTCGGTCATAAGTCCGCTTGCCAGGGCAGAGGTAATGGCCGGATCATCACGCAGCACAAAGATGTAGTTCTCATCTCCGCCGGTGGTTGCATAGTCTACAAAGTCAGCCGGTGTGGAACCCCAGTCGGAAATCGCCTGGGACTTGATGGTGAAATTGTAGGTCTCCTGGATCCAGTCACGCCAGTCCTGAACCGCCTCTTCATAGGGGTTGCGGGGGTCTTCCGGGTCGCCGCTCCACCAGTCACGGATGATGATATCCATACCGCCGAGGTCATAAACCTCGCCGTTCTCATCGGTCAGAACGGTATACTCCTCTGCTTCTGTCTCTTCCTCTGCCATTGCAGCGGAGCCCATTCCGATTGCGCTGACTGCCATAGCGGCTGCCGCAAATGCTGCCATTGCCTTCCTGTTCTTTCTCATTGGTTTCCTCCTTTTTTTTGATCTGCTCGGGACAGAGCAGGTGTTGCGCCCCTTTTGTTCCGCAGAGCCTCGCCGGCATCTGCCTTCCTCCCGGGGCAGGGTGTTTATCGTATGCCGCAGGATTTTCCCGCGGACTTACTACCGTATATACAGTATGTGCAGTATGAACAGAGCCCTGCGAATGCTCAGGACAGGATTCCGGGAAGTCCGAAAGCGGCCTTTCCCCGGGCCGCGGCGTACACGCCGCATGCGGATCCCTGATTCTTCGCGGATCTTACGCCCGATTCCGAAGCCGTCACATCTTGATGCCGGTGCTGCTGATGCTCTCCACAAACTGGCGCTGCGCCAGCAGGTACAAGAAGATCAGCGGAAGGATAATCATCAGCGTTCCCGTCGCCAGAATGCAGTTGGAGTATGCGATCGATACCGTAACCTTTGCGCCGAGTTCCCTCTGCAGCTGCGCGCTTAAGCTGTCCACAATGCGGGAAAGGCCGGTGCTGACCAGCTTCGTGCCGCTTAAGAACATCCTGGAGTAGAAGCCGTCCGTCCACTGCCACACAAAGGCAAACAGGAAGCAGGAGGTGATGATCGGCTTCGCCTGCGGCAGCATGATGTGGATGAAGGTCCTCAGCATTCCGCAGCCGTCGATATAGGCAGCCTCCTCCATATCCACCGGGATGTTGCGGAAGAACTGGCGCACCAGGAAAATATAGAGCCCGCTCTTTAAGCCCATGCATCCCGCGCTCATCAGATAGTACGGAACCACCGAACCGCGCAGGTTGATGGTATCCCCCCGGATCAGCTTTATGATACCGAGGATATCGAAAAACCTGAAATGCAAATGCAGGGAGCTCGCAATGGTCTGGGGCGGGATCAGGATGACCAGGATCACGCAGCCGAACCACAGCTTCTTCAGCGGAAAATCAAAGCGCGCAAAGCCGTATCCGACGAGCAGGCACATGGAGACCTGCAGCAGTGCGATGCTCAGCGAAATCACAAAGGAATTGACCACGGCCTGCGAATAGTACATCAGCTTTCCGGCGCGCTCGTAGTTATCCAGCGTCCAGTGCTCCGGGATGGAGACGACCACCGGATTGTAGAGATCCTTCTCTGTCATGAAGCTGACGGAGATCTTGTTCAGGATCGGCTGGAGGATCAGGAAGCACATACCGAAGAGCAGGAAAAACCTGCAGACGCTCACGGCCACCGCGGAAACCCTTTTTTTCAGCAGATATCCGCCCGAACGGCGGTTGCGCTCCCGGAAGCTTACCTGACTTTTGTTTTCCCCGTTCTTAGTCATAGTAATAAACTCTCCTTGAGATGATCAGTGTCGTGACACCGATAAACGCCAGTATCAGCACGAAATAGAGCCAGCTCATGGCGGATGCGGGGCCGTAATACAGCTGGTCGATCATGACCTTCTGGATTTTCTTGATGACCTCGTTGTCCGAACGCATGGAGAAATCCACGATCGTGTAGATCCAGTTTACCAGGAAAAGGGAGCTGATCATGGGGAAGGTAATCTTCCAGAGGCTCTCCCAGCTGGTGCAGCCCTCGATCTGCGCCGCCTCGTACATGCTGGCGGGGATGGTCTGAAGGCCGGAAAGGAATATGATGATCTGGATGCCCGATGAAATCGCCACATCATAGATATTGTCGATAATCTCAAAGACCGTCTCAAAGGCACGCACGCCCACGCCGGAGGTCCTCAGGATACTCTCCAGCGCCGCCGTTACGCTGACGCCCGCGGAGGTCTGCTCAATGGTATCCGCCAGGTTGGCCATCAGCTGGTTGTTGGATTCCAGGCCGATAACCACGCCGGAGGAGAGAATCACCGGCAGGAAGAAGATGGCGCGCACCAGCGCCCTGCCGTGGAACTTCTGGTTGAGGATCAGAGAGACGAAGAAGCTGAACACGATGATCGCCACGGAGTAGATCATCATTCGGGTGATCTCCTCGGTCAGAAGCCTTGTGAACTCCGGGTCTACCCGCAGGGCCTGCCGGTAGTTCTCCAGTCCGATCATGGTCGTCTCAAAGGTGCCGGCCCCGAGGCTTACGTTGCAGAAGCTCATATAGAGGGACTGGAAAAACGGCTTGACCATGAATACCAGGAAACCGATGATGAAGGGTGAGATAAACAGATACCCCGCCTTTGCCTTTCTGCGCTGAAGTCCCACATATTTCTTGCGTTTTTTCATGATACGTGCACCTTTTTCTTTCCGCGGGTCAGGAACCGTAGCGAAATAACCGAACCATTTTGCGAAGGATTATCGCGTACTGGCAAGCCGGAGGAAGAAACTGCAGCGACTGACGACAATGCAGTCCGGTCCGTCGTTTGCCATACCCCGGGCATTCCGCTTACTTTCTGACCACCAGGTAATCCCTCGCGGGTACGCTGACGCCCTCCGCCTTCTGCTCGCTGTAGCCGTAGTTGACATAAACCCTGGTGCCGTCTTCATAGACGGTTACCGAAAGCGTGCCGGTAAGGTTGGCGTGATCCGTCATTTCCTGGTTGAAGGTATGTCCCAGCTCCTCGTTATAGCGGCTGTAGATGCCCAGCATCTCATCGCGCCATGCGTCGTAGCTGGAACCGTAATATTCCGTATAAAGCGTCTTCTGCAGCGCGAACGCGCTCTCCCGCATCAGGGTAAAATAAAGCCCGGCGCCGTATTCCGCAGCGTAAAGGATTTCCTCCTCCTCATTGCCCCCGATGTTGATGGGGTCGCCGGTGTAATTGACGCGTCCGTGCATGGCAAGCTGGAAGAAGGGAACGCACTCGTCCAGGATGGTATATTCGCTGCCCCGCAGATCCATGCCCGTAACCATGCTGCAGTAGGGCAGGGCGTAATCATTGCCCATGTTCACCATGACCTTCGTGCCGCCCTCCGCCGTTTCTTTAATCTTCTTTTCCTGGAGATTCAGCACCGTCTCGCGGCTGACGCGGTTTTCTTTATCATAGTCGGCTGCCAGGTCCTTTCCGATATCCTCAAAGCAGACATTGGCGTCGTAATCCTCTGCAGCCTCCACCAGATTGTCCGCCATCTTCTGCGCCAGATCCGTATGCAGCAGCCAGTAGCTCTTGAAGCCCTCCCTGGCCGCATAGGTTACGCGGCTGTAGTGGTACAGCTCCGCGCGCTCCTTGCTGATCAGCCTTGCGGCGTCCCGGTAGGAGAAGAAACCGTCCAGGATGTTACTGTCCATGGCGTATTCGGTAATGCCGTTCAGGTACAGATCGGCGCCGACCTTCTTACAGGTATCCGAGAGCGCCTGGAGATCCTTTTTGCTTCCCAGGTCCGATATGGTCTTAACGCTCTTTAAAAGCTTCTGCTGCACGCCGCCGTTTGCCCAGCCCGTGAGTTTGACGGAGAGGTTGTCCATGCCTGCGGCCGTCAGCTCCTCCACCATCTCCGCGGCCTCCTTATAGGAGGTAAGCTTTAAGGGTCTCGATACCGGCACGCCCAGGATCTGCTTCACCTTATCCACCGCACCGACGATCTCCACGGCCACCGGCGTGCTCTCATCGCTGTTCATGGCGAGGGATTCGCCGTAACGGTCCTGCAGATACCGGCCGTATTCCTTTGCCATATCCACATAGCTGCCGGAATCCACGAAGCGGTAGCGCTGGATCAGGGATTCCTCCGGCAGGGAGTCGATATACATGTAAATATCGCTGTTTGCGATATCGCCCACATCGTATTTCTCGCGCTGCTTGACGCGGTATATGGCGTTCACGTAATTATAGCTGTTGTTCTTGCCGCTGACGTCGGCCTGCACCGAAGCGTAGGAACTGCCGTCCTCCAGCATGCAGAGGAAGGAATCCTCTCCCTCGGCAATCCCGAAGAGTCCGTAGTACGCCCTGGTGCCGTGTACCACCGCATCCTGGTAGAGCCCGATATCCCAGCCGTACACATTCGCGTAATAATTGCTCTGTGCCGTGCGGCCGTTGTTGAAATGTATCAGGGCGCCGCCGCCCTCCGGAAGCAGAAGATACCCCTCCTCCTCCGTTGAGCCCGCACCGAAATACGGGAGCGGTGTAACACTGTAGATGGGATACTCCTTCCGGCTTTCCATATCGGCAAACGGAAGCTCCACAACCAGGTCGCTCCCCTCAAGGCGGTAGATCATATCCACATTGAACACCGGCTTATCGGAGCTTGTCTCCCTCGTATCCAGTTCCTTGTCCGCCTCAAAATCCTCGTAGGTGTAGCCGACCTCCTCAAAGTACTGCTGAAGCTTCTTCTTGGCGTTGTCCTTGGTATTGTCCCGGAGAACGTAGATAACCTTTTCCTCTATGATGGGGTAATTCTCCAGCAGTTCTTCTTTATTATCCCGTTTTCCCAGATTGTTGATATCGTACTTTTTATAATATTCGTATACGTTGTTCAGGGCGGTCTTGTCCATCTGGTCGACCCACTTGAGGAAGTTCTCCTCCGTGATGACCGGCGGGATGACAAACTCCTTCTCCACGTTTCCCATGGAGTATTTTACCCGGACCCAGTCATCGCCCTGTTCAATGTCGTAGATTCCGTGCTCAATGCTGAAGGCGTTCGTATTGTAGGTGACTTCCAGTCCTGTCTCGACGGAATAGCTCATGAGCAGGGTGGACTGAAGCCTGGCCTTTTCATCCGTGAGGGCCAGTGGATCCTGCGCGGCCTTCTGCGGATTGGAATACCAGACCTTGCCGGTGTCCTTCACCTCCACGGAAAACTGCGTAGTCTTCGGATCCATCGTGAACAGCAGCTCGTCGTTCTCCATAACCACGGGCTTTCCATCCCCGGCATAGCTGTTGATGTGGATCGGCTCCTCTGCCGCTTCACCCGGCTGCAGACGGACCGCGGCATAAATCCCGCCCGCAATCAGACCGCAGAACGCCACCGG
>CAMOSC010000191.1 GCA_946624325.1 uncultured Clostridia bacterium
TCAACCGGATTCATGTACACCAGCCATATAATCCTCCAGCTGCTTCGCCACCTCTGCCTGCTTGTTCGGATAGAGATGGCTGTAGGTATTCATGGTGGTCTGCACGCGTTCGTGGCCGAGGCGCTCCGCGATCAGCAGCGGGGAGAAGCCCATCTCCACCAGGAGGCTTGCGTGGCTGTGACGGATATCGTGAACGCGGATGCGTTTAACCCCGGTCTGTTTGCAGCCCTCCACCATTTTCCGGTAAAGATAACTCTTGGTGTACGGGAACATGCGCTCAGAAGGCGCAAAGGCATGCGCTTTCAGATATTTTTCCAGACAGGTACACAGGGCGGGGGAAATGGTAATGACGCGTTTGCTCTTTGGTGTTTTGGGTGTAGTGATAATATCCCGTTTATCCAGCCGCTGATAGGTTTTATTGATGTGGATGACGGATTCCCTGAAATCTATATCCGCAGGCGTCAGCGCCAGCAGCTCACCCTCCCGCATACCGGTATAGTACAGGGTCATGAAGATGGTATAGGGCGTGTCTTCCTGCTCGAAGCCCTTCAGGAAGGCTAGGAATTCCTCTTTGGTCCAGAACTGCATTTCTTCGGCATGTCCGCTGCCGGGTGTTCCTGCTTTCAGGCAGGGATTCTCCCGCAAATTGTAATATTTTACCGCATAATTGAAAATCGCGGTCAGCTGATGGTTGATGGTCTTCAGATATATCGTGGAATAGCTGTGGCCGGAGACCTGGCCCGAGAAAAGTTCATTCTGCCACTTGCGGATGTCGGCGGCCGTAATTTCATTCATGGGACGTTCTCCGAAATACGGGAGAATCTTTACCCTGTACAGAAGCCGCTTGTTTGCCATGGTGGAGGATTTCAGGCGGGCTCCCATATCCTTAAAGTAAAGTTCCGCAAAATCCTTAAACAGCATGCCCATGCTGGCGTTGGCTATATTGCGGTATTCCTGCTCCCATGCGAGGGCTTCCTTTTTGGTGAGGAACCCCCGTTTTTTCTTATGGATGGTTTTTCCGGTCCAGTCCGTAACCCGGATCTGGGACATCCATTTGCCGGTGGTTTTATCTTTTGTTACAGACATAGTTCCTCCTTTTGCCCCCCTGCCGGAACAAAGCCATGAAGAACATGCTGATGAAAGCGCTTTTCCGGCAGGATTTCCGGATGAAACACCAAAGCCCGGAAAATCCGCCTGTCTGTGCCAGATGGTATGCCCGAGAGCGTATACGATCTGCCAGAGGCCTTTATATGGAGGCACAGGGCCGAAAAAGCTGCAGTTATGCGGCAAGGGGCGTCCGTGATCAGAAAAACCCACCCGGAGGAACAAATCGTGGAATCTTCTGATCGGAAATGAAAGTCATTGTCACAATCCTGAGAATTCCTTTTTACAAACATTCCGCCGTTTGCAAAAGCAACGGCTTTGATGAACCGGCCTATGAAAACTGGTTGTTTTCAGCTGAGATCTGCCGGTATCAGGACCGGACAGCTTTTTCAGCGGTTTTGGCTTTTACTGCAGGGCATGCGGATTACTCTGCAAAATCTACCTGCACGGAGGGGGCGGTTTCTCCCACAACGACAACAGCGCCATTTGCATCGGCATAGCAGCCGTATACACTGTAGATGACGCTATCCCCATCCGGAAGGTCCGTGAATTCGGTATCTGCCGTCACTCCAAGAACCCGGAAAGCCTGCTCGCCGGGCTTTTTGGAGAGGACAGTATACCGGTTTGCTCCTGCCGCAGGATCCCATTTCAGCGTAACTTCTCCGGGCTTTTTAACCACTCGGATCATTCGTACCTGTGCGACCGGGTGTCCGATGGCATAGACAGAAGGCAAGGGGTCGCCCAGGATGTTTCCCTCATCCGTGCGGACATAGGGAATGACCGTATAGGCGAAGAGCTGTTCATAACTGGCGTTCCTGTCGATATAGGAAAGCGTATCAGAAGCTTCACCCAGCTGTATGCCATTGCGCATGACTACATATCCATCCGCACCTCTGATGGCATTCCAGCTGATCTGGACCGTATTCTGACTCAGAATTCTTGCCCGGATCCATCTCTCAGAACCGTTGTCATCCGCGGCGGAGTCGGTTTCTTTTGATACAGCCGCAGGCATGATTGGGCTGGAATAAATTTCCGTATCCATCCGGGGCAGCGTAACCTGGGTATAGCTTCCGGTTTCGCCGGTCTGGCGGGCGCTGCGGTCCGTGGCGCGGTAGCCGGTAATCCAGTAGTAGGAGGTGATGCCTTCCGGAGCGTCGATGTCTGTATACCAGGTAGCGGAGGTATAACAGAGGTCGTAGGGCTTTCCGTTCTCACCGCGCTTCACGATAATCCGGTAGCCGTCGGCGCCCTCCAGGGTGTCCCAGCTGAGCGTTACATCCGAATACTGGCCCTTCCTGATATACGTGGAAACCTGAATATTGGATACCTCGGGAAGACGCCGGATATCGTAGATATACTGATCGCCGAAGCCGCGCACGGGCTTTCCGTTTTCCTCCTTTGTGGGGTAAACGACATAGCAGGTGTATTCCTTCAGAGATGCCGATTCATCAAGGTAGGAGGGCGTATCCGTGCCTTCAACGGAAGCCAGATATTTCACGCTGTTGGCTTTCCTTCCGGAATAGATGACATAGCCCGTGGCATCCTCCACCGGATCCCAGGTAAGCAGCACGCCGTCCAGTGTACTGTCGGAGCGCAGTGAACTGACGCTGGCGAGCCAGACAGGGATGCGCACCTCACAGGAAACCTGAAGCCCGGTACCTTCAACGGTGCCGGTAATCAGGGCATTTCCCTGGCCTATGGGCTTTACAACGCCATTTTCATCCACCCTTGCCACAGTTTCATCGGAACTGTACCAGGTCAGGAAAGGCACGGCGCTCTCAGCGTATGTCCCACTGACAGTCAGCCTGCGCGCTTTATCATCGTTGAAATAAATATAATCGGAGTCCAGGCTCAGCCATTCGCCTTCCGCCTCGTATGGAACACAGGTGAGCGAGACATACCCCGGAATGCCGTAGAATTCTTTGTAGCGCAGCGGCGTCTGGGACCATTCTGCATATGGAGAGGCCATATACAGATAGTCTTCATAGGGGAGCCGCTCAATGATGACCTCAGAGGCTCCGTTCCGCGCGAGCACACGCGCATTCTGCACTCTTTCCGCGTCGATGGCATGGTTCATGCCGTAGATATACCCGTAGAAGCAGACAGCCGCACAGATGGCTGCCCAGGAGAGCGGCAGGAGCGCTTTGCGCAGGCTTCCTGCCATTTCGTGCTGCAGAGGGGCGGCTGACATGCCTGCCGTCAGTACAAGGAAAATGTAAGGCAGAAAGAAGCATCTGGCAGAGATCTGCTCCACGGCAAAGAGCGGTGCCGTCATGACGGCAATGCCCACGGGGAGGAGTGCCGCGGCGGTGCCATGCTTTGCATGGAGGCATTCGGCTGCCGCCGAGAGCATAAAAAACACGATCCCGATGGCGGTTATCACGGCATCCGCATTCCGGAAGGATTCCGCCAGGAAGCCGGACCGGTTGATGACCGTGAGCATGAATTCCCATACGCAGTAAAACAGGAAGCCGCAGAGGAAGAAGCCGGACAGAAGCCTGCGGCCGGCTATGCCGCGTTTTTTCTGCCGGGCTGCTTTCAGTGACTGAATATGCAGCATTAAAAACACCAGCGCCAGAACCGCAAGCAGCCAGGTATTACCCTGGAACAGGGGCACATACATCCGCTTTGTCCAGTTCTCCCAGGCATGCTCCAGAATGGTATCGATCATGACATTCCGGTAGAAACGCTCGCCGGAGCCGGACGATAAAAGCCCGTAGGCCGAATTGGAGAACATGAGAAGCGCTCCGCTAAGACATCCGAAGAGGAATGCCGCGTGCTGCAGCAGCACCTTGCGGCACCGGATTGCTTCAACGGCCAATACGAACAGCGCAGCCGCGAGGAGGTACAGCGTGACATTTTCCATGATCAGCGTGCCGGTAAAGCCGGCAGCCAGGAAGAAAACCGCTTTGCCACGCTTATGTACCGCATATTCTTCGGGAACTTTTGCCCCAAGCATCGCTTTTGTTTCAAAAAGCCACAGGAGAGGCACGATCGCCGAGGTGATATAGTTGACAAAACCGGAGGTCCAGGCGATGGTTTGCCGGAATAGCTCTCGGGGCATCAAAAGGATGGACAGCAGCACGAAGGGAAACGCCCGTTTCCGGCCGATCAGCCTTTCGCAGAGGTAAACCAGGAGGCAAAGCGCCGCAGCCATGTACAGCACCCGCAACGGATGGCACCTGGTAAGGCCCAGGATCAGGAGGTTGCCGACGTAACGGCCGTTATAATCGTCAAACCAGTTCGAGAGATACGTATCCACCGCATACGGACTCCCCCATACCCAGTCGTCCCAGGTGTAGGGAAGGATGTGAAAGAAAATGCAGAGGAGAAGAAACAGCGGGATATATTTCAGACAGGCTTTATGGACCCCAAACCGTGTTTTTACTTGCTGCAGGGAGAACTTCATATCGGACTGACCTTTCTTTGGAGGCAGGTAGACCTATAGAGAGATCTGCACTGAGAAAACTTTGCATATTGGCTACTGTTCTTCACAGATTTGCGCCTGGCTCTGAACAGTAACAAAAAATCAATCCTGATCTTTTCTCTCCTTAGTATCCAGAGAACCGCCGAACACAAAGAAACGCTGGTACAAGAACTCCGTAGAGAAGTTTAAGAGCATGTTGAGCGCTGTGACGAGGTATTCATTCCAGCCAAGGGTTCCGGCGAGAAAATGCTCCAGAAGGGTGGAGAGCGGGGTAAATACCGCGTAATAGGCAGCCACTTTCAGCATGGCGGCGGGAACATTGGCGGCGGAGCGGAAGGTATACTTCCGGTTCAGCGTGAAGTTCCACACAACGGAGAGCACCAGGGCAATCAGGTAGCTCAGCCAGTACGCAAGATGCAGCCGCTCGTTCAGGAGGGCAAAGACACCGATCTCAATCAGTCCCGCACTGGCGGAAATGAGGGTGAACTTGACGACGCGAAGAAATTCTTTCATAAGGCAGCTCCGGTTCAGTATGTTATATCTGAATAAATGACAAATCATGTATCTGTTCAGAGCCAGACTTCTGAAATGGCAAGAGCAGCTATTTCAGGAGTTGCGGCGTGCTCGCTAAATGCAAATCTGTGGATAGTCATGGATTTGGCCAGCGGAATCCATGACTATCTACAGATTTACGCCTGGATCCGAACAACTACCAGCTTATCATACCACAGTATGCCGGTTCGGACAAGCGGTTCCGAAAGGCTTCGTGCCTGAATCCCGGAGAGCTGAATCCCGGAGTGAAGAGACTGTATGTTTTTTTGCCATTTCCGGAGTCAGCCTCTGAACAGTACTGCTTTTTGTTATACTTGCGGTTTTCTGTCATCTGAAGTATACTGAACCAAACAGAACTTTTCCCGGGAAAGCCTGAGCATTTCCCGGGGCTTCAGGCAGAATCCGCTGAACGGGACGGGGCGGCTCTTCAGAGAATCCCATCATGGGCAGCAGAGGAGTAAAGGACGGATATTTGATGAAACAGAAACAGAACAGCCTTGACATGACAGATGGTGAGCCGATCCGGCTCCTGATTCTTTTTGCGATTCCCATGCTGATCGGCGGGATTTTCCAGCTGATGTACAACATGGTGGATACCATTGTGGTGGGGCGCTTTGTCAGCATTGATGCGCTTGCGGCCATCGGCGCCACCAGCTCCACGACGATGTTCCTGATGATGATGGGCAACGGCCTCACCAATGCCCTGTCTGTCATCATATCCCAGGCTGAGGGAGCAAGAGAGGAGGAGCGGCTGAAAAAAGCCGTGGCACACGGGTTATATCTGGTGCTGGCCGGAGGCCTGGTGCTGGG
>CAMOSC010000192.1 GCA_946624325.1 uncultured Clostridia bacterium
GGTGAGGAGAAGGATGCCGTGGAGGAGGTTGTATCTCGCGCAAAAGACGGGGATCCGCAGGTCCGGTATGCCCTCTGGGAGGAACTTCGCCCGGTCTGTTTCGGCATGATCCGGGGGAAAACGGCACCGGCTTCCTTCAGAATCGTATTTTTTGCGGATGCCGGGAAGGCAGCGGCTGTCTTTTCCGACCCGGATCTGGATGCGGGCGGGGATATTTCCGGATATCTCCTGGTGGTCAGCTACAGGCAGGGAGGCCTTACAGCCACGACAGGTACTTCATACCGCCGCTTTTCGATGGACAGGAATCCGGAGAAGCGCTGGGATGCACATATCTTTGAGAAGCTGGATAAACAGGGCATCCGGTGGACGGCTCTGTTGTAATTATATCAGCACTCAAACTGTTTGAGTGCTGATATAATTAGCCAATTTTGACAAATGTGTCTAAATTATCCCTGATATTGTTGACACTGCAGATTTTGCGTAGTAGAATAATAGCTGTTCATAATAGAGGCAGATGATCGGCCGGTACAGGGTGCGGTTAACTGCCCTGCCCTGAACAGGCGGAGAATTATAAACATTATAAAAGAGGTGTTATTGATGAATAAAGAAGGCAGTCTTACAATTAACAGCGAAAACATATTCCCCATTATCAAAAAATGGCTTTATTCCGATCATGATATCTTTTTCCGCGAGGCGGTCAGCAACGCCTGCGATGCCATCACAAAACTGAAAAAACTCGGTATGATCGGCGAATACGAGATTCCGGAGGATCAGAAATTCGAAGTCCATGTCATTGTGGATGCCGGAGCGAAAACCATAACCTTCTCGGATAACGGTATCGGTATGGATGCGGAGGAGGTTGACAAATACATCAACCAGATTGCTTTTTCCGGTGCAAAGGATTTCCTGGAGAAATATAAGGATAAAGCCAATGACGATCAGATCATCGGACATTTCGGCCTGGGCTTCTATTCGGTCTTCATGGTTGCGGACCGTGTGACGATCGACACCCTTTCCTGGAAGGCCGGCTCCGTTCCCGTACATTGGGAGTCCGACGGGGGAACATCCTATGAAATGTCTGACGGAGACCGGGATCAGATCGGTACGACCATTACCCTGTATCTCGGGGAAGACAGCTACGAATTCTCAAACGAATACCGTGCCCGTGAGGTTCTTGAAAAATACTGCTCGTTCATGCCCGTTCCGATTTACCTGGATGTTGTAAAGGAGGAGAAGGAAGAGCCCGTTGAGGAGACCGCCCGGGAGGCCGGTGAGCAGACAGCCGAGGCTGAGACTTCCTCCGATGAAAACGCCGGAGAAAAGGCCGATGCAAAGACGGAGTCCGGGGAGAAAAAGCCGGAGGAGCCAAAGCCCATCAATACCGTGAATCCGCTCTGGAACAAGCATCCGAATGAATGCACGGAAGAAGAATACAAGGAATTCTACCGCAAGGTATTCCATGATTATAAGGAGCCGCTTTTCTGGATTCATCTGAATATGGATTATCCCTTTAATCTGAAGGGTATCCTCTATTTCCCGAAAATCAATACGGAATATGATTCCATTGAAGGCACCATTAAACTGTATAACAACCAGGTATTCGTTGCGGATAACATCAAGGAGGTCATCCCGGAGTTTCTGCTTCTCCTGAAGGGTGTGATTGACTGCCCGGATCTCCCGCTCAACGTATCCAGGTCCGCGCTCCAGAATGACGGTTTTGTCCGGAAGATATCGGATTATATCACGAAAAAAGTGGCGGACCGTCTGTCGGGTATGTGCAAGACAGACCGTGAAAACTACGAGAAATTCTGGGATGACATCAATCCCTTCATCAAGTTCGGCTGTCTCAGGGATGAGAAGTTCTCCGAGAAGATGAAGGATTATATCATCTTTAAGGATTTGAGCGGCAAATACCTCACTTTACCGGACATTCTGAAGGAGAATGAAGAAAAGGGACAGAAGAACAAAGTATTCTACGTAACGGATGAAAAGGAACAGAGCCAGTATATTGAGATGTTCAGGAAAGAGGGTCAGAACGCCGTTATCCTGAAGCATACCATTGACGCGCCGTTCATCACGCACATGGAGCAGCAGAACCAGGAGATCCGTTTTATGCGCATTGATGCGGATCTTACGGACAGCTTCCGCGAGGAGGTAAAGGAGGAGGAGAAGGAAGCCCTGCAGAAGGATTCCGATTCCTTAAAGGAGGTTTTCCGCAAAGCGCTGAACAACGACAAGCTGGAGGTTAAGGCGGAGAAACTGAAGGACGCCTCCATTGCCGCCGTTATGACGCTCTCCGAGGAAAGCCGCCGCATGCAGGATATGATGAAGATGTACGGCATGTCCGGAATGGATTTCGGAGCGCCTTCCGAGACGCTGGTACTCAACCTCTCCCATCCCCTGGTGCAGCATGTCCTTTCACATAAAGATGAGGATGTTACCCTGTTCTGCGAGCAGATCTACGATCTGGCGGCGCTTGCCCACGGCAGTCTGAGCCCGGAGCGCATGTCTGCTTTCATAACCAGGACCAATGAAGTCATGATGAAGCTTGTCTGAGTCGACAGGCTTTGCGGATAGGTACTGTCGCGCCGGACGCAAATACGGAAAGGATGTTCCTTATCATTTCCGAAGTCCGGCCCTGAACGGTAAATAAGAAGAAAAAGAAGCCGGACGGCGCCGTCCGGCTTCTTTTTTCCGCGATGCAATGAGCCATGCGGTAGAGCTGTTCCAATCGCAGCGCACGCTTTTCGCGCTGCGATCTGTCGGCAGGGCTCTTCATTGCTGCGCACAATTACGAGAACGGCTTCAGATATTCCCTGTAGCAGTCAAACAAATTCCCGGCGGTAATCTGATCGGTCAGTCCGAAGCGAAAAGACTTCCAGAGCCTGTCCGCGATACCGATGGCATCCTTGGAGGCGTATGCCAGCACTTCCCTGCTCCACTGTTCGTACCGAAGCCGGTTATAAACGGAGGATTCGTTGGAACGGCTCAGGTTCTCATCATAATCCTCCACGCATTTTATGATATAGAAGGCATCTTTGCAGGAAATCACATCGCTGATTTCCTGGTCCCTCAGATAAAAGGCAACCTCCTCCAGAGCCGGATTCAGGTCGCCCCTGGAAATCTGGTATTCCACCTGCGGAAGAAGGGTCGCATCCTTGGCCTTCTGCAGAAAATCCGCCCCGTTATCAAGCTGTTCCTTCAGGGCTTCCGCTTCGGAGAGCGATTGGGTGCAGATTACCCAGAGTGTGATTACACGCTTGTCATTGTCGCTGATCTCAAGATAAGCACCGTCCATCAGCGCATGAATGGTCTTTTCCGCAAGCCTGTATTTTTCAAAGAGCGAAACGGCATCGCGCTCTGAGGCCTTGCAGTAAGCCTTTTCCTCCCCGGTTAAACCGGAATAATAGAATACAGCAGCCTGTCTGCAGGCTGACTTTTCCTCTTCGCTGAGACTGATCTTCCGCTCCTTTGCGATGTCCAGCAAAATCAGAAGCGCACAGACCTCATTTTTCATCCGGCTTTCCCTGAGATATTCCGAAAAAGAAAGTCCGCTGACTTCTTCTTCCCAGAAATTTCCAGGGTTGTCTGAACCATACCAGCTGTTATACCGGGACTGGCAATCCATGAACAGGAGGTTGGCCTCGGAGACGGTAAGGGAAGAAAAGCGCCCGGCTGCAAGCGTGGTTCCGAACAGGGAAGGCGAAAAATAGAAATCCCCGATCCTGCATCCGGACAGGAACAAAATCAGGAAGAGCGATAGAATCCCTGCAGCCCTCTTTGCAGTCCTCATGATTGATGTGCCTCCTCAAAACGGGTTATTTCCCGCCGAAGGCTTCTGACATTGCCGCGGATATCTCCGTGAAACACCGCGCTTCCGCAGACGATCCGGTCGCAGCCCGCCTCCATGACCACATGAAGATTATCCGCCTTCAGGCCGCCGTCTGTCTCAATGACGGTATGAAGCCCGTGATCCCGGCAGTAATTGCGGAGCGTACGGATTTTATCCACGGTAAAATCCAGAAACTCCTGACCGCCGAAGCCCGGTTCCACGGTCATGATGAGAACCAGGTCTACAAGCTCAAGATATGGGAATACAACATCAACCGGAGTGGAAGGATTGATTGACAGCCCGACGCCGCATCCGTTTTCGCGTATGGCAAGCAGCGTTTCGGCAGGATTCCCGCAGGCTTCAAAATGAACCGTAATGTGATCCGCTCCGGCTTTTGCGAAGCGGCTGATAAAACGAAGCGGCTCACAGATCATCAGGTGGACGTCAAAAATCTGATCGGTGAAGGGCCTGAGCGTTTCAATCACGGGAAAACCGAAGGAAATGCTCGGAACAAACATACCGTCCATCACATCTATATGGAGATAGCGGATTCCTTCCAGCACAGTATCGTGCACCTGTTCGCCAAGCCTGGTAAAATCTGCTGCGAGAATTGAAGGAGCCAGAGTGATCATATTATCCTCCATTGCGGAACCGGTCGAATAGTCGTCAAAACCCCGTATCTGAACAGGCCGTGAAGGAAAAGACAGCGGGCAGAGCGTTTTCAGTACTTTTTTGCGGCTGCCAGTTCCCGGTAAAATGTTCTGAAGCTCTGATAGCGCTCTCTGGAGAGCAGTCCGTCCTCCAGCGCCTGCTTCACCGCACAGGAGGGTTCGCTTCCGTGAGCGCAGCCGTAAAAACGGCATTTCCCGAGATAGGGCCCGAATTCCGGAAACATCAGCTCCAGCTGCTCTTTTTCCATTTTCAGGAACTCAAAAGAACCAAACCCGGGCGTGTCAAATATCCATGTATCCGTGTCCGAAAAAAACAGTTCGGAGTGTCTTGTCGTGTTTTTCCCCCTGCTGATTTTCCGGCTGAGCGCACCCGTCTCCATCTCCGCATCGGGACAGAAATGGTTGATCAGGGTGGATTTCCCGACCCCGCTCGGCCCGGCAAGGGCCGTTACCTTACCGCGCAGCAGGTCTGAGAGTGCGGACAATCCAACTCCCTCCCGTACGCTCACGGCACAGACCGGATAGCCGCAGCCCTCATAATCGGAGATCAGCCCGGCAAGCACATCCGCGGAAACCAGGTCGGCCTTGGTAAAGCAAATCAGGACCGGAACCCGCATGACTTCCATGGATACCAGGAAACGGTCCAGAAGAATGCGGCTGAGATCCGGCTGAGACACGGAGAAGACAACCGCCGCCTGATCGATATTGGCAACTTCAGGACGGAACAGCTTGTTTTTCCGGGGAAGTATTTCCTCTACGTTTCCCTCACGTTCCCGCTCATCCAGAACACTGATCAGCACCATGTCTCCGACTAACGGTTTTATGCCGTCTTTTCTGAAAAGCCCCCTGGCCCTGCAGGCATATACCGTGTTGTCGGCACATGCCACGTAATAAAACCCGCCGATTCCTTTGATGATTTTTCCCTTTTTCATAGTTTTTACTGCTGCGGCTGCCAGGCTTCTGTGGCGGCAGGCTGCTGTGCGGCGGCATTCGGGTCTGCAGCCGGAGCCGTGGCCGGATCTGCAGCCGGCGGGCCGGTTGAGATGACAATTGTGACGATATCGCCCTGGTGCATGTTGACGCCCCAGTTCGGAAGATCCAAACGGATAACCATGCCGGCGGGAACCCATGGGTTTGTGTCATAGCCGATGGTATACTGCAGTCCGTTCTGAATGACAAAGGCAGCGGCCTGATCCTGTGTCATGCCGGTAACCGATTCGGGATCCAGCGAAATCTGCTGAGGACCGGTACTGACAACCAGATTGACGACGTTCCACTTCCGGATCCAGCTGCCTGCCGGCTGGTCCTGAGAGATAACCTGGCCGGAGGGCGCCGCATCGGCAATATAGGTGAACTCGGCG
>CAMOSC010000193.1 GCA_946624325.1 uncultured Clostridia bacterium
GATTATATTATAGCAAACACATGTTCGGTTGTCAACCATCTATTTGAAAATAGCCATACTCTTTTAAAAATGCTCTTACGCTTCCGCAGACTCTGTTTCGACTGCAGCTTCCGTCTCCTCAGCACCCGCTGCGGTTTCCGCCTCCGCGGCAGTACCCTCCTCGGATTCCTCGCTGGATACTTCCGGAGCCTCGGACTGGATTTCTTCGGCGGAAGCTTCCTCGCTGATCAGTTCCTCAACGGCTTCCGTCTCAAGTTCTTCTTCCGTTTCCAGAGCTTCCGTCTCCGGCTCGGTCTCTACCGCCTTTGCCTGCTGAAGGGCATAGAAGCATCCCATCTCTTCCTTCACACTGTCAAAGCCTTCCATATTCAGGAAAACCATTGCCAGACTGTAGCTGATGCCGTTCCTTGCGGCGGCAAGCTGCTTATCACTCTCACGGTAGGTTCCAAGCGGCTCAAGCAGGGTGCATGCGCTTTCGTAATCGCCGGCTTCTATATCTGCAAGGGCTTTATCATAATCTGCATGCATTTTAAGCAGCGGCGCAAGCTTTTCTTTGCTCTCCTTGTAGTCGCCCACCTGAACCAGCAGCGCCTCGGCCGTATCATAAGCTTCCGCTTCCAGCGCGGACATGGCGTTATTGTAAGTGATGGCGCGGCTGGCGATAGCCAGCTGATCCTTGCTGTCTTTATAATCGCCTAACTGCTCCAGGATATTGTACGCGCTGTAATAATCTTCCGTGGAAAGATACGAGAGGGCGCGGCTGTAGTTTACACCGGTAACAGCCTCCAGAAGCTTCGACTGGCTGTCCTTGTAATCACCCAGCTGCTGGAATGCAAAATAGGCATCGATATAATCGCCGGACTCCAGATCAGCCTGGGCCTCGGTATAGCGAAGACCCTTCTGGGCTTCATCCAGCTGTACGGAACTGTCTTTGAAATCCCAGAGATTTACCAGAATGTCATAAGCCCCCTGATAATCCTCATTTTCCAGATTTGTAACAGCCTCAGAGTAGCTGAGCTCCCGGCGGACCGTCTCCAGCTGGCGCTTGCTGTCCTGATAATCGCCGAGCCTGGTCAGCAGCTCACCGGCCGCCACATAATCACCGTTCTGCATGGCGATCTGCGCGTCATCGTAATCGACAATTTTGGAAACCTTCTCAAGCTGGGCAGCACTGTCCTCGTAGTCGCCAAGACCAGCAAGGAGTTCCCTGGCCTCACGGTAATTCTCACTGTCGATCAGCTCCATGGCCTGGTTGTAATCAAGAACCTTTTTTGCCTCGGCAAGCATTTCATCGCTGTCCTGATAGCCGCTCAGATTTTCAAGCAGGTCGTAGGCCTCCTGATACTCACCGGCCTCCATATGCGCAACAGCCTGGTCATAGCTGTCAATGGCTTCCTGAACCGCCTCCCGCTGCGCGGCGCTGTCGCCGTACTCACCGGTGGTTGAAAGAAGCTCCTGCGCTTTGTCAAAATCATGGGATTCAATGCTGGCAAGCGCTTCATCGTATGTGCTCATGGTGTTTTTCACCTGCGTGAGCAGTGCCTGGCTGTCCTTATAATTTCCGAGATCCTCCAGGATTTCCTGCGCGCTGCTGTAATCGTACGCGGCAATGGCTTCCTTCGCCTGGTTGTATTTCCGCGAGGGAATGACAACCGTGGATACGATTACCACAATGGCAATAACCGCTATTACGGCCACCGATGCAATAATGGCAGGCACCTTTCCCGGTTTCTTCGGGGCATCATTGTTCTTTTTGTTCTCAGCCATAACATATACCTTTCTGTCCGGCAAACTCCCGCGCAGACGCTCTATACCGTACAATATAAAACGGAAGATGTCCTGCTCCGCGCGTTTCTGTTTGATTATCCTGACGATTTGCTGCGTCATATCAACTGCAGTTGCAAAATCCGTAACTGATCAGATCCTGCCCCCGGAAACGGCAAAAAGAAGTTTTTCCGGAGCTGCGGCATGCCCGCCCGATAAAAATCTGTGAAGAATCACGGATTTCTGCCGGCGGAATCTGTGATTCTTCACGGAATTACGCCCGGTTCTGAACAGGTACTAAATTCTATAATATAAGTATATCAGATCTGACGGGCAAATTCAATCACAGAAATTACAATCAGGGTAAAATTGCATAACCTTGCATAATTTTTCAAAGCCGGATTCCGAAAAAGGACCGGCTGGGCGGAAGGAACATCCGCTCAGCCGATCCTTTCACTTTAAAGTCTCTGGCAGATCATCGGTCTGAAATGTGAGGCTTTCGCTGTCCGGGCTTTCGCCATATATAACCGCTACGGCTCTGCCCAGATGCTGATATTGGTACCGTCGGAAGCACAGAGAATACTGCCCAGCTCATCCGTCCTGTAGACAGCGGTTCCGCAGTCCCGCAGGCGGCTGAGCGTCTCCTCATGCGGGTGCCCGAATTCATTGGCCGCGCCGCAGCTGATCACGGCATATGCCGGATGGACACGGTCCAGAAAGACATAGGATGTGGCATCCGAGCTTCCGTGATGCCCCACCTTCAGGACCGAACTGGACAGCCAGAAGCCCGTGTCCAGAATTTCCAGCTCCTCCTCCCGCTCGGCATCCCCGGTAAACAGGAAACCGGTATTCCCGTACTCAATCCGCAGGACTATGGATTCATTGTTCAGGTTTTCCGGATGGGGACTGATTGGCCCCAGCACCGTGCAGACGGCATTTCCCAGCCCGAACTGCTCGCCGGGAGACGGAACGCGGATTTCCAGGCCCTGGGCTGAGGCGGCATGCTTAAAATCGTTGAAAGCTTTTGTGTCGTATTCCGAGCAGGAGCAGTAAACCGCATCCGCCCGCGCCAGATGCAGCGCGGCCGCAAGGCCTCCCACATGGTCTTCGTGCGGGTGCGTTGCAACCACGGCCTTCAGATGCGTTATGCCGCGGCGTTCAAGATAAGCATATATCAGCTGCGCATCCTCAGCGCCGCCGCCGTCGATCAGCATGGCTTCGCCCGCGCAGCGGACTAACGCCGCATCCCCCTGCCCCACATTGATAAAATCGATCTGGAAGCCAGATATCTGCTGCAAACTGCCCGCAGCTTCGGCACGGTTCAGGCCTTCCGGCCCGTCTGCCCCCTGCGCCGTCGTAGGGACTGACGGCGCGGTGTATTCGGACGGCTGCTCCGCCGGAATTCCGGGTGCCGCCGCAGCCGTCATGACAATCGCCTCTCCCTGCAATTCGGGTACCGGCGGTTCCGGAGCTGGCACTTCCTGCGCCACGGTTCCGGGGCTTAATGCCGATGCCTGCGCAGAATCCGCGGATGGCGCCTGATTCTGCGCCACGGCCGCCGGGATATCCGGCGTAAGGCGTTCGGGCAGCACGGCGTTCCTGCGCTCGTTCAAGGAAAGCACATAAAAGCCTCCCGTTATCAGCAGAGCAGCAAAAACAAGCGCCAGGATAACATCCAGATGACGCAGTACGGG
Organism: uncultured Clostridia bacterium; assembly: GCA_946624325.1. Classification (GTDB taxonomy): domain Bacteria; phylum Bacillota; class Clostridia; order Lachnospirales; family Lachnospiraceae; genus Anthropogastromicrobium. Next base: position 3,459 of record CAMOSC010000193.1, read on the forward strand.
ATTTCTTCTTTTGCGGGACTGCTCCCCGCGGTCAGGACTTTGCCGTCCGGTATTTCCGGATTTTTTCTGTTTCCTCAAAATAGCCCCCAAAGCAAAAGCAATATCGAACATGTGTTCTTATTTTAACATAAGAGGGGCTCGTTAGCAAGCCTTTTTTGCAAAAAGAGTTTTTTGCAAAAAGCTGCTCTCCAGGCAAAGGCAGCACTGTTTTTTCGGAATATTCTTTCCCCGCTATCGAACGGACTGCATCAATCAGAATACCCGTTCCTTCCGGAATGATCTTCCCAGGAAACGTCAGGAATCCGTCTCCATACGATATACCGGAAGCTCGGGCCCCCTTGTCACGATAAACTCTTCCTCCAGCGATTCCGCGGGAATAAAGGTTCCGTCCTCCAGGCGGATGACAGGCCGCGCCTCTCCGGCCATAAAGCTGTCCGCAAAATCCCTGATGCTCTCCAGTTTATGGTCAAATGCCAGGCCGCCCAGCCTTCCCTCATGGATGACATGAATATCGGATCCGGAGCTCTTTCGCAGGCCTTCCTCTTCAATGTACGCCTTCGCCAGGGCATTCTGATAGGGCTCATTCGCCGCATTGTACAGTTCGGCCCCGTCACAGCAGTCCGGTGCAATGCGGATGACATGGTTATACGCCCGTTCCCGGTAAGGATGCGCCTGGATCATGATTCCGCCCGCCGCGCGCACCTCCTCATGCATGCGCCTTCTGGACCAGGTCAGCATGTCGTGATGTGCCTTCAGCCAGGCCTTGTCGATGCCGTACAGCAGGTATTCGTCTTCCTCAAAATAGTATTCCACTCCGAAAAATACGCTCAGTCCGTTTGCCGTTGCCGGATCCCGGGAAGCCTCCAGCGCCTCCTCGAAACCGCGGCAGTATCCGTCCACCCATTCCGGCCAGGGAAGCTCCCTTGAAACCGCCGTATTGCCGAAATAAAAATGATCCGTAACAATAATACCGCTGTATCCAAGCCCTTTCATAAAGGAAATGTAATCCCTTCCGGGCGTTTTCCCGCAGGCGCTGGCCTCGCGGGTATGAAGATGTGTCTCGTAGATGTAATCCATATGTGTTTTCCTGTGTACCTGTTCAGAGCCAGATTCAAACCTGTGAGAAATCATGGATTCAGCCGGCTGAAAGCCATGATTTCGCTTAAGATTGTCATCCGGCCGGCACACCACAACTCCGGAAGTGGCTGTTTTTCGCCATTTCCGGAGTCTGGCTCTGAAGTTATGTTTTTTCGTACCGTCCCGGAACCAGAGGAGCGCCGCTTTCAGAGGAATCCCAGGCGCCGGTCAGCTGTTTTCAGAAGCTTCTGCGATGAATAATGGTCGGATCCATCTTTGTAAGATCCCCGCAGCCTGTAAACGCCATGGCCTTTTTCAGCTCATCCACGGCATTATTCAGATATTCCGAAACGCCTGCCGCATGGTTTTTCTTCAGCGCACCCATCAGCGGACGCCCGATTCCAACTGCCGTGGCCCCAAGGCAGAGCGCCTTGAAAGCATCCATGCCGGTGGCGATTTCACAGTCCACAAAGACAGGCGCGCGCTTCGCCGTCAGCGCCACAATCTCCGGTAAGATGCAGAGCGGCGGCAGCGCATACTCGATGCGGTTATTGTGATGGGAAACCAGCAGGCCGCCCGCCCCGGCGGCAAGGGATTTCTCCGTATCCTTCATGCTCAGCACGCCCTTGACAACGAGCGGGAGCTTTGAAGCCTTACACAGCTCCGCCAGCTCCACGGAAGTCAGCGCCTTCATGCGCTGTCCGTCCACATAGTCATCCGAGCCGTCCGGTCCGAAGGGATGGTCGATATCCACGCCGACCGCCAGGAGCCCGTGCTTTTCGGCATGCTCGATTTTCCTGTAGATCACATCGCGGTCCGCATAGGGCTTGATGATCTCCACGATCCTGGCACCCGTGGACGCCAGGTCTTCTATCTCCGCCTCTCCGGCCATACCCATGAACATCACCGTGCCCGCATCCGCCGCGCCCTGCGCCAGCTCCTTCATGGCACCTTCATACATGAAATGATCCAGATGCGAGAGGGCTGCCGTCATGATGGGTGAAGCAAAGCATTCCCCGAACAGCTTAAACGAGGGATCCGGGTTCACGGAATCCAGATAACGGGTTTCAATCAGCAGTGAATCCAGGTACTCCCTGGTGATGGCGTTGGAATTTCCTCTTGCATCGCTCATTATTCTACCTCCGCAAACGCAGACAGTCACAGCACTTTCTCCCGGATCTGTCCCTGTCTCCCAACAGTTTCAAATGCTTCGGGTCCAGAGCCCCGCTGCCTCTTCATTACCATCCGCTTTTCCACTTGGCTGTTTTCAATCACATGATTGATATTTATAAATTTCCTATGTGACTTCACAT
>CAMOSC010000194.1 GCA_946624325.1 uncultured Clostridia bacterium
TCGCGGTGCTTGTAACTTCAAGGAAAAACACTCATTTATGAGGTGAAATAAAAAATGTTACGAATACTATTTGTATGCCACGGCAATATCTGCCGCAGCGCCGCTGCACGCTTCGTCATGCAGGATATGGTGGAGCGGGCAGGGCTTCAGGATATAATTGAGACGGATTCCGCCGCCACCAGTACAGAGGAGATCGGGAATCCGGTATACCCGCCGATGCAGCGCACGCTGGAAGCGCATGGAATCCGCTGCGGAGGACATTCCGCAAAACAGCTGAAAAAAAGAGATTATGCCCGATATGATATGATCATTGCCTCGGACCGGGAAAACCTGTATTATATGAGTAGGATATGCGGGGGCGATCCCGAAGGGAAGTTCAGCCTGCTGATGGATTATACGGACCGGCCGGGAAGTGAGATTTCAGACCCATGGTATACCAGGAATTTTGAGCGGACTTACCGGGATGTGGAGAAGGGCTGCCGGGGGCTTCTGGACTACCTGAAAGAGGCAGGGCGGCTGAGGTAAGCGGAAGCAGGACTGTATCTCCATGTGCCTTCCTTCAGGTTATTTCTTCGTTTTCAAACATGATGTAACCGAATACGTAACCTTGTTCCTCTATAATGTGGTCAGATGGATAGAGACTGTTCTTCCGGAAGCCCCGGAAGGTATTGATACAGTGCTAACAGCTCCGCCTGATAAAGGCCGGATTTCAATGCAGGAGGAAATGATATGAGACAGCATCTGAAGGGAAGGCGCATCACAAAAAGAATACTTACGGTTCTTTTAAGCGGAATACTGGTGCTGCCAAACGCCGCTGGTGCTGCCGGTGAGGATGTGAATACGTTCGCAGAGACTGAAATGCAGCAGACAGAGCTGCAGACGGTGCCGGGAACGGAGAATTCCGGCATGGAGGACTGTTTTTCGGCGGGATCGGAAAATGCCGTGGCGGATTACCGTCAGCCTGAAGCGGTACAGGAAGCTGTTTGGGAGATGATGCCCGCGATGTCGGAGACCGGAGCTGCGGACAGCCCTGCAGAGCAGGTGATTGCTCCGGAACTCCAGGCTGGTTCGGAGAGCGGCATTCCGGAATCTGAGAATGTCCCGGCCGTAACGGAAAACACAGAGGAACCGGAGACAATTACTGCGCAGCAGGAGATCTTCCCGGCGGTTCCTGCTGATGCCTCCAGCCTTAGCGGAGAGGCAGAGGTTACCCCGGCGGTTCCGGCTGATGCTTCCACCCTTACCGGAGAGGCTGAGGTTATCCCGGCGGTTCCGGCTGATGCGGAACCCTTTACCGCAGAGCCTGAGAGCTTCCCGTCTGTTCCTGCGGAAGCTGAAACCGCTGCTGCAGAGCCGGAAAGCGTACAGGCAGCTGTGGAAACGGATCTGACTGCCGCATCCTTCGCGGATGAAATTATCCTTATTGCGGCATCCGCCGTAAAAACCTATGATGGCAGCGCACTTACGGCTCCGGAGGTTGCGGCGGAGGGACTCCCGGAGGGTTACAGCATTGAAGCTGCGGCAGAGGGAAGCCTGACAGATGCCGGAAGCTGTCTGAATACAGTAACGGAATATACCATCCGGGATTCCGAAGGAAATGACTGCACATCGGCTTTTGCCAATGTACATACTATAGACGGCGTGCTGACGGTGGAACCTGCGGTTCTGACTGTGGTTACGGAGAGTGCCGCAAAGGCCTTTGATGGAGAAACACTTCGCGCACCCGGCGCTGTTTCGGGCTTTGTCAGTGTGAACGGCGAGACGGAGACCGCGGAATTTCTGGTATACGGCCTGCAGCTGCTCACCGGAAGCAGCCGGAACCTGTATGAGATTCTCTGGAACGGAACGGCAAAAAGCGGGAATTATATTATACAGGATCAGATCGGCACCCTTACGGTAACCGAGGCCGAAGCCTCTGTAGTGGCGGCCGTAAACGGAAATAGCTGGATATATGACGGTACGGCACACAGCGCACCGGTAAGCGTCACGAACCTTCCGGAAGGTCTGTCGGTTGCCAGGGCCGCATCTCACGCATCTGTCCTGAATGTCAGCGACGGAGCCGTAACCGCTGAAGTGGATGAGCTTGTAATTGTGAATGAAGCCGGAGAAGATGTTACATCCGGACTGAATATTCTGTATGAGAATGATACTATCTCCATTCTGCCGCGTTCGGTTGTTCTGGAAAGCCTTTCCGCTTCCATGGAATACGACGGAACCGCTCTCAGGGCCGCGGCTGACACGGATATGGGCGTCCTGCTCTCCGGAGACGGCTTTGTTCCCGGGGAAGGGATTGAGGTGACGCTCACAGGCGTACAGACGGAACCCGGAAGCAGTCCCAACACCCTGACTTACAGCTTTCAGGACGGAACCGACGCCGGAAACTACCGGATTGAAGTGGTTACGGGCACGCTGACCGTGACGGGAGAAGCGCAGCCGCAGCGGATTGAGGCTGAGATTCAGACACCGCCGACAGCTCTGGCCTATGCGCCCGGTCACAGAATTCCTTTCCTCTACATTATCCGGAATGTGTCCGGCGAAGACCTTCAGGGCGTTACGCTCACGGAAGAGAAGGCTGAGCTGGAGGCGGGAGAGGGATATGAGCTGATTGACGGGAAGGCTGTCGCAGACCTTCCGGCCTGGGGTATGCTTTATATATCCGCAGCCCATGTGATTACCCCGGAAGATATTCTGGCGGGCGAATACCGCAATAAAGCGCTGATCTCCGTGGGTGATGAGATGGTGGAACTTTCCGTTCCGCTTGCCAGTTTAGAGGAGGCAAGGGCAGAGCTTCAGGTGGATAACCGCATCATCGGGGGACCTGAGGACGGAAGCTCTTATGAGGTAGGGGAGCTGATCCTTTACAATCTTTCACTGGCAAACCGGGGAAATGTCAATCTCTTCAACATCAAGGTTGTGGATGTGCTGACGGGGCTCAGGGAGATCATTGATGAGCTGAAGGTCGGTGAGATAAAAAGCCTCCTTACGGCTTACGCGGTAGAGAAGGCGGACGCCGAAACCGGTACGGTGGAAAACCGTGTCAGTGCCGCGGCAGATGAGATTATCCTTCCCGGAAACGGCGGATATGCCGTACCTGCAGGGGCTGATACAGTCTCTGCGGATCTGAAAAATGTACAGAAGGATTCCGAAACGCCCGGAACGCAGACGGATCCTGCGCAGGCCGATCCTTCTGAGCAGACAGACGTCTCAAACCAGCCGGAGACCGTAACCCTGGAGATACGCTATCTTCTTGGAGATGCGGCGGTGTTTGAACCCTTCCGCGCATCCTATGAGCCCGGAAGCAGCTATTATGTTGTATCTCCGGCACTGGCAGGATGCACGCCGTCCGTTGAGACGGCAGCGGGAGAAATCCTGGAAAATACGGTAATTGATGTGGTATACACCCTGAATACCTATACGCTGCGTATAAACTATATCGGTACCGACGGAACCGTACTTGCTTCCCCGGCAGCACTGCCGGTAGTATACGGCGATGTCTACAGTGTGACGGTGCCGCAGTTTGCGGGATATGCCGCCAGCGCTTCAACCGTTACAGGTACCATGCCCGGACGCGACAATGAAGTAACCGTATTCTATACGCCTCAGCGGACCGAAAATCCCGCGCAGCAGTCCTCCGCTCCGGAGCAGCCTGCAGCCGTCCGGGAACAGCCTTCAGCACCGCAGGCGGCGGAAAACACGGCTTCTTCCGACAGCCCGGAACAGATGCAGCCGGCTTCCGGAAATGAGGCAGAGATTTACCGCAGTTTCCGCGAACTGGGCATAGATATCACGGGCGATGAGCTTATCATTGAAGAATACAAAACACCCCTGGGCTTCGCAAGTACGGGAAGCGGGGCGGGAGAGTGCTTTGAGTAAATCTGAATACAGGCACGCCAAAGGCGGCATATCCGGATCGGAAGGCTGCGGTTAAACCGCGGTTTCCTGGTGGGATATGCCGCCTGATTGCTTTTTGCGCAGAAACCAGCGCCGGGCGTAAATCTGCAGCAGCTTAATGCTGTACGTTGCCTTCCTTCAGGTTTTGGCGCATCCTGTTCATACGCTCCGCCTGAATGCCGAAGAAAACTGCCATCAGTTCATGGTCATAGTTCGTGCGCACGCGGGTGTTCTCGTCGAGGATCAGAACCTGTTCGGCCTCCGGCGTGCTGGCCGGCCACTCGGGGATGGCAGGGTTGTTCGGGTTCCCGGTACGGGCGAAGGCGATTACGCTGTCAAAAATCTGTTTCTCAAGCCGCTCCGTTACGCCCGGTATGGTGGTGTAGGGCGTGAAGCAGGTATTATGGAACACAAAGGGGATATCGGAGCAGTGCCAGGGTGTACGGCCGTTGTCCACCGGCATATCCTGGTTGAACATGTAAGCCCAGGTGCAGGAATTCATGGCGCTGCGCTTTCTGATATATTCGATTTCGGGGCTGCGGAAGATGCAGTCCAGGTTGATCAGGTCAATGGGGTTGCGCTCCGGGTATGCCGCCTCAAAGAGCGGAAGGAGCTTTGCGGCGTTTTCCTCTCCGTAGGTTTCACGGATGACTGCGGCGCCTTCTTCCCGGGTCATATTCGCACGGTCATAGGCAAAGGGCATGAAGGAGGAGAATTCTCCGAATACGCTTCCGACCATCAGCGGGATATGCGCGCTTTCCTTCCTGAAGCCCACGGCCTCGGGTGCGCCGGCATAGAAACGGTTGCGGAAGGGTCTGCCGCCAATGTATTTACCCTGGGCTTCAAAGGCGGGACGCAGCTTCTTATATGCACCTGCCAGCCTGTCGTAGGGGATGGTCTCAAGCTCTTTGACATCATCTGTGCCCAGTTCTTTCATGATAGCCCGCACAAGCTCCTCACCGGTACCGTTGTCTTCGACAAGCAGGCCGCCAAGGACACCGCTCATGTTGTAGCCCTTCGCAAACAGGCCGTCCGCATCCGGAGACTGCAGCAGGGTGGACACCTTTCCGCCGCCGCCGGACTGGCCGAATACGGTGACATTTTCCGGATCGCCGCCGAAGGCCGCGATATTGTCACGAATCCAGCGGAGGGAAGCGATAATGTCGTCGCCGCCGGCGTTGCCGGAATTCTCGTATTCCGGGCCGAAGGCCGAGAGATCAAGATAGCCGAGGATATTCAGACGGTGGTTGATGCTGACGGTGACCACGTCTCCGTACCGGGACATGTTTTCCCCCTCATAGGCAATATGTTCGATGGCGGAACCTGCCTCATAGCCGCCGCCGTGCAGCCATACAAGCACCGGGCGCTTTGCATCGTCGCAGGCAGGCGTCCAGATGTTGAGGTTCATGCAGTCTTCATTCATGGGCCAGTAGCGGTGCGGCACGTAGAGCTCGCCGGAAGGCTTACCCAGATCTAACAGCGGGCAGACATAGCCGAAGCTGGTGGCATCGAACACACCGTCCCAGGGCTTTACGGGCTCCGGGGCATGGAAACGGCGTGCCGTGGCATAGGGAATCCCTTTAAAAACCGTGATTCCGTTGTATTCGTATCCGCGCACGTCGCCGTATGTGGTTTTCACAACGGCAGTATCCGGGGCATAGGAAAATGTTGCTTGCATGGAGTACCTCCTTTGATGTAAAATGGGTTTGCTGCCGGATGCAGGGTACATCTGCTTCCGTGATGTACGCTGCGGCAGCTGCTTTACGGGATCAGCTGTTTCCAGTATAACATAGGACAATGCTGCTATCAATTGAAAAATGAAACCGTTCAGAGCCATGCGCAAATCCAGGGAGAATCATGGATTCCGCTGGCGGAAATCCGGGAGGAGATTAACATGATCACCATTCTCATCTG
>CAMOSC010000195.1 GCA_946624325.1 uncultured Clostridia bacterium
TCCCACACTGGGCGGATTGGTTGTGCGTGAATACATCGATGAGCCGTCTAACTTCCGTGCGGTAAAGACGCTGGGAGAGGTGATGCATGGATGTGGGATCGTGGGTATTTCCGGAGTGGATACGAGAAAACTGACCCGGTCCATACGGGATTTCGGAAGCAGGAAGGCGCTGCTGACAGGAATGGAAACCCCGGTGGAACAGGGCGTGGAGCGGCTGCGTTCATACCGCCTGCCCAGAGATGCTGTTCGGAGGGTCAGCTGCACCGCGCCATGGAAGGCGGCTGGAGAGAAGGCGGAATACAGCGTGGTGGCCATTGACTGCGGCATGAAGCGCAATATTGTCCGCTCCCTGGTACAGCGCAGCTGCAGCGTGACCGTGGTGCCGTGGAATACCGATGCCAGTGCCATTCAGGCAATGCACCCTGACGGCATCTTTATTTCAAACGGTCCCGGAGACCCGAAGGACGTCCCTGAAACGGTTCAAACCATCCGCGCACTGCTCGGCCGGTGCCCGATCTTTGGCATATGCCTCGGCCATCAGATGATCAGCCTTGCCTATGGTGCAGAAACCTACAAGCTGAAATTCGGCCACAGGGGAGGAAACCATCCCGTAAAGGATCTGCAGACAGGAAGAATAGAGATTACTTCACAGAACCATTCCTATGCCGTTGCGGCAGATAGTTTGGCAGATACGCCGCTTTCCATCTCCCATATCAACCTGCTGGACGGGACGGTGGAAGGGGTAAGGTGTGAACGGGACCGGGTATTCAGCGTCCAGTATCACCCGGAAAGCGCGCCTGGACCGCAGGACAGTGCACACTTATTTGACCGCTTTGTTCAGATGATGGGGGAAGGCAGGAAGAATGGGTAAGAGAACGGATATTCATAAAATACTTGTAATCGGGTCCGGTCCGATCGTGATTGGACAGGCGGCTGAGTTTGACTATGCCGGCACCCAGGCCTGCCTGGCACTGAAAGAAGAAGGGTATGAAGTCATCCTGTGCAACTCCAACCCCGCTACGATCATGACGGATACTGCAATTGCGGATAAAGTCTATATGGAGCCCCTGACTCTGGAATATATGGCGCGAATCATCCGCTATGAACGGCCGGATGCCATCCTTCCCGGAATCGGAGGGCAGACAGGGCTGAACCTGGCCATGCAGATGGAAAAGAAAGGGGTGCTGGCGGAGTGCCGGGTAGAAATGCTTGGGACAAAAAGTGCCTCTATTGAGCAGGCAGAAGATCGGGAAAAGTTCAAGCAGCTGTGCATGAAACTTGGAGAGCCGACACTGCCGTCGGAAACCGCATCGAGTGTCGAAGAAGGACTGGATGCAGCCGGGAAAATTGGATTTCCGGTAGTCCTGCGCCCGGCATTTACTCTGGGCGGAACTGGAGGCGGATTTGCGGAAAACAGAGAGGAATTCATCCCGCTGATGAAAAATGCGCTTGAATTGTCCCCGGTTCATCAGGTGCTGGTTGAAAAGAGCGTAAAGGGATTCAAGGAAATCGAGTATGAAGTGATGCGCGATGCCAATGATACGGCAATCACCATCTGCAACATGGAAAATATTGACCCTGTGGGCATCCATACAGGCGATTCCATTGTTGTGTGTCCTTCTCAGACGCTGACCAACAAGGAATACCATATGCTCCGGGACAGCGCTCTTAAGCTGATCCGTGCGCTCAGGATAGAGGGCGGGTGCAATGTGCAGTTTGCGCTGGATCCGAAATCGTTCCAGTATTATCTGATAGAGGTGAATCCGAGGGTCTCCAGATCTTCAGCCCTGGCATCCAAGGCGAGCGGCTATCCGATTGCACGTGTTTCTGCAAAAATCGGAATAGGCATGACACTGGATGAAATTCAAATTGCCAATACGCCGGCTTCGTTTGAGCCCTCCCTGGACTATGTGGTGACAAAGCTGCCGCGCTTTCCGTTTGATAAATTTTCGGATGCTGACCATGTGCTCTCCACGCAGATGAAAGCAACCGGAGAGGTTATGAGCATCGGAAGAACGCTGGAGGAAAGCCTGCTGAAGGGAATTCGTTCCCTTGAAACCGGCGCGTATCATCTCCATCTGAGAAAATTTGACGGATGGGAAAAAGAAAGGCTGCTTGACTATATTCAAAACGGAACGGAGGACCGCATCTACGCCATTGCGGAACTGCTTCGTCAGGGATGCTCCGTGGAGGATATTTCCGCTGCGTCCATGGTGGACCGCTTTTTCATATCTAGGATGGGCAATATCATCCGGATGGAGAGAGCCCTTTCAGCACACAGGGAGGATCTGGAGACGCTGCTTTGTGCAAAGCGCCTCGGATTTTCGGATCGGGAAATCGCATTTCTCTGGGAGACAGAGGAAGAGGCGGTTTATGACATGCGGGTAAGGAAGGGCATTGTGCCGGTATATAAGATGATCGACACCTGTGCTTCAGAATTCAAAAGCTATATTCCTTATTTCTATTCTGTCTATGAGGAGGAAAACGAGTCCATCCTTTCGAATAAGCGGAAAATCATCGTCCTGGGTGCGGGACCGATTCGGATCGGACAGGGCATAGAGTTTGATTATTCAACCGTGCATGCCGTTTCAACCATTCAGAAATTCGGGTATGAAGCGATTGTCATCAACAACAATCCGGAAACCGTTTCAACGGATTACACCTGCTCGGACAAGCTGTATTTTGAGCCTCTGTGCATAGAGGATGTGATGAATGTCATCCTGCATGAAAAGCCGGAAGGCGTAATCGCCACATTGGGGGGACAGACGGCCATCAATCTTGCGTCTGCCTTGAAAAAGCGCGGGGTGAACCTGATTGGAAGCGGTTGTGAGGCCATCGACAGGGCAGAAAACCGCAATGCATTTGAAGCGCTTTTATCCGAACTGCACATTCCTCAGCCGAAAGGCCGGGCCGTGACGGATGCGGATTCGGGAATGAAAGCAGCAGGAGAAATCGGATATCCGGTTCTGGTGCGGCCAAGCTTCGTTCTGGGCGGGAGGGCGATGCAGATTGTGGCCAGGGAAGAAGTTCTGTACAGGTATCTGCATATGTCAGCAGAAATCGATGCGGATAAACCGGTCCTGATTGATCAATATATCCGGGGACGGGAAGTGGAGGTGGATGCGGTCTGTGACGGGCGGCATGTATTTGTGCCCGGAATCATGGAATTGGTGGAACGGACCGGCATTCATTCCGGAGATTCAATCAGCGTGTATCCTCCTTACAGCCTTTCCGAAGAAGCAAAGCAGAAAATCCTGGAGTATACGGAGCGCCTGGGACGCGGCATCGGCATCATCGGCCTGTTCAATATCCAGTTTATCGTCGACAAGGCAGATCATATTTACATTATCGAAGTGAATCCGAGATCTTCCAGGACGGTTCCGTTTCTATCAAAGGCAACCGGCTTTCCTCTGGCGGACATCGGGACATTGGCGATGCTCGGCATTTCCCTGCAGGAGCAGGGAATCTTTTCCAGGTATCCGAAAGAAAAAGAGCGGTATTATGTAAAGATGCCGGCCTTTTCCTTTTCGAAGCTGCGCGGGATGGATGCGTATCTGTCCCCGGAAATGAAGTCGACCGGAGAAGCGATCGGCTACGACGATAAACTCCACAGAGCTGTATTCAAAGCCATGACGGCGGCAGGACTGAAGCTTCGCAATTATGGGACGGTACTGGTGAGCGTGGCAGATGAGGACAAGGAAGAATGCGTTCCGTTGATCAGGCGCTTTTATGAAATGGGCTTCAACATTGAAGCGACGCCTCATACGGGAGAACTGCTGAAAGCGTGCGGAATCCGGGCCAGAATCCGCCATAAGCCCAGTGAGGGAAGCAGCGAGGCTCTGGATTCGATCCGGGCAGGGTATGTCAGCTACCTGATCAATACGAGGGCGGTCCGTTCTGGAATTCATCAGGGAGACGGCGAAAAAATGCGCAGGTGTGCTGCGCAAAACAATATTACGCTTATGACTTCTCTGGATACGGTGCGCATGCTGCTGGATGTGCTGGAGGAAGTCACGATGGGGGTTTCTGTTATTCGGGAGGAGGACGGGAAAAAGAGAACTTTCTCAAAGCCGGTCTGATAGGCCGGGGCAGAACCATATCCGACAGGACAGCGGGAAATCGGATAAAAAAAGGAAGCGTCAGATGGCCGTCTGACGCTTTCTAAATAGGGAGGTTATTTATGGAAAATTATTTGGAGAAAGGGAAGACAAGTTCAGGATATCCGAATGCGGCAACCGTGACGGTGTAGGGCGTTCCGGCTTCAAAAAGCGGGGATTCGCTGCCGTCGCGGGCTTTCACAACGCCATCGGCATTTAATACGCCGTTTTCATCCAGCGCGATGAAGCTGCCGACGGTTCCATGATGGCCTACAGGCTCCTGCTCAGTTGGCTTTTCAGCGCCTTCAGCCAGAATCTGGACATGCTCAATATTGCGCAGGTAGTCCGCAATGCTTCCGGAGGAAAGGACAATGGCGCTGCCGTCGAAGGAAATGTCCGACGCGGAAAGCCCGCTGTCGATGATAAAGTAAGGAGCCTGCGCATTGGCAGGGCCGCCTTCAAAGGCGGGGGAACGGTAGGTGCCGCTGGCATCCACGACGTTTACATAGTAGTAGCCGGGTTTAAGGGCAGTGATGTCCTTGAAGGTGATGGTAAGGTTTCCGTCCGTCAGCTCAGCAGTGTAGCTGTCCGCGGGAAGAATGTCATCGTTGTAAACACTGTACCGGATATCGAGCAGCTGGAGATCAAAATCGGCAGGCAGCATGTTCTTCATGGTAACGGTGTTTCCGGAAATGCTCTGGGTGACCAGTGCCTGTCCTTCCAGATCGAGGAAGGCTTTTCCGTGTTTGCCCTCAAGGGCGTTGACAACGGCTTCCTGTGCAGCAAGGCTGACCATGGTTGCGCCGCTGACAGCGTCAGCACCGCCCATGTCCAGGGCTTTTACGCCTTCCAGATCCTTGCCGGCAAACTTGTCAAACAGGCCGCCGTTTACTGCGGCATCGAAGTAGGGCTTGTTTTTGTTTGCCCAGAATTCTTCGTTTCCCGCCTGAACGGACCCTTCCAGTCCGGTGCCGTTGTCCTGGACGGCGGTGATGATGCCGCTGTCATCGACTTCAACGGAAACCTTTACATTGTAAAAGGGCGGGTGGATAAAGGGCGCGGTGGAAGGATAATTGCGCTGATCCACATTGGCGTCGCCTTCAAGAATCTGATTTCCCAAAGCGGGGGAAGCGCTGAGCAGGCAAAGGCCGAGCATCAGAGCAGCTGCTTTTGAACTGTTTTTCATCAAGTTCCTCCTGAAAAAATGTTAGTTAGGTAAAACAAACATCCATATCCTAACCGATAAAGTGGATTCTGTCAACCCGCTTTTTTTGTTTTTTTACAAAAATCAGGTTCAGGGGCAGAACCCGGAAATCCGGTTCCAAAGGCAGTGGCCCAGCGCTGCCCTTCACAAATGCATTCTCGGGTGCGTAAAGGCGTGCGAAACAGGGCTGTTCTCCAGATGAAGATTGTACTATTGCATCCGTATAAAAAATTGGATTATACTCCTGTCTGGAAAGAAAAAGCCGGCTTCCGGATGCGGAAAAGGCTTTCAGCATGAAAAAATAGAGTATGGAAAAGAGGAATACTATGGAATTCACCAACGCCGCAGGGCTGGCCCGATTTAGCGGCGTATTTAACGTGTATTGTGCTTAAATCTAAGGAAATCTAAAGAAATCTAAAGAAATGTCGCAAGATAATTCATCATTTTGATTGGTACAGCACATAAAATGTGTTACATTATGGAATGTGCAGTGGATGGCAAT
>CAMOSC010000196.1 GCA_946624325.1 uncultured Clostridia bacterium
CAGGTCGAAGAAGGTCCGGACCACTTCCGCCGCCAGGCGGCTGCGGCCGTCCTGACCGATTGCCGGAAGCGATGGACGCTGCACGGAAATGTTCCGCCCGGCTATAGATGAAGCCGGGAAGTGTCCCGGCAGCGATGGACGAAGCGCAGGCATATTCCGCCCGGCGAGAGATGAAGCGGGGAAGTGTCCCGGCAGCGATGACGAAGCAAAGGCATTTCCTGCAAGCGTTTAATCCCTGTCGGGACTGCGCAGAAGCCGCGCAAGCGCGGAGAGTCTTTCGCATTTCCGGATTTCGTCCGCGAGCAGCCCGGCAAAGGCGCAGGCTCCCTCGTATTTGAGGTGGGCGTTGTCTTCACTGCCTTCGCAGTAGGGCCCTCCGGGATACTCGCCCTTTAAGGTCCACATAAAGATTTTTTTGGTTTCCTCCGGCCCGAGCGCCTCGCAGAAATCCCTCGTTGCAAGCCCGAGATCCAGACAGATCTGCTGCTTTTTTGCGCACCAGTCAAGCATTGCGTTCCGGTATTCGGGAAAGCTGCAGGGAAGCGTTCCGTCCGGGTTGAAGGTGCGCATGCAGATGGCGGTGACAAAAACCGGTATGGCGCCCTTTGAAACGGCCGCCTGCCTGTAGCGGTCCAGGTAAGAAGGATATTCTTCAACGGGAATATAGCGCTCAGGCTTGCCTTTATTGGCGTCGTTGTGGGCAAACTGGACAAAGAGATAATCTCCCGGGACAAGGCAGGCCTCCAGGTCCGAAAGGCGGCCTTCGTCCATAAAACTGCGGGCGCTCCTCCCGGCATAGGCGCGGTTGTCCACGGCAATACCGGGGGCTTCATAGCGCATGACATGCTCAAAAGCGGTATTGTCCGGATGAAATGCGCGGATCTCTTCCGGATTCTTTGCAAACTGATAAATCAGCACCTGCCCCCAGCCTGTCTGCGGCGCATTCTCCGGGGCGTAGGACTGGACTGTGGAATCGGATGCAAGATAGATGGTCGGTATCATTTCGGGCTCCTCCCTGAACGAAGGTTTGTACTTTGACATGATTGGCCGCGGATGACTGTTCTGCAGCCGCGCCTGACAAAAGTTCAGCCGTGGGCAAAATATGTCTCCTTGATGCGGATGCACAGCCGGAATATGTGTGACTGGTTCAAAACAGTAACGATATCATAACACAATCCCTGCCTGATTGGAAGAGAAAAAGAATGATGCAGCGGAAAAAGGCTGTTGAAAACCCTTTCCGGAAATGATATAATTGTATTAGTTTGCCCGTTGATCCGGGTATTTCCTGCTCTCAAGGCGATTGAAACGGAGCAGGAGGAGAACCGTGCGGAACATTTGACATGACCGGAAGGAGGAATCAGGATATGGTCAGCCTGGAAGAACTGAAGAAACTGGGAGAAAAGCATGCTATCCGGATCTATTCCAATCCGCTTTCAAGTGCTGAGGATGTGAAGGATTTTGTGCTGGAGGGCTCTGCAAAGCTCAGCTTTGAGAACGGCTGCATGCGCATGGAAAACGCCATGGATGCGGCGAGAGGGCAGAAGGCCAATTACGTGCTCTGGTGCCCGGAGGATTTTCCCTCCGATGTCCTGATAGAATGGGATTTCAAGCCTGTGCGGGAGCCGGGTCTGGCCATCCTGTTTTTCTCCGCAAAGGGCCGCAACGGGGAGGACCTTTTCGATTCTTCGCTGCAGAAAAGAACCGGGGAATACCCGCTGTACCATCACGGGGATATCAATGCCTTCCATGTATCCTATTTCCGCAGGAAGGAGCCTGATGAGCGGAGCTTCCATACCTGCAACCTGCGCAAGAGCTACGGCTTCTATATGGCTGCCCAGGGCGGGGATCCCATTCCGGATGTGGCGGATGTCACGGACTTCTATCATCTTGCGGTCCTGAAAAAGGGGAATATTGTACGCTTTTATGTAAACCGTCTTCCCGTTTTCACCTATGAGGACGACGGAAAAACCTTCGGGCCGCTTTTAGGCGGCGGGAAAATCGGCTTCAGGCAGCTGGCGCCCATGATCGGGGAATATGCGAACCTGACGGTCTGGTCCCTGATCAGCGACAAGGACGCCTCGGTGCAGAAAACCTATGAGCAGCTTTCCGAGCTCGTACACCGCAAGAGGGGGAATATTTCTCTTGAGGAGTGCTCGCAGGTGCTGAATTACCATCCCAGCTATATCTGGAAGATCCTGAAGAAAAAAAACACCACCTTCACCGCGTTGGTGAATCAGGAAAAACTGTCCTGGGCCAGGGAGCAGCTGGAAGGGACGGAGAGCACCATCGCACAGATCGCGCAGGAGCTCTGCTACTCCAATCCGCAGAATTTCATCCGCTTCTTCAGCCATTATACAGGCGTTACGCCGGGAGAGTATCGTAAAAATCTGTCAAAAGAATCCCGGACTTAAGCCCGGATTTGAATCCTAATCAACAAATAGATTCGGATAACTGGAAATAAAATGATTATGATCTTTTCGGAAATTGACAATAACCGTTGATTTTCCTTGATGAATGGCTGCTTTGAATGTGGTGAATCTGCGGTAAACTGGAAACATAAAGAGACTTGAATTTGTGAATTTACTCCGATAAAATAGTTGTAAGGAAAGCGTAAGAATTCACAGACTTCTGTTTTGGTACCGCCCGACCGCTTCAGGATCAAGGCCGGACGGTATTCATGTTTCTGCGCTTTTACTGACAGTGAAAGGGGAGTACTATGGCAAAGTCAAAAAAGAATGCCGCGTATAAACCGGTTAAGCTGCCGCTTTTCAAGGACCTGAAGGTTCACAAGTGGCTGTTTATCATGGCCCTTCCCGGCGTCCTGTACATGATCATTTTCAACTACATGCCCATGTTCGGCGTGATCATGGCTTTCCAGGACTGGAAATTCCGTATACGCGGCCACAGCGGTCTGTTCGCACCATTTATCTACAGTGAGTTCGTGGGGTTTGATAATTTCAAAACCATGTTCACGAGCCGTACGGTTGATTTCTGGGCACTGCTCGGAAATACGCTGTCCATCTCGCTGTTGAGCCTTGCGCTCTATTTCCCGGCACCCATCATTCTGTCTCTGTTCCTGAACGAGATCAGAAGCGCCGGCTATAAGCGTGTTACGCAGACGCTCATTTATATCCCGCATTTCGTATCGCTGGTTATCGTGGCATCGATCACGCAGCAGCTGTTCAATACCACCGACGGTATCGTGTACCATGTGCTGAACCAGATGATGGGCGGAAAAGCGCCGGATATCCTGACCAGGCCGCAGTATTTCGCACCGCTGATCGTTGGTCAGAGCATCTGGAAGGAGACCGGTTACGGAACCATCATCTTCCTTGCGGCTCTTTCCGGCGTGGATATGCAGCTCTATGAGGCCGCCCGCGTGGACGGCGCAGGCCGCTGGAGACTGATGTGGCACATTACGCTGCCCGCTATCCGCGGTACGGTTGTCATCATGCTGATCATGAGGGTCGGTTCTGTCCTGAACACGGGCTTCGAGCAGATCTACCTTATGAAGAATGATATCAACGCGCCCAAGGCAAAGGTGTTCGATACCTACATCTACGAGCGCGGTATTGTGCAGCAGCAGTATTCCCTTTCCGCAGCGGCCGGTCTGTTCAAGTCCGTGGTCAGTCTGATCATGGTCCTGAGCGCCAACAAGATCGCCAAGCTCTGCGGTGAGAGCGGATTCTATTAAAGACGGGAGGAGGAAGAAAGAATGGCATTATTTCATAATGACAATAAAATCAAACGGACTCCCGGCGACGCAACCATACAGGTGCTGATTTATATTTTTGTCGGCCTGTTCGCTCTGGCAACGGTCATGCCGTTCCTTTATGTGCTGGCGGGTTCCTTCGCGACGGAGGCTGAGCTGACGGAGAAACGCTTCTTCATTGTTCCGTCGGTATTCTCCCTGAATGCGTACCGCTTCATCCTGAAGGACGGTCAGATTTTCCGCGGACTCGGCAACTCCCTGTTCGTGACCATCATCGGAACCATCATCAACCTGCTTTTCTCCACCACGCTTGCCTATCCGCTGGCGCGCTCGGATTTCCGCTGGAGAAACGGCATCACCAACATGGTCATCATCACCATGCTGTTCTCGGGCGGCATGATCCCCAGCTACATCCTGGTGGTCAACATCCTGCACCTGAAGAACACCTGGTGGGCGCTTTGGCTGCCCGGCGCCGTCAACGCCTTCAACATGATCATCATCAAGAACTACTTCCAGGGCCTGCCCAAGGAACTGGAGGAGGCTTCTCACATGGACGGCGCCACAGACCTTCAGATCTTTATAAAGGTTGTGCTTCCGCTTTCCAAGCCGGTTCTCGCTTCCGTCGGCCTGTTCTACGCGGTAGGCCACTGGAACGCATATTTCAACGCCCTGCTCTACATTGACAATTCCAGCATGTATGTGGCGCAGATCATTCTGAGAAATATCATGAACCAGGCAAGCCAGGCGGAAACCGACGAGAAGATGGACTGGTCCGCGCTGGGCGGCGCACCGCCATCCAAGGCCGTGAAGATGGCTTCCACCGTGGTTGCCACCGTGCCGATTCTGGTTGTCTACCCGTTCATCCAGAAGTTCTTTACCAAGGGTGTTATGGTCGGCGCCGTCAAGGGCTGACCCTGGCATAAAGCGGCTCTGCCGCAACCCCGGTTTGCATGGGGGGCTTTGTCCGCTGTCCTATGCGGCAGCTGAGGATGCCTTCTGCGTAACCGGGTGAAACCTGTTGCTTATCTTTTATAAAGGAGGATGTATCTATCATGAAAAGAAGAGCTCTCGCTACGGTCCTCGCGGCGGCAATGGCAGCTACCATGATTCCCGCAATGGCATTCGCAGAGGAAATGCCCACCATTACCCTGTTGGTTCCGGAGTACAATGCCGGAAAGTCCCTGAAGAATGAGCATGCGGACGAGGTTATCGCAGCGTATGAATCCTACACCGGAATCCACGCCGACATCAAGTGGGGAGACAACGGCGTTTATTCCGAGGTTCTCGGCACCACGCTGATGGACTACGACAATATGCCCATGATCATCACCGTACAGGGCTCCCTGAACGGAACCATCGCCGACGCAGCCAACCAGGGCGCTTTCTGGGATCTGTCCGAGTACCTGAACGACTCCGAGCGTTTCCCGAACCTCTCCACCATCGCGCAGAGCGTACGCGACGGCCTTTCCGTCGGCGGCGAAGTGATCGGTATTCCGCGTGCACGTGAGCTCGGAAGATACGGCTTATCCTATCGTAAAGACTGGGCTGAGAAGGTTGGCATCACCGAGGATCCGCAGACTCCGGAAGAAGTTTATCAGATGCTTAAAGCATTCACTTATGAGGATCCGGACGGCAACGGCGTGGACGATACCTACGGTATGGAAATGACCAAGTACACCGGCCCGTTCGACATCATCCAGACCTGGTTCGGCTGCGGCAACGGCTGGGTAGAGCAGGACGGAAAGCTTATCCCGATTCATCAGACCCCCGAGTACAAGGAAGCCCTTGACTGGATCAAGAAGAGCTATGACGAAGGTCTGATGCGCTCCGACTGGGTTACCATCGACACCTCCGAGTGGTCCAACGGCTGCAAGAAGGGTGAAGCCGGCGTGTTCATCGATGTTATGGATTCCGGCCGCCGCATCTGGGATTACTTTGTAAATCCTGATACCTATACTCCGTCCGTAGTGAATCCGGATGAGCCCGCTTCCATGGTTCTGCAGGGACCGGTAGGCGGAAGGACCCTTGCCACCTCCGGCTACAACGGCTTCTATGTCTTCCCCACCGACGGCGCGAAGACCGAAGAGGACG
>CAMOSC010000197.1 GCA_946624325.1 uncultured Clostridia bacterium
ACCTGACGACAACGAAGTCAGGACGGAATTTAGACAAGCATTTTTCCTAAGTTATTGATGGACAGTTCCTAACCCGCCCGCCCCGAAGCACACGTTATAACCGAAGGAAAAGCTGCGGTGCGGATAACCGCCGTTGCCGCAAGGCATACGCCAACGCGCGCAGCGCTCCGCTGCTTTTCCCCGGTATTACAGACTGATACCAGAAATCATAAGGAGAGACAGCAAATGAGGATACTTGTCACCGGCGGTGCCGGATATATCGGGAGCCACACCTGCGTGGAGCTTCTGAATGAAGGTTATGATGTTGTCGTCATGGATAACCTGTACAACTCCAGCGAAAAGGCCCTGGAGCGCGTGCAGGAAATCACGGGCAGGACCCTGACATTTTACAAAGCGGATATGCTTGACCGAAAAGCCGTAAAGGACATCTTCGACCGGGAAGCCATCGACGCCGTCATTCACTTTGCGGGCCTCAAGGCTGTCGGCGAATCCGTCGCAAAGCCCATTGAATACTACTACAACAACATTGCCGGAACCCTGATTCTGTGTGATGAAATGCGCAATCACGGCGTAAAGAACATCATTTTCAGTTCTTCCGCAACCGTATATGGCGATCCCGCGCAGATTCCCATCACCGAAAACTGCCCGAAGGGCACGCCCACAAACCCCTACGGCCAGACCAAAAGCATGCTTGAACAGGTTCTGACGGATATCCACACCGCAGATCCGGAATGGAACGTCATTCTGCTGCGCTATTTCAACCCCATCGGCGCCCACAAGAGCGGTCTGATCGGAGAGGATCCGAAGGGCATCCCGAACAACCTGGTGCCTTATATTGCGCAGGTTGCCATCGGCAAGCGTCCGGAGCTTTCCGTCTTCGGAAACGACTACGACACGCCAGACGGAACCGGTGTCCGCGATTATATCCACGTGGTGGATCTGGCAAAGGGACATGTGATGGCCATCAGGAAGCTTGCGGATAAGGAAGGGGTCAGCATTTACAATCTCGGGACCGGAAAGGGCTACAGCGTGCTGGATGTTCTTCACGCATTTGAGAAAGCCTGCGGCCATGCCATTCCCTATGTCATCAAGCCCCGGCGTCCCGGCGATATTGCCACCTGCTATTCCAGCAGCGACAAGGCCGCCGCAGAGCTTGGATGGAAAGCGCAGTATGATATCGACGAAATGTGCGCGGATTCCTGGCGCTGGCAGTCCATGAACCCGGACGGATACGGCGAAGCGTAAGCGGCGGGGTTCCTGGTGACGACCATCATGAACCCGAACAGATCCGTTGAAGCGTAAGCGGCGGGGTTCCTGCACGCAAAAAGCCCTTCTCTGCGAAGGGCTTTTTGCGTGCCTGCGAAATCGAATCAGACAGGCGGGTGTTTTTCCCGTCCATCCGATTGAAGCAGCATGTGCGTGCTCCATATAAACTTGTGACGCTTGCGACTGTTCAATCCGCCAGCGCCTGGATGGCTCCTTTAGCCTCCTCCATCGCTTTCAGAAGCGGCTCATAATCCGCTTCCTCCCCGGCGCGAAGGAGCTCCGTCATCTCACTCACGGGATTATAGACCGGTGTGAGCGACAGATTGCCCAGAACCCCTTTCAGGGCATGCGCCGCCTCAAAGCCCGCCTTCAGATCTCCTCTCTCCACGGCCTCGCGGAGTTTCCCGAAATTCGCGTCCGCCAGTGCCATATTCACCATTTTCAGATAAAACCCCTCATTATTCAGGCATCTTGCGAGGCCTTCCTCGGTCTTTACACCGCATTCCTGCAGATTTTTTATTGTCAGCATCCATACTCCTTTCCGCGGCTCTCATTCCGCAAATACAGCGTGCAAGGCATTCCCTCAGAAGAATGTACAGAAATTCTTTCCCTGCTTCTTGGACCGGTAAAGCGCCGTATCCGCATCCTTATAAATTGTACCCTCGGGATCGCTGCGATCCCCGAAAGCCACTCCGACGCTCAGTGAACACTCAGGAAGGCCCTCTTTTGCAAGCATCTGCATCTGCCCGTTGGCCCTTCGGATTTTGTCACGCACCGGTTCCTTCATCGATGAATTGGCATGCATCATGATCACCGCAAATTCATCTCCGCCGACCCTGCAGATAAAATCCTCCGAGCGAAAACTCTCCGAGAGAATTGCTGCCGTACGCTTCAGGACCTCATCCCCCGTGTCATGCCCGTACGTATCATTTATCTTTTTGAAATCGTCTATGTCCGCAAGGATCAGCGCTATATCCCGCCTGTCATTTTTGATGCAGAATTCCTCAAAAACACTGCGGTTATATACGCCGGTGAGAACATCGTGGGATGCCTCGTAAGCCAGTCTGTCCTGGTTTCTTTTATTCTCCTCGTACATATTGTTGTAGGTCGTAGCCAGATGCTGCAGCTCATAGGACCCGTAAAGCTGCATGGGCTCCTGCTCCCGAATTCTTGAAATACTCTTTTTTAGAGGAGAAATAACAAGCGTCGCGGTGGACACGACCGCCGCGATTATGAGTATTACCAGCAGACCGATCAGGAAATACTGCAGGGCAAGCAGTTTCATTACCTGCTCCCCGTTCTGTGTCCGTTCGCGCTGGAGATCCCCCCTCAGACTTTGCTTCCACTCCGTCAGGCTGTCGTTTATGGTTTTCTGATACCCGCAATAATCCGCATCAAATAACAGCTGCAGCGCCTTATCCTTTTTCTGGTCATCGGAAAGCTTTTCGTCTTCCGCGTTCAGTTCAGTCAGGCCGATTTCCCCGGGAAGCACGGAGGGATCATAGCCGAAAGCTTCCGCCGCCATCCTAAGGGCATAATAATCTGCCGAGAGGCGTTCCTCCAGTGCGCCGGTCACCGCCTCCAGATATTGTTTATCCGAGGAATGTTCCAGATGCTGTCCGACCTTTCTGACGGCACTGTCCAGCCGCCCGTCCGGCTCCAGCTCCGCAAAAAGGCGTTCCGTGTATTCGACCCTTCCGGTTGCCGCAAACGAGCGTACCTGTTCTGACAGATAGAAGGAAGCCTCTTCCAGGTCGGTTGCAGCCTGCATGCATTCCAGATAAGCTTCCACCGTCAGATGCATTTTCATATACGTGGAATCCATACCCCTTATGGATAACAGCACGATGACAGCCGTCACAATACCGATGACAATCAAAGTGGTGTTGACCACTCTCACCCGTACTCCCCGCAGCATTTTATGATTCTTTTTTTCAGAACCGTTCACGTTTCTGTATACCGGCTCCTCTTCCATGATACGCCTCCGTCCGCAATGCTCCCGTTGTTTTCTGAAACAGACAGAATACGCAATTCCGACTCAGAAAAACCTGTTTCCCACACAGCTGCCCGGAGCAGGGATAAGTGAATAGCCAACGACCGGCTCCGGTCCCATACTATTGTATCACATTCTCGCGATCCTGGCAATATTCTGTACAATTCACCATATACGGGTTTCCACGGCGGGCATCGCTGAGGATTCTTGACCCGCGCTATTTTCCTTTTCTCCTAAAGCGCTGAAGGAAACGTCGTTTCTTCAGAGAACCGGCGAGAGCAGCCGCGAAAGCTGTTCCTTGAAGCGGATCCGCAGATTCCTGTTTTCGTAGCTTTCCCGGGTGATTTCCTCACAGGATATCAGATCTTTCTCGAAAATCCGTTCCAGCTGTCCCGCGAGTTCCCTGTCATAAAGCATCGCATTGACTTCAAAATTCAGCTTAAAGCTCCGTATATCCATGTTGGCCGTGCCGTAACAGGCCACTTCTCCATCGGCGATTAAGCCTTTTGCATGCAGGAATCCGCCCGTATAGATGTAGCATTTGGCACCGCGGCGCAGCAGCTCGCCCATATAGGAATAGGTTGCCCAGTAGACAAAGGGATGATCCGGTTTACAGGGGATCATCAGACGCACCTCCACGCCCTTTCCGATTGCAATTTCAAGGGCAGACATCATCGTCTGGTCCGGGATGAAATACGGTGTCTGGACGCAGATGCTTTTCTGCGCGCCATGGATCAGCTCCACATAGTTGTTTCTGATCTGCGCATCCTGGGAGTCCGGTCCGCTGGCAATAATCTGAACCCCGCTTCTCCCGCTCCTTTCGGCCTCCTCACGGCGGAAATAGAGGGGGCTGCGCAGCAGGTTTTCTCCTGTCGCATAGTTCCAGTCCAGAAGAAAACGCAATTCCAGCTCGCTGACGGAAGAACCCTCAAGCATCAGATGCGTGTCGCGCCAGTAACCGAAGCGTTCATCCAGGGATACATATTCCCTCCCGATATTATAACCGCCCACAAAGCCTATACGGTTGTCTACAACCACGATCTTTCTGTGATTGTGATAATTCAGCCTGACATGCAGTCTGGAAAGCCGCGCCGGGAAAAAATCCCCGGTTTTGATGCCCTCGGACTCCAATTCCATCCATTTCTTTTTCTTCATGGAACGGCTTCCCAGCGCGTCATACAGGATTCTCACCTCCACCCCCTGCCGCACCTTGGCTGCGAGATGCCTGCGGATCTCCGCGAAAAGCTCATCATCCTGGATGATATAATACTGCATGTGGATAAAATGCTCCGCCCTGTCGATTTCCTCCAGCAAATGTCCGAACATATCCCTGCCGTCCGTGATAATTTCCACCCGGTTGTCATCGGAAAACAGGGAAAAACCTTTCTCCCGGTTATACCGTACCAACGGAATATACCTGGGAGACACCGCGGGCGGAAAAGGCTCCTTATCCTGCGTGCCCTGCTGCAGATTCAGCAGCCGGAGATTTGAATTCTCCTCATCCTGCAGTTCTTTTAAATAGAACATCTTCCGCTTATGGAAATCATAATGCAGAAGCAGATAGAAAAAGAAACCGAAAACCGGCATCAGGAACAGGAGCATCAGCCATGCCCACACGCTCTCCGGTTCTTTACGCTGAAAAAACACAATAACGACCGCAAGCAGTATATTGATCAGAAACCAGTACTGCTGCAGCCAGCCAAAAGCGTCTCCTATAGCCTGTATCAACAACTTCCTCTCCTCGTATCGGTCTCAGGGGCCTTTCCGATGCCTCACGCATTCCTGCATGAAAACCTGATTCCGCTGTGTTTTCTCCGGCCCGGGGATTTCCTCATAAAACGGAACACTTCAAACCCGGCTCCTTAGATAGCCAAAAACAATCTCTCTTTTTCAAATTTTCCGCTTGACTTTTCTGCGGAGATTTACTATAATATTTAAGTCACCGGGGCGTAGCGCAGTTTGGTAGCGCGCATGAATGGGGTTCATGAGGCCGCAAGTTCGAATCTTGTCGCCCCGATCAATAAACAGTTCGCGAAAGCGGGCTGTTTTCTTTTTTAGCAGTCTCCCGTCCGTGCAGCACAGCCACGCCGCTGCCAGGTATCATTGCCTTCGGACAGACAAGGCAAATTCCTTTTCCGAATGCGTATATTCAAAAAGCCTGCTGTCGTTTTTCACCCTGAATACCAAAAAACATAGGGCTTTCTGCCCCAAAACGGAAACAGGCTTCCGCAGCTTACGCTACAGAAGCCTGATTTTTCAGAAATCTGATTACTTCAGGGTAACCTTTGCGCCCTGCTCTTCGATCTTCTTCTTCAGTTCCTCAGCCTCTTCCTTGCTTACGGCTTCCTTAACTACCTTCGGAGCAGCCTCAACAAGATCCTTGGCTTCCTTCAGTCCAAGTCCGGTGATCTCACGGATAACCTTGATAACCTTAACCTTCTGCTCGCCGATCTCGGTCAGCTCAACATCAAACTCGGTCTTCTCCTCAGCTGCCTCAGCCGGGCCGCCTGCTGCTGCAACAACAACGCCTGCTGCTGCGGAA
>CAMOSC010000198.1 GCA_946624325.1 uncultured Clostridia bacterium
ATATCACAGGGAGGTTCTGGATGCGGATAACATCAAGTTACGGGGTGGAGATCCTCAGACAACATAAGCTGCCCCGGCTGACCATGCAGATCTGCCGGAAGGCGGTGCGTTATCTTATGCCCGTCATAGACGGGGAATGGGAAGGGCTGAGCCGGATACCGGAACCGAAGAAGCGTTTTAACGCCGCGGAAAAGCTGATCCATACGACGCGCGGGAACCAGGCAGTATATCGGTTCGATGAGGCTTTTCCGAAGATGCCCTCCTACCTGAGGCGTGCCATCCTGCAGCATGTCCTGGGAGCGGTGTCTTCGGCGAGGACGAGGGGAGAACAGCTGCAGACAGGGAAACGCGGCGGGGAAGAGAACTGCCATTACATGCCGGTTTTTTATAAGGACAACATGTATAAGAAGCAGGATGACCATGTATATCTGAAGCTGTATAACGGCAGGGACTGGATATGGCAGGAAGTGCACCTTAAGAAAACAGACCTGGATTATCTGAGGAGAAACTGGAGGAATGTGGACGCGAAGTCCCCGGTCCTGGTAAAACGGCACAGGAAATACTTCCTTCAGTTTGCGTTTGAGGAGCAGGTGCGCCTGACCGGGAAAAAGGCGCAGGAGCGGAGGATCTGTGCGGTAGACCTGGGAATAAACACGGATGCGGTATGCAGCATCATGACAGCAGACGGAACTGTCGCCGCAAGGAAGTTTATCAGCTTCCCGGCTGAAAAAGACCATCTGTGGCATGTGCTGGGCCGGATAAAGAGGATGCAGAGAGAACACGGCTCTTTGTGTGCAAGAGGTCTATGGGCCTATGCGGGCCGTCTGAACAGTGAGATCGCCCGGAAGACAGCCGGGGCAGTCACAGCCTTTGCTGATGCCCACAAGGCGGATGTGATCGTTTTCGAACATCTGGATATGCGGGGAGCAGGCCGGGGAAAAAAACGGCAGAAGCTGCATATGTGGAAGAAGCAGGAAGTCCAGAAGATCGTGGAACACCATGCGCATCGGGCCGGGATAAGGGTATCGCATGTCAACGCCAGGAAAACGAGTGCGCTGGCGTATGACGGCTCAGGTCCGCTGGAGCGGGATCCGGGGAACCACGCGCTGTCAACATTCAGCAGTGGGAAGCAGTACAATTGTGACCTTTCGGCATCGTACAATATCGGAGCAAGATATTATATAAGAGAATTGCTTAAACCCGCTTCGGAGACGGAGCGGTCTGCACTGGAGGCAAAAGTTCCTGCAGTGCAGCGCAGAACCTCATGTGTATATACAGACCTGCTGGAACTTCGGAAGGTGATGGCAGGAGCGGTATAACACAGGCAGTCCTGCTGGCGGGGTACCTGTTCTGTGGTAAAACCGGTTCATAGATACAACGGGAAGAGCTAAGGAACAGGCGGACCGCCAGAGGACCAGGTCCGGCTGCGTACAGCAGCCTGCGGCATCAGCCGCATCAGGAAGCACGCGACTTCAGTCGTGTGAGGTTCACAGTAATAATACGGAAATGGGGGAATGCTTTATGAAATCCATCAATGATTCCAGTGAAATCATCGATATGGAAAAGATTATCATCGATGGAAGATTTTGGGGATTTGACGAAGAACAGTACCATGATTTTGTAAGGACATTTTACCAGGGGATAGGTGAAATGGCAGCAGATTCCTGTGTATTGATATGGAAACATGGAAACCGTTCTTTCAAAAATCTGGAAAAGGTTCTGCAGAGTGATACCGAACAGCGAAAAGAACTGGATATGGAAGGGTGCGTGAAAACGCAGTCCGTTACCAATGCCAAAGAGATGAGACAGAAATGCAGGGATTTCCCATTCTTCTTTCCAAGTGCCTGCGAGGGTGAGAAAGTGTTTGATGACGGATACAGCATCATCAACAGGGAACTGGTTCTAAAGCAGAGATTTGACCCGGTACAGCTGAAAAAAGGTATTGTGGATATGTTTGATATGGAGGGGAAAAAGTGGATGCTGCAGTGGAAAAATCGTCCGGTTATGCCCGATTTTGCTGCCGGGATCAGTCCGCTGCATCTGGACTTTGTTAGGGTCGGGCGAAAACAGCCACCCAGAGTCGCTTTAATTTAGCCATTTCGGGTCGGAAAGAAACAGCCAAATTGAGCCGGATAGAAATCGCCAACCGCATCCTGTCTGCCGGATGACAAGGGAGCGGGAGCTGAGTCAAGGGTCTGCCCGCAAAGCGGGATGCGGTTTATGTTCACGCCGAAGGCGGGAAGGATAAATAGCACCCTTGACGCAGCGACACGGATTACCCTCTTGTAAGGGAAAGGAAATCCTTTTCCTTTCCTGCCACCGGCGAGGGCGGGTTCGGGCAGAGCCCGAGTAAAAGTTTAGGCCAGGGGATGCCTCAGCGGCGGGGATGCCCTTTTCAAAGGGCGTCCCCAAGAGCGTACCCTTCACACAATATCTGCATGTAGCATTATCAACAGGAGATGCATCAGCACTCCCCAAACCATAAACAGGAGGAAGACGATGCATTGGCGATTTTTGTCCGGCCGGAATTGGCTGTTTCTCTCCGCCCCGGAGTGGCTGTTTCAACCCGGCGCTAACAACTTTGCAAAAGACAGGATAATGGGGCAGTTTTATTTTACTGTCTGGTGTTACACTATTGAGGAATCCTCTGAGTGGGCAGACCGAATAATAAGGTTTGCCATGAGTCTTACAACGGGAAATCAAAACGTCAATATCATAATCTGCAAGGGAGGTATTTCCGGAGAGTACTCTCTTGCATATGGAAAAGAGCCTTGTATTCCCAGCATGTATGGCCGGGATTCGCTGCAGTACCGAAATATGCTGAAAAGTTTCTACTTTACTGATGTCGGATGGGGGCATATCATCTGCGGGCAGACACAGAACCTTGGCTTTTCTGCGTTGGAGGAAACAGAAGATATACTGGAAACAGAAGAAATGCCGGGAGGCTATGTATTCGTGCATCCCCGGAAAAGCATTTTCGATGCGGATATTACTGAATTAAAAGCCGTTAAAAAGTATCTGTACAAAATGGTTATGCCAAGAGAGTTTGTCCACAGGGGAGAGAAAAGGCTGGTGCTGTCTCAAATTCGCTGGCACTGGTTAAAAGCCCCGGTGTTTCAGGAGGAAGTCAGCATCCGGGAAGAGGGCGTCTGTTTCCGGCATTACGGGCAGATAAAGGATTATGAGGAACTGAAGAAATACTTTGTCTGAACGGGTCATGCTGCACCAGGCGATCCACGTTTCAGATCGTCGCCGACGATACCCCGGCAATGGTGTGAATGTGGTTCAGCAGGTCGTCATAATGAATGCTGCCGTTCGGCCGCATGGAAAGAAGCGCTTTGTACTCGAGACCAGCGCCTTCGCCCCGGGTGGTAACCTGCAGGTCAAGAATGGCCAGCTTTTTATCCTTGCAGTAGCGCATGACCTGGTCGAGCGCGTCTTTTTCCGTGTAATAGAGTGTCATGTGAAAATCGGGTGCGCGGCGGATATTGCGTCCCACCTCTGAAAAGACATTTTCTGTCAGAACCACCAGAAGGGTACCAAGCAGGCCGCCTTCATAGAAACCCGCTCCGAAGGAGAGACCGATGATGCCGGTGGTCCACAGGCCGGCAGCCGTAGTCAGCCCCTTGACGGCGTAGCGGTTGGTGACAATAATGGTTCCTGCGCCCAGAAAGCCCAGACCGGTGATGACGGACGCGCCGAGCCTGGTGATGTCGGCAGGCATCTGCAGCTCCAGAAAAATATAGTGGCCGGTCAGAGAGGCCGCCGCGGCGCCGATCGCAACCAGAATGTGGGTCCGGAAACCGGCGGGCCTGTTTTTTGCGGAGCGCTCAATGCCGATGATGCCGCCGCAAAGACTGGCGATCAGAAGTCTGACCAGGGTGCTCAGAAACGTGATGTTGCGGGCAGTACCGAAAACAGACAGCATACGATATTCCCTTCCTTCTTACGAGATCAGTTCGCGGATTGCGTGTACGCATGGCAGCTCCGCGATGGAGGAGAGCATTTCCGAATGCGAGGCGTGTTCTTTTCCCATTTTGAGAGAGATGATGGCACCCGGCCAGAGATCGTCCTCCGGCTTGCGCTTTGAATTCTCTATGTCCAGCTCAAAGATGACCGCGTTTTTACTGCGGATCAGTTCCGTGATGCTTCCCATTTCCTCAATGCTGTCAAACTGAACAAAGATGGTGATATTCCGCGTCCGGCGTTTGAAACGGCCTTCCAGCGGATACATGAATTCCAGAACAAACAGGAGAAGCAGGATGACGATGACGACCAGCTCAATGTAACCGGCCCCCGCAGCCAGACCGATGCAGGCAATGGCAAACAGGCCGGTGGCAGTGGACAGGCCGGAAACCTGCTGATGCGCGGCGGCAACAATGGTGCCGGCCCCCAGAAAGCCGATGCCGCTGATGACCTGGGCGGCGTAGCGGGAGGCGTCAAATTTCATTCCCACGGATTCTACCGCAGGGCTCCATGGACCCGTCAGCATGGTGTACTCGTAGATGACCAGCAGCATGGCAAGACAGGCGCCGATGGCCGTGAGCATGTAGGTGCGCAGGCCGGCAGGCCGTTGCCTTCTGGTGCGTCCGAAACCGATCACCGCGCCGGCGGTCATGGCCAGCAGCAGCCGGATCAGTATGGAGATGAAAGAGAAGCTGCGCAAAAATGACAGAATCCGGTTATACAGATCGGCCATGGGAACCTCCTCTCTACCGTGATCATTTTTCATTATTATAGCTGTCATCCCGGGTAAAATCAACGCAGACGTAAACCGTCCGCCTCTTCGGGCGGCGGGTTCCCCGGGAGGCTTCCGCATGTGATCAGAATCTTCGTGGTGACAGAAAACCCGGAACGTGATATGATTTCGCATGAGTCAGAACACGCCGGAAAGGCATGGAGGCATGCATGGAACCGATCAGACTTCCGGACAATGTCCGGCAGATTATACAGGTGCTGGAGCAGCACGGCCATGAGGCCTACGCGGTGGGCGGCTGTATCCGGGACAGCATTCTCGGGAGAACGCCGAATGACTGGGACATAACGACCTCAGCCTCCCCGCAGGAGGTCAAGGCGCTGTTCCGCAAAACCTTTGATACCGGGATCGCGCACGGCACGGTTACCGTCCTGGAGGGCGGCGGCAGCTACGAGGTGACGACGTACCGGATTGACGGGGAGTACCACGACGGGAGGCACCCGGATCATGTGACGTTCACATCCAGCCTGCGGGAGGACCTGGCCAGGCGGGATTTCACCATCAACGCCATGGCCTATAACGAGACAGACGGCCTGCAGGATCTGTTCGGAGGCCGTGAGGATCTGGAAAAGAAGAGGATACGCGCTGTCGGGGTCCCCGCAGAGCGTTTCGAGGAGGATGCGCTGCGCATGCTCAGGGCTGTCCGGTTCGGCGCGCAGCTGGGTTTTTCCATAGAGGAGGAGACCGCGGAGGCCATCCGCGCCATGGCAGGAAGGCTTCGGATGATCAGCGCGGAGCGCATCCATGCGGAGCTGGAAAAGCTGGTGGTTTCGGATCACCCGGAGGATCTGCAAAAGGCGTATGAGCTGGGCATTACCGCGGTCATTCTCCCTGAATTTGACCGGCTGATGGACGCGCCGCAGAACAATGCCCACCACATCTGGAACGTGGGCCTGCACACCATCCACGCCATGACGGCGGCGCCGCCGGACCGGGTGCTGCGCTTTGCCATGCTGTTTCACGATATCGGGAAACCGGACACCGCCACGGTGGACGAGCAGGGCATTTACCACTACAAGGGGCATG
>CAMOSC010000199.1 GCA_946624325.1 uncultured Clostridia bacterium
GCGGCGGGCGGATGCCTTGCCGCCGGAATCCTGGTCTACTCTGTGGTGTTTTCGCTGCAGAAGCGCTCCAGGATCCGGTATCTCTCTCAGTTTGCCACGGCGCTTTCGGATATCTCCGAGGGAAATTTTTACCGCAGCGTGCCCGTGGTGGGGGATGATGAGCTCGCGGATATCGCCCTGCAGCTCAACCATATGACCGAGGAAATCCGCATACTCATTGACCGGGAAAAGGAAGCGGAGCAGACCAAGACCGATCTGATCACCAATGTGGCGCATGATCTCAGAACCCCGCTGACTTCGGTTATCGGCTATCTGGACCTGATCCGGCGTCAGCCCGGACTGGATGAGCAGACCAAACAGGCCTATCTGCAGGTCGCCTATGACAAGGCCAGGCATCTGCAGGTGCTGATCGAGGATCTCTTTGGTTTTACAAAACTCAATTACGGCAGCCAGACCGCGAACATGAAGCCCCTGGACCTGATCCGGCTTCTCGGGCAGCTGCTGGATGAATTCTATGCGGTTTTTGAGCAGAATCAGATTGTCTGCGAGTATCACCCGGACCGCCCGGCGGCCATGATTAACGGTGACGGCGTGCTGCTGGCGCGGCTCTTTGACAACCTCCTGGGCAATGCGGTGAAATACGGAAAAGAGGGCAAGCGGATCGTGGTGAATACCCGGACACTGTCCGACAGCATTACGGTGTCTGTCATCAATTACGGCAAAGTGATCGGGGAGAAGGACCTGGAGCATATTTTTGACAAGTTTTACAGGGCGGAGCATTCCCGCTCTTCCAGCACCGGCGGCACAGGCCTGGGGCTTGCCATCGCAAAAAATATTTCGGAGCTTCACGGCGGTTCTATCCGGGCGGACAGCAGTCTGGACGGAACTGTATTTGAGGTGACGCTGCCGCTGGCCGGGGAAGTGCCGGCTCAGACGGAGCAGGTCTGAGCAGACGGGAGGAGACATATTTTGCCCACGGCTGCGTTTTTTGCAGGCGTGGCTGCAAAATAGTCATCCGCAGCCATTAGGTCAAAGTGCGAAACTGCGTTTCGGGAGGAGCGGTCGTGATCAGAATCGGAAATGTGATGAAGACGCTAATCTGCGTGTGCTTCTGCCTGCTGCTTGCCGGATGCACCCGGGAAACGGGCTATGCGCCGGTCAGCTCCGGGGAAGTGAATGTCATCCTGTCCCTGGGAACCCGGGCGCCGCTTACGCCGGGCAGGAGCGTACCCGTGACGGTCCGGGCCACGGGAGATTATGCGCTGGCGGACAACACCGTGACGCTCACGGTACCCACGGGCAGCGGAGATTATTACTGTTACCGGAGTCCCTTTCAGCTCAGGCAGGACGGGAGCGCCGAAGCGGTCTTTACCGTGACCGTCTCGGACGGGAGCAGCCAGATGGCGGCGGAGATCCTGAATGCGGACGGAAATGTCATTTACAGCAGGATCTGCTCCTATCGCTTCTCGGAAACGGGGAGCTTTGCCCGGGAAACCGTAGTGGCGGCTTTTGCACCGCTCCTGGACAGTTCCGTATGGGATGCTTCCTTCACACAGGGGAGCGAGCTGATCCACATCAGGACCGTCACGGCAGACGCGCAGTTCGTCAGAAGCGATCCGTCCCTGCTGTCCGGCTTCGATATTCTGGTTCTCGGACCGGAAGCCGATTCCCTGTCCCCGGAGGCCAGGTCGGGGATCTTTGCATGGCAGGCGGAAGGCGGATGCCTGCTCTTTACCGGGGGAAGGGAGAGCGCGGTCCGCTTCGGGGAGGAGATTCTTTCGGAAACGGCCACCTACCGCTTTTCCGGTACCCTTACGGTTACCGGATATCAGTCGGAAACCGGAAATCTGTGGGTGATGGAGCGTGCCCAGTTTCTCGCGCTGCAGAATACGGAATCCGTGATCAGCCTGGTGGAGATTATCCGGAAGGAAACCGCGGCGAGGCGGGAGTCGGCGGAGCGGCTTCTGAATTTTGAAAAACGGTATGCCGAGCAGCTGGAAGAGGTTACCGTGGCAGACGGCCGGCCGTTTTTTATCATCCTGACACTCTATGTCGTCGTCCTTCTGCCCGGCGGATATCTTCTGCTGCGCAGGCTGGACCGGATGCACCTTTTCAGAATTCTGGCCGTGGCAACCGCCCTTGCGGTCAGCGGCATTGTGTGGCTGGCAGGGTCCGGCACCCGTTTTTCGGAGCCGTTCCTGCAGCGCGTGACGCAGCTCAGCTTCGAAAACGGCGTCTTTGAGGAATGCAGCCTGGTGAATGTACAGGCGCCCTACAGCAGGGCCTTTGCGCTTTCAATCCGGCCGGAGTACCGGGTGGAGGCCGTTCAGGACGGGAGCCCGTGGCAGGGCGGGAATTACTCCGTGTATGACGGGACTGCCGTGGAGCTGATCCCGGGGTCCGGGGATACAACCCTGTCGCTTGAGAACATCCCCGCCTTCTCTCCCAGGAAATTCCTGCTGAAGCGACGGCTGGAGGGCCGTGGAAAGCCGTTTGAGCTGCTTGAAGAAGGTGAAGGCCTGCGGCTGAAAAATACGAGCCCCTACCTGTTGCGGGACGTCCTGATTGCGGCGGGAGACAGCCTGTCTTACGTTGCGGAGTGGAAGCCGGGGGAGGCCGTGACAGCCGTAGCGGATACGAAGGAAGGACCGGCATCCGGATTTCCGGAGGAGCTTGCGGACAACCTGTATGAAGAGGCTTACCGGAATTTCCTTGAGGAGACAATATCCGGCATCGGCGTGTATGCGCGGATGGAGGAGACATTTACGGTACAGGAGGGCACCTCGCTGCCGGAACAGGAACTCTGTTTCCTGAAGGTGCTCATGGAGGAGTGATCAGATGCTTCGCATGGAGTCGGTCAACAGAATGAGCGCGGCCGGTGGAGCTGTCGCACAGCTGAACCTGCACGCGCCCGAAGGCAGCATCTATGCGCTAGTAGGTGCGGCTGACAGCGGGAAAAGCACGGTTCTCGCCCTGGTGTGCGGCCTGCTGACCCCGGATTCCGGGCGGATCGTGATCAACGGTCTGTCCATGTCCCTGCGCGCCAACCGCAGAAGGCGGCATCAGCTGGTGGGATACATGCCGGCGAAAAATGCGGCCGACCCGAACCTGAAGCTGATCGAATATTTGGAATTCTATGCCCATATCTACGGAAAATACGGTCTGTCGGCCCGGGAGAACTGCATGGAGCTTTTGCGCATGACCGGTCTGGACCGGAGGTCGGACAGCCTCATGAGTACGCTCCCGGGAAGCATTCTCCGGGAGGCCGAATTTCTGCGCTGCCTGATCCACAGGCCGAAGCTTCTTCTGGCGGACGAGCCGTTTTCGGGAATGGATGCGCGGGAGCGGGCGGTCACGGAGGAAATCATGCGCCAGCTCGCGGCGGAGGGTGTGACCATCGTGCTGACCAGCACCTCCCTTGCGGACAGCGCGATGCTGTGTGACAGCCTGGGACTGATGGATCAGGGAAAAATGATGGATGAGGGCAGCCGGGAAGACGTGCTTGAGCGCCTGCGGGCCGATGCGCCGATCTATTTTGAGGTGGCGGATGATCCCGAGAAAGCCGTCCGTTTTCTGAGCGGGGATGAGGCCGTGCAGGCTTTTTCCTGGCAGGGAAAGCGGTTTAAGCTGCAGTTTCTCGGGGATGCCGCGGCCCAGGCGGAGCTTCTCGGGAAAATGGTATCGGCGGGGATATCGGTCAGCTCCTTCAGAAGGGGCGACGGCACGCCGGGCGGACTGTTTGGCGGAATATAGGACGGGTGAATCCCGTAAAACGGCGTTTATGAGCCGGGGGCGGTAGCCGGACTGTATGAATCCGGCGTGCGGCAGCCGGCTGTGAAGGGACGGGAGAGAGGCATGCGGAAACGGAATCCCATATATGAAAAAGCGCGCTGGACCATGGACCGCTCCAGGCTTTTTCTCGGCGGCGTGATGGGCTTTGCGGCGGTTATGACGCTGTTTGCGTTTGTCGTGTTCTACGATATGCTGCGCCATATGCGGGTACGCCAGGAAGGCAATTTTGCCCAGATGCTGCAGATGTACATCGTCCTGGGCATGATCGAATGCCTGCTGGTGCTGCTGGTGTCGCCGGGAATTTCGGGGGCGTCGGTTGCCGGGGAGCGTGACCGCGGGATGTATGATATCCTCCGGGTTTCCGGCGTCGGCGCACTGCGGCTGATCTCCGGGAAGATCACGGCCTGCATGAACGTCATGATCGTTCTGATTGTTGCCGGTTTCCCCGCGCTTTCCCTGGTTTTTGTCTATGGCGGGGTCCGGCTGGTGGATGCCGTTACTCTCGGCGCGGTGCTGGTCCTGATTGCCCTGTACCTGAATTCGGCAGGCCTCCTCTGCTCGGTACTCCTCAGAAAAACCGGAAGGGCGGTGGCGGCCTCCTATGCGGTAATGCTTTTCCTGACCGCGGGAACGCTGCTCATACATTATCTGCCGTCTTTTCTTTTTGTCAGCGGGTACGGGGAGGCGATCGGCAGTCAGATTGACTGGTTTCATTACCTTCTGCTGCTGAATCCGCTCCTGACCTTTTACTGCGTGCTGAACAGCCAGGCCGGCTCGAAGGATTTCATGTTCAGCCTGATCAATGACCGCGGAAATTACAGGCCCAACTGGGTAACGGAGCACTGGACGGGCGTCAGCCTTACCCTGTTCGCGGTGCTCAGCATTGCGGCGCTGCTTCTCACGGCCGTTCTCCAGCGGAAATTCGGCAGAAAGAGATAGACAGCGTGCGGGAAACGGCGCAGATTTCGGCATTTCCCGGGACAGAAACAAGTTGCTAGGACCCGAAAAAAAGTGTATACTTATAAGAACGGCGCAGATGTTTTGGCTGCGGCCAGGCGCGGAAGCACTTTCCGGCAGGCTGCGGATACTTCGTCCGCCGGACCTGTGCAGCTGCGGGGAATACCGGCGGCTGTTCCGGTTTATGAAAAGAGGAGCTCCCGCGGGGAGGAAAGTGAGGAATCGTTATGAATCTGCTGACTGTGAGAGAGCTGTTTGAGCAGACAGAGCAGTATGTGAACAAAAAGATCAGTGTCGGCGGCTGGGTAAAGAGCATCAGGGATTCCAAATCCTTCGGCTTTATCGTGCTCAGCGACGGTACCTGTTTTTCACCGGTACAGGTGGTGTATCATGACACCATGGAGAATTTCGCACAGATCTCCAGATGCAACGTAGGCGCCGCGCTGATCGTGAGCGGTACGCTTGTCGCGACGCCGGAAGCGAAGCAGCCGTTTGAAATCCAGGCCGATACCGTTGAAATAGAAGGGGCCTCCACCCCGGATTACCCGCTTCAGAAGAAACGCCATTCCATGGAGTATCTGCGCACCATGACGCATCTGCGTCCGCGCACAAACACCTTCCAGGCGGTATTCCGCGTCCGTTCCCTGATCGCCTACGCCATTCACCGCTTCTTCCAGGAACGGGATTTCGTGTATGTCCATACGCCGCTGATTACCGGCAGCGACGCCGAAGGCGCCGGCGAAATGTTCCAGGTCACCACGCTGGATCTGGCAAATGTCCCGAAGCTTCCGGACGGCAGCGTGGATTATTCCCAAGACTTCTTCGATAAGCCGACCAACCTCACGGTGAGCGGACAGCTGAACGGCGAGACCTTTGCCATGGCCTTCCGGAATATCTACACCTTCGGACCGACCTTCCGCGCGGAGAATTCCAATACCACCCGCCATGCGGCCGAGTTCTGGATGATTGAGCCGGAAATCGCCTTCGCGGACCTGGAGGACGACATGCAGCTGGC
>CAMOSC010000200.1 GCA_946624325.1 uncultured Clostridia bacterium
GGTACGGTAGCTCTTTTCTTCTGGGGAGACGAGCGCGGGGAATAATCACCGGCGCAGCAGGCTGTTTTTTGCCTGCCGCTTTTCCACAAAAAAACCGTTTCGGCAGCATTTTCCGCTGCCGAAACGGTTTTTTTCTTACTGTTCAGGGCCAGACGCATATCTGAGGAAAAGCATGGATTAAGCTTGCGGAAATCCATGCTTTTTCCCGGCTTTGCATCCGGTGAGTACGCCGCAGCCTCGGAAATGGCCGTTTTTCGCCATTTCCGGAGGCTGGCTCTGAACAGGTACCTTTTTTCAGGAAATGCTGTCAAAGCCGGAGCTTATGCGGCAATGCTGTTCAAATCAGCTTTTTTTCAGCAATTCGCCGTAGATATCCAGTCCGCAGCCTTCCCGCACGAATACCGGGATGACCGCAAGCGGTGCCTCCGCTTCCACAACCTGGCCGCCGTCATACAGCTTGCCGGTATAACTCTCCTCCCAGCGGCTGCCCTCCGGCAGATAAACCCTCCAGGCTGTGACATTCGGTTCGGTCACCGGCGATACCAGCACATCCGGGCCGAACATGTATGTCCTTTCTTCTCTCCAGCACGCCGGATCCCCGGGGAAATCGAAAAACAGCGGCCGGATGACGGGCTCTCCCGTATTGCTTGCGCGCCGCATTACCTCACGGATATAAGGACGGAGTTTTTCGCGGATAAACAGATACCGGCTCATGATCTCATAATTTCTCTCACCGAAGGACCACAGCTCGTTCGGGGCTCCGGAAGACAGCTCCTGCCGGCCGTTTTCCCGCATCACAACCTCTTTGGTAAACCAGGGCGAGCGCTCCCCGTGCAGGCGGAAAACCGGAAGAAAACATCCCCAGGCAAACCATCTTGCCAGCAGCTCCCTGAACCCCTCATCTGTGGGATCCCCGCCGATAAATCCGCCCAGGTCGCAGGTCCACCACGGAATACCCGAAAGGCCCATGGATATTCCCGCCTGCAGCTGCTCCTTAAAGGCCCTCCAGGTAGAAGAAATATCTCCCGACCAGGTGAGTGTGCCGAATTTCTGGGAACCGGCCCAGGCGCAGCGCACAAGGCTCATGATATCCTCACGTCCCTCCGCCTTTAAACCGTTGTAAAAGCCGCGGGCATATTCCAGCGGATACAAATTGGTCACCTGGCGTGCCGGCCCCGCATAATACCGCCAGTTGTCGAACTCATACGGTCCGATCTCCGGCTCCGCCTCATCCAGCCAGAAAATATGGGCTCCTTTTTCGTAGTAATTCTTTTTTACCACGTTCCAGACATATTCCTGCGCGCCGGGATTCGTGGCGTCATAGAACACATTCGGGCCCATCCATCCGGAGCCGGAGAGGGCATTTCCACGGTCTGTGCGCATCAGGTATCCCCGGTCCGCCATAGGGCCGAAGTTCTCGCTGCGCTCATCAACCGTGGGCCAGATGGAGATAACGGTCTCAATACCCATCTCCTTCAGCTCACGGATCATCTTTTCCGGATCCGGGAAGCATTCGGAATCGAATTTCCAGTCGCCCTGCAGCGGCCAGTGGAAGAAATCCACTACAATCACATCCATGGGAAGTCCGCGCCGCTTATGTTCCCGCGCTACCTCCAGAACCTCCTCCTGCGTGCGGTAGCGGAGCTTGCACTGCCAGAAGCCCATGCCGTATTCCGGCATCATTGGCGTTCTTCCGGTGACTTCGCTGTAATGCTTCAGGATTTCGGCCGGTGTATCGCCTGCCGTAATGTAATAATCCATCTTCCGGGTCGAGGGAATACTCCATTTGGTACAGTTCGTCCCGAACACCACTTCTCCGACTGCCGGGTTGTTCCAGAGGAACCCGTAGCCGAGGCTGGATACATAGAAAGGTATGCTTGCCTGGGAATTCCGGTGCTCAAGGCTTAAAACCATTCCCTTTTTGTTCCAGGCTTCCACCTGATACTGTCCCATGCCGTAAATGCGTTCCCGCTCGTCTGCCTCAAAAAGGGCCGTCAGGGAATAATCCCCGGTTCCGGGAATGGGTTTGAGTTCCCTGGCGGGTATTCCCAACGGCAGTGCATACCTGCAGACGCGGTCTCTGTTTCTCCAGTATTCCTTCAGAAGCACCTCACCGCGGGCATTCAGGAAGGTAATCCAGCCCTCCTCCCCGACTTCCGCCGTAATTTTACCGTTTACCAGGCGGTATACCGTTCCCTCCATGTGATACCGTTTCCATTCCTCACCGCGGTACCAGGGATCCGTCATGTCCACCCTTTCCGATTCTATAAATGCGTTTGTCTCCGGCACGGGCTCCGTAAGGGCGAAATCCCGTCCGTCCATGACGGGCTCCGCCGTCATGCGTACACGGATTCCGTCCTCACCCCATGGTTCCACCCAGAGCACATTCACGCCGTATTGAAGTATGATTCTGTTTCCCTGCTGTCTTACTTCCATCCTGCTCTCCCCTTTTTTCTGTTATAGCCCGCCGGACTGTTCGTAAAGCTCCCGTAAACGTATTTGTTCGGTTCATGCATGGAATCTGCGTCTGATATATTCCACAAATGCATTACTTCCCGAAGGCCCATCTGATGCACCGCGTCCCTTCCGGTAGTCAGGGCTCCTCCACAACATCCCTGCCCTCGAGCCAGGCAATCATATTGTTGGCAAGCAGATTCCAGTTCTGGAAATCCGGGTTGTACAGGCCCTCGCCCGTATCCGGATTGTAATACTCATGAAGCGTCCCGTTCTCCTCCAGGTCTTTCCCGAGGAGAAGCACGGTTTTTTCGGCCAGCATCTCCGCCTCCCTGCGGAATCCGCCCTTTACAAGCGCCCGGAAGGAGAGATAATTGGAAATTCCCCACACCGGTCCCAGCCAGCAGGAGGGATTGTTGCTCTTTGCAAGGCAGTACATTTTCTCCTTCGGTGAAAGCGTACGGATGCCGTAATCCGCATTGAACAGATCCTGACGGAGCAGGTTCTCATAAACCATCCGCCCGGCCTTCTCCCCGTCTGCGATTCCCGCCCACAGCGGCAGGATCCCGGACCAGACATCAATCCGCTGAATCAGGCAGTCCCAGTGCCGCGGCATCCCGGAATGAAGCCATTCGGAAGGATCTACCGGACGGAGGTTGAGATCCGCGCTGTAATAAAAGCCGTTCCGCTCATCCCACAGATGGGTGTTGACCGCTTCCCGCACGGCTTCCGCCTCCGCTTCATACACGGCGTAATCCTCTTTCGGAAGACCCAGCATACCGCACAGCCGTATATAGGCTTCCAGCTCTTTGTACATCAGCACATTCAGATATACGGAGGCAGAGCTTCCGTCCGGCCTGTAGAAGGTACATGGATCATTGTCCACGCCGATGGCAAGGTCGTCAATCCAGAAATAAAGCCCTGTGGCCGCATGGCGGCATTCTCTTCTGTACCAGTCCAGGAAAGCAGAGAGCTTTCCGAGATGGGGACGCAGCCACTCCGCATCCGAGGCCTGCCGCGATATAAAGAGTGCATGCTGAATCAGGCAGGGCTTATGCATGTTGGTCTTCTTCGCGGTTCCCGGCTTCGGAAGCATGTCCGTCTCCGTTATGCACATCGGGATGCTGCCGTCCGGGTTCTGGTGATCCAGGAAATTGAGAATACAGCCCTGCTCGAAGGGCAGAATATCCCGCTTCTCCTCCAGGTCGTCACGGTCAGTCTGAATCTGCCGGATTGCGATGTCCGCAAAGAAGCTGTCCCAGTCCCAGAGGGAATCCAGGTAGCTGGCGCTGCCGGGCACCAGGAAGGGATATTTCAGCTGTCCGGCAGGCTTGCGGGTCATCCGGCGATAGTGGGCTGCTGAATAGTCCTGAATCAGTTTTCTGTATGATGTCATGTGAAATCCTCCAAAAGAAACCGTGCATGCCCTTTTTTGCGGTCCGGCACGGTTTCAGAGCCGGGATCCGTGAAAGGCAAAAAAGCGCTTTCCGGGGCTGCTGCATATCCCCCGGATGTTTCATCCGCAGCTGAACAGCCCGGCTCATAGGGCTCATCTCAGCTGAAACCTCCTGAAATCCAGGCTGCCCTCACCCCGGAAGGTAAAATACAGCGCGGATATGCCCGCGGGGAAAACGGCGGTTCCGTCATAATACCGCCATTCCTCACTGCCGGTATCCACCGGAATGCTTCCAAGCACTTCACCGTCTGCGGCGCTTTGAATCTCCACCACGCCTTTTGCCGTTCCCCGCAGCTCAAGAGTCAGCTCCGTCTTCCCCCCGTCTAAGCGGAAGTATTTGTAGCCCGCCGTACTGCCGTCCCTGAGATTCTTAATATACTGCACCGGTTCCCGGGCATCGCGGCGCATCCGTTCATCTTCAGGCTCCAGATCCCCTCCGTCCTGGGTCAGGAAGGGATAATCCATCGTCATAATCGCCGGATGCGAATGCACCGCACCGGTCTTTGATGTCAGCCTGCAGCAGATATTGGCGGGATATATGCCTTTTCCGGCCAGCGGCCCGTCATTTAAACCGCAGGAGGTCACCTCCGCCTGGGAGATATGACCTTTCTCATCAAAGAAAACTTTTTCCGCACAGCCCTGGCGGCTGAAATTGGTTCTGTTCGTCTGGCGATGGTAAAACACGTACCACTGGTCCCCGCATTTTTCAATACCGCCGTGGGTGTTGCCAAGCGGGTTCAGCGACTCCTCAGCAGTCCTGCCGTCCAGGAACACGTCTCCGATATCCACCAGGGTCCCGCCGTAGACATAGCCGCCGTCGGGACGGTCGCTGACACAGTAACAGAGCTCGTGGCTCTGCACCGAGCTGTAGATAAAATAATACTTTCCGTTGATATGGCGGATTGAGCTTGCCTCGAAAAACTCATGCCCCTCAAAGCCGGTCCCCGCACTCTCCGTGACTGCCGGCAGCAGGCGCTTCGGCTCCTCCTTCAGGGTCAGCATATCCGCCTCCAGCTTCATAACCTGGGAGCGGTGATTCCCGTCGTCAAATTCCGGACGGATCGGAGAATTTCCCGAATACAGATATACGGTATTATCCGTATCCACAAAGACACCCGGGTCAAACTGTACCAGGTCTCCCGGAAGGGTTCCGAGGGGCGTTCCGTCCTTATGACGGACCATTCCGAGATACGCGTACCGGCCGGCA
The DNA here is from genome assembly GCA_946624325.1 of uncultured Clostridia bacterium. Taxonomy (GTDB): domain Bacteria; phylum Bacillota; class Clostridia; order Lachnospirales; family Lachnospiraceae; genus Anthropogastromicrobium. Next base: position 5,118 of record CAMOSC010000200.1, read on the forward strand.
GGCGAATCGCATACGGCCACCCGGATTTCGGGTAGAAAATCCATACAGTAAAACAGGTAATACCTGCCGTCCGGACCATGCACCACATCCGGAGCCCACATGGCGTGTACGCCGCGGGGATTGATATCCTCCGGCTTCTTTGGCCCGATGCCGAATTTGAGCGGCAGCTCCGGCGCGTCGTCCGGAATGTTCTGGTTGACGGGATCCTGATATTTGCTGAAGATTACGCCCTCATATCTCCACTCTGTCAGATCATTTACCGGAGCGGAATAGCAGACATAATCGTTCAGACAGAAGCCCGCTCCGTCGAAGCGGTCATGACTCCCATACAGATAAATCCGGTCGCCGAACACATGGGGTTCGCCGTCCGGAATATATTCGCAGGATGGCAGGTACGGGTTAAAGATCTGTTTTTTCACGGCGGATATCTCCTTTTTATCAGCTGACAAGCTCTTTCAGGAACTATGGGCATACGCTCGGTTATCCCACCGAAAGTGCCTTCGGCAGCGCAGTCAGGACGCAATTCATACTTCGTCTCTTTCTCCCAAGTTATTTTCGTACAGTTCCTAAGAAAAATGTTACTGTTCAGAGCCAGACTCCAGAAATGGCAAAAAGCGCCATTTCTGGAGTTGTGGCGTGC
>CAMOSC010000201.1 GCA_946624325.1 uncultured Clostridia bacterium
AGCATTCGGCTGTTAACCGAAGGGTTGTAGGTTCGAGCCCTACCTGGGGAGCCATAAAAGCCTTTGGAGAATCAAAGCTCCAGAGGTTTTTTATTTTTTATCCGGAAAGAAAAAAACGGCCTGAAAAGCTTTGGTACAAAATTTGGGTCAGCTGGAAGGCAGGCAAGCAGCCTTGAGCGGCCAAGACCGCATTCTTGACATCCAGCCGCGTTTTCAGTATATTTTTCGCGGTACTCATTCCCTCCACTTTTTGTGGTAGAATTATGTTTTACGGATTTCTTTAAAGAAGGTACTGGAATATGATCTCCTTTCTTCTCTCCCTGATTGTTCTTCTTCTGGGATTTTTGATCTACGGCAGGATCACGGAACGGGCCTTTGGTCCGGACGGCAGACAGACGCCTGCCGTGGCAATCAATGACGGCGTGGACTGTGTTCCGATGAAGCCGTGGAAAGCCTTCCTGGTGCAGCTGCTGAATATCGCAGGCACCGGGCCAATCTTCGGCGCGCTCATGGGTGCCTGCTTCGGGCCGGTGGTCTTTCTGTGGATCGTGTTCGGATCGATCCTCGGCGGCGCGGTGCACGACTATATGTCCGGCATGATTTCCTGCCGGCATCAGGGTGCGTCCATCGCAGAGCTTTCCGGTCTTTATCTGGGGAATGCCGCCAAGTGGATCATGCGCATCTTCTCTGTCATCCTGCTGGTCCTGTGCGGGACAGTTTTCGTTACCAGCCCTGCCGGTCTGCTGGCCCGTTTTACCGGGCGCGCAATGAACGCAACCCTCTGGAGTGTCCTCATTCTGGCTTATTATCTGCTGGCAACGCTGCTGCCTATCGACAAGTTGATCGGTAAGCTTTACCCCGCCTTCGGCGTCCTGCTGATCCTGATGGCCGTATCCGTGATCGGCGGTATTCTCTCTTCCGGAGGACGGTTTTCCATCCCTGAGGTTTCCCTTTCCAATCTTTATCCGGATCCCGCAGGCACGCCGATCTGGCCGTATATGTTTATTACCGTTGCATGCGGGGCGGTCTCCGGCTTTCATGCCACGCAGTCCCCTATGATTGCAAAATGCATCACCAGTGAGAAACAGGGCGTCAGCATCTTTTACGGCGCAATGATCGCCGAGGCTGTGATTGCACTGATCTGGGCTGCAGCAGGCGTTGCGTTTTACGGCTCAACGCAGCTTCTTTATGACGCGCTGGAAAGCGGCGCTTCCAACGTGGTTTACGAGATCTCCTCCGGTATCCTCGGCCCCTTCGGAACGTTCCTGGCTGTAGCCGGCGTGATTATCTGTCCGATCACTTCCGGGGATACAGCGTTCCGAAGTGCCAGGCTGATCCTGGCGGAAACCTTCCATCTGAACCAGAAAAACATGAAAAACCGCCTGCTGGTGACCATCCCGCTTCTGGTTGTCGGCGGACTTCTGACCTGGTTTGCCACATCAAACGACAGCGGGTTCCAGACGGTTTGGCGGTATTTTTCCTGGAGCAACCAGACGCTGGCGATGATCGCCCTGTGGGTGGCAACCGCTTATCTTCTGAAAAAAGGAAAGAAACCGATTACCACCCTGCTGACTGCTCTGCCGGCCGTGTTCATGTCCGCCGTCAGCATGACCTATATTCTGATGGCGGAAGAGGGATTCGGGCTTTCCTCCGGGATTGCCTGGCCTGCAGGCGCGGTATTTGCGGCGGTCCTGTTTGCCGTATATCTTTTGCAGCTTAAGCATACCCAGGCCAAAGTCTGAAAATCGTGTTTGTAAACGCATTGCACTCTGCCGCTTTTTCCTGCGATACTGTCAGCAGGTTTGCTTCAAGCCAAGGGAGGCCATACGGCCGTGAGCCCTGCTGGATCTGTACAAGCCCCGTCCCCTTACTGGATGGGCAGTTGGCTTCTGTCTCTGGATGTATTTACTTTGGAGGTACATATTTATGAATAAATGGACCCGTGCCATGTATCTGCCCGGTCTTCCCTTGGGGGAGGACGGCCGTCGCATCACTGCAAGCCCCGCCCATATCGAGCTGTCCAAAAAGGCCGCCCGGGAGGGTATGGTTCTGCTGAAAAACGAGCATCATACCCTTCCTCTTGAACGCGGAACCCGCATTGCCCTCTTTGGCAAGGGAACGATTGATTATGTCAAAGGCGGCGGCGGAAGCGGCGATGTCACTGTTCCGTATGTCCATTCTCTGGCAGACGGCCTTCTTTCCGTTGCGGGCGCGGACTGCATTTTTCCCGATACGCTTTCCTTTTATCAGAAGCATATCGAATCCGAGTATGCCAAGGGGCGCATGCCCGGCATGACGGAGGAGCCGCCCATTCCCGCCGAGCTTCTGGACAGGGCAGCCGCTTTTGCCGACACAGCCGTCATTTCCATCAGCCGTTTCTCCGGAGAAGGCTGGGACCGGAAGGCGGATTTTGATCAGACCGATGCCCATAAGGGCGTGGATGAGCGCCCCATCCGTCTGTCCGATGAGCTTTTTGAAAAGGGCGATTTTTATTATTCTGCAGCAGAACAGGATATGATCCGGACGGTCACGGCCCGTTTCAGCCGTGTTATCGTTGTCCTGAATGTAGGCGGAATCGTCGAAACCGCTTCCCTTCAGGAAAATCCCGGAATCGGCGCCGTGCTCCTTGCCTGGCAGGGCGGGATGGAAGGCGGCACCGCGGCAGCCGAGCTGCTCATGGGCCTCTACAGCCCCTGCGGAAAGCTGGCAGACACCTTTGCCCGAAATCTGATGGATTATCCCAGCTCCGAAAGCTTCTATGCCTCGGATGACTATGTGGACTATTACGAAGATATTTATGTCGGATACCGGTACTTTGAAACCATCCCCGGAGCGGCCGACAAGGTGGTCTATCCCTTTGGCTTCGGCCTTTCCTACACCCAGTTCTCCATCTGCAACACAGACGTCCTGTGCCTCGACGACGAAATTCTGGCCGGTGCAACCGTAACCAATACCGGCCTGTGTCCCGGCCGCGAAGTGGTGCAAGTTTATTTCTCCGCCCCGCAGGGCAAACTGGGAAAACCCGCCCGCCAGCTGGCGGGCTACCGCAAAACACGGCTCCTGCAGCCTGGCGAAAGCGAACAGGTCCTCATCCGCTTCAAAACCGCTTCCATGGCCAGCTATGATGATCTGGGCTATGTGCAGAAATCCGCCTGGATTCTGGAAGCCGGCGATTATCATTTCTATATCGGTTCAAGCATCCGGGACGCCAAAGAGGCGGATACCGTCTATTCCCTGCTCGGCAACCGGATTATTGCACAGCTGAGCCCCCGGATGGTTCCGGTCTCCCTGTCCATGCGCATGCGCAGCGACGGAAGCTTCGAGCCGCTCCCCAAGGGTACCCCGACGGATCCAAATGAAACCCGGCTGCCCCCGCTCACCGAGGCTGAACTGGATTACCTTGCCCCCGCCGTGCGCGCACAGGCTCCCGTTCATTTCTTCGCCCCGCCGGAAATTCCGCAGCTCAAGGACGTTGCCGACGGGAAGATCACCCTGGACGCTTTTGTCGCGCAGCTCCCGGAAGAGGATCTGTGCCACCTTCTGGGCGGACAGCCCAATACCGGTGCCGCCAACACCTTCGGATACGGCAACAACAAAACCTACGGCATCCCCAACATCATGACTGCCGACGGCCCTGCAGGCGTCCGTTTCTGGCCGGAAACCGGGCTCAAAACCACCGCATTCCCCTGTGCGACCCTTCTGGCCTGCACCTGGGATCCGCAGATCTGCTATGACATTGGCCGGGCCGGTGCCCTGGAGGCTAAGGAAAACAACATCGGCGCCTGGCTCACGCCCGCCGTATGCATTCACCGCAGCCCCCTGTGCGGCCGCAACTTCGAGTATTTCTCGGAGGATCCTCTGCTCACCGGCCTTCAGGCCAGCGCCCTTGTAAAAGGCATCCAGAGCGAGCATATTGCCGCCACGCCCAAGCACTTTGCCCTCAACAACAAGGAAAGCAACCGCAAGGAAAGCGATTCCCGCGTTTCAGAGCGTGCCATCCGCGAAATCTATCTGCGCCAGTTCGAAATCATCGTAAAGCAGTCCCACCCCTGGTCCATCATGTCCAGCTACAATATCATCAACGGACAGCGTGCTTCTGAAAACGCGGACATGCTCACGGGCATCCTGCGTCAGGAATGGGGCTTCCAGGGCATGGTCACCACAGACTGGTGGAATGACGCAGAGCAGTATAAAGAAGTAGCTGCCGGAAATGACATGAAAATGGGGCGCGGATATCCGGAACGCCTTCTAGATGCCCTGCACGCCGGTTATATTTCCCGTCAGGAACTGGAAAACGCTGCAAAGCATGTCCTTACCCTGATTCTCAATATCGACTGAACCCTCTCCCTGCCCGACATTTCCCTGTTCCGGTCAGAGAAACAAAAACCAACAAAAAAAGTGAGGACACCCGTCCTCACTTTTTTGTTTACTCCTCAGGTTTTGCGCCGATCGTCGCCTTGATGCGGCGTACGCCGGCAGAAGAAGATTCTTCCTTCATGATCTTGAAGCTGACCAGTTCACCGGTATGGTTGGCATGCGGTCCGCCGCAGATTTCCTTGGAGTAGGGTCCCATGGTGTACATGCGGACTTTCTCTCCGTATTTGCTTTCAAACAGGCCGATAGCCCCTTCCGCCTTTGCCTCGGCAACGGTGGTTTCCTTCATCTCAATCGGAACATCCGCCTGGATCCATTCGTTGACCAGGTCCTGGACTTCGGCAATCTCTTCCTTGGTCATCTTGCGTCCGAAGGTAAAGTCGAAACGCAGGCGCTCTGCGGTGATATTGGATCCCTTCTGGGCAACTTCCGGTCCCAGGACCTTCCGAAGCGCTGCATGAAGCAGATGGGTCGCCGTATGCAGACGGGTTGTCTGGACGCTGTGGTCGGCCAGGCCGCCCTTGAAGCGCTGCTCAGCGCCCGCATGAGAGTTCTTCTGGTGCTCCTCAAAGCGTTTGGTAAAGCCTTCCTCATCAATGGTCAGGCCTTTTTCGGCAGCCAGCTCACGGGTCATTTCGATCGGGAAGCCAAAGGTCGTATACAGGTCAAAGGCCGTCTGTCCGTCAATCACCTTGCTCTCGCCAAGCCGGTTCACAGCCTTTTCGAATTCACGCTCGCCCTGGCGCAGCGTCTTGGCAAAACGGGTTTCTTCCAGCTTGAACTGCTCCAGCACAAAGGCCTCATTGGTGGACAGCTCCGGATAAACCTCCGCGTACTGGTTGATGATCACCTTGGCCAGTTCGCAGGTGAAGCCTTCCGGCATGCCCAGTTCCATTCCATAGCGGACAGCGCGGCGGATCAGGCGGCGCAGCACGTAGCCCTGGTCCACATTGCTGGGAGAGACACCGCGGGGATCGCCCATGATGAAGGTGGCCGTGCGGATGTGGTCCGCAATGATGCGGAAAGCACGGGTGATGCTCTCGCTGTCATCGTACTGCTTGCCGGACAGCTCTGCGATCTTGGCAATAATGCCGGTAAAGGCGTCTGTCTCATAGACCGTCTTGACCCCGTTCAGGGTGCAGATGGTGCGCTCCAGGCCCATGCCCGTATCCACGTTCTTCTTGGCCAGCGGGACATACTGTCCGTCAGCCGTCTTGTTATACTGCATGAATACGTCGTTCCAGATCTCCAGGAAGCGTCCGCAGTCGCAGGCCGGGCTGCAGTTGGGGCCGCAGGGCGGCTGATCCTTGATGATGAACATCTCCGTGTCCGGGCCGCAGG
>CAMOSC010000202.1 GCA_946624325.1 uncultured Clostridia bacterium
CGCAAATCCGGCGCGGCAAACGACAAAGTAAAGAGAACTTTGTCGTTTGCTATAGTTCCGCACAAAATCTATACGCAGATTGACAAGAACCCGGAAACTCGATTAAAATAGAGTAAAGCTCCGGAAATGGCAAAAAGCGTCATTTCTGTCTTTCACCCGGATAAAAGGGGGGAACCAATGTGATCATCCGATATCTGCGCAGCGTTTTAATAATGCTTTTGGGGTGCCTGCTGTTTTCGGCAGGTACCCCGGTACAGGCATCCGCGGATGAAGCCGCGGACGAACCGCTCTCCGAATGGACGGTTCTGTTCTATTTCTGCGGATCTGACCTGGAATCCCAGTACGGCTACGCAACCGCAAGCCTGCTGGAAATTATGGAAACGGACTTTATGACGGTGGAAATCCCGGAGCTGAGGGCTCTTTACGGCATGGACGAAACAGACGGGCAGGAGAACAGTCCCCGCTCCGTGAACGTACTGGTCGAAACGGGAGGCGCCTCAGCGTGGAAAAGCACGAATCCGGTGATTGACCCGGGAAAGCTTGAGCGCTGGATTTATGATCCGACGCGCAGAAGTGGCAGCGATGAGTCTTCCGTAAGGGGGACGCTTCAAAAAGCCTCTGAACTGCCCTCCGCCAGCATGGCGGACCCGGAGACGCTGGCCGATTTTATCCGCTGGGGAAGCGCTGCGGCCCCGGCAGAAAAATACGCCCTGGTATTATGGGATCACGGCGGCGGCAGCAAGACCGGTATTTTTGCGGATGAGCTGTACGGCTGGGATATCATGTATCTGAACGAGCTGAGTGAAGCCATGAGGGATGGCGGAGTGCATTTTGAATCCGTGATCATCGATGCCTGCATGATGGCAAACGTAGAGACGGCTTACGTCCTCAGCCCGTATGCTTCCTGGCTGACAGCCTCCGAGGAGCTTGTTCCGGGCATGGGCACGGCGATCAGAAGCTGGCTGCAGGAGCTCATGAACAATCCAGGGATGGACGGAAGGCAGCTGGGACACGTTATCTGCGACATGACGCAGGCCCAGTACTCGAACCTGGATAAAAAGGAGGACAGAGGCCAGGCTGTCGAAACCCTGACGTGGTCCGTCATCAGGCTGGACCGGGTTGAGCAGCTGGTGCAGGCCATAGACGCGTTTTACGAACTGACGGGCAGGGCTTACAGTCAGATCAACAATTATGAGTATGTGTTCTCCGGCATCACCGAGCTCATCCGCTTTGCTGAGAAATTCGGCGATTGTGAGTCCGGGATGGTGGATATCGGAAGCATTTTCTTCAGCCCGGAAACAGCAGCCATCATTGCGCCGGAGGTGCGCACGGGGATTCTTACGGCGCTGACCGATGCGGTGGATTATAATCTGAAAGGTCCGGGCAGGGCGGCCCTGCGGGGCATTTCCTTCTGCAGCGCCGCGCATATGACGCCTGAGGAAATGGAGGTGTATGCCCGGAACTGCCCCTTCCCGCATTACCTGGCGATGATGGACGCCCTGTCTGACTGGGAGGCGTCGGATTCGGTTTATGAGAAGGCCGAACGGCTGCCGTATGTCGGAGATGTGGCGGAGTACAATATCAGCCTGGATAAAATTCTGCTGGACGGCATACCGGCCTATTCCTGCAGGAGACCCGGCGTAACCATGTACTATTCCCTGTATCGCACGGACGAGGAGACGGGCGCGCCCGTGCGCCTCGGAAAAACGCTCTGCAGGTCAGAGGCCCTGGAAGAGGGCGGTTCGGTCTGGGTGGCCAATGATCCCATGCACTGGGCGGCACTCGAGGGCGTGCACTGCGATATGGAGATCGTATTTATCAGCGGGGATACCATCGTTTATAATATTCCGGTCCGGATCGGGAAATATGACTGGATTCTCCGCTGCGGCCGTGATTTTGACAGGCTGGGGGATATCAGGAGCCTTTTTGCCGGGGATCCGGGCGAGAGTTCCTTTACGGTATACGGCCTGTGGGAGGGATATGATTCCGATTCCAGTATGCCCAGCCGCAATGTGGAGACACTGGCAGAGCTGGCGGGCCGTGAATATGAAATTGTCCTGCCGCTTGCCGGGATGGACGGGAAGCTGACCGGAGATGGCCTCAGCCAGCCGGCGGGAAAGCTGCCGCGGATCCTTAATGTGCGGGAAGAACCGCTTGAGCCCGGCACGTACTATCTGCAGTATGAGCTGGAGGATTCGCTGAGAAGGAGCGTATCTCTTACCGAGATGATTCCGGTTACCTGGGATGGCGAGACGGTAAGGCTTGCCGACGGGTACACATGGGAGGGAACGGTTGAAATTGAAGATTTGAGGCATTAGGGTGTTTCCCGGCGGAAACCGGTGGCCGCATAGTTCTGCGGACAGTGGAAGAAAAGGACATGGAAAAGGAAAATGAAGATACAGACAGTCAGGCAGGAACGGGCGGCTCAGAAAGATGCAATCCTGGCCGCACGAAAGGATATCAAGAGACAGGGACACTCCGTGGTGAAAAGCCATTATATGGTACTGGTTTTTCTTACGCTGGTGATGGTTCTGTTCGGAACCGAGTTCCAGTACGCCACATCCGGCTGGAACACGAATCCGCAGGTCGGAGGTGAAAGCAGCTTCACAGGGGATCAGACGGCGGAGGCCGTACCCGGGGAGAGCAGCGATAAGCCTGCAGAGGATGGGAGTGCCATTCCCTCGGGTTCTGTAAACACGCTTACGGACAGGTCTTCCGTATTCTCGGAGCTCATTACGGATCTGATCGGGGACACGCTGTACAACAGCATCCGTAAGAGCGAGAACAAACTGGAAGCCTATCAGGAGGAAAAGACGATTCCCGCGCTGGGCAGGAGCGAGGGCGTGCTGGCTCAGCTGGTGAACATGGTATCCTCGGGAAATCTCCTGACCAGGCTGGCAGAATCTGTCCTGAGCATTACGCATTCCGGGAAGGCAGCCGCAGCCATTCTGATTCTGCTGTCCTTCCTGTTTTACGGCGCCATCTTTGTCTTCCTGAAAAATGTGTACAGTGCGGTGCTCCGCCGCGTTTTTCTGCAGGCAAGAGTTTATGAGCGCATCTCCGTTTCCGATGTAACGCATTTCCATGACGTCCGGAAATGGTTCCGCGCTTCCGTAACCATGCTTGTGGAGTATTTTTACGAGAGCCTGTGGGGCCTGACGATAGTAGGCGGTGTCGTCAAGTATTTTTCCTATTATGCGGTTCCCTATATTGTGGCGGAAAATCCGTCGCTGAATGCGCGCACGGCCATAACCCTCTCGCGCAGGATGATGTATGGGCATAAATGGGAGCTGGCAAAGTTCCTTTTCACCATGGCAGGCTGGTACGTGCTCAGCGTTGTCACCTTCGGCATTTCGGATCTGGCTTACGGAATTGCCTACCGCCTGAGCTGCGGCACGGAATTCTACGCGAGAATCCGCGAGGACGCCGTTTCACGGGGCGTGGAAGGCACAGAGCTTCTTTCAGACAGATATCTGTTTGAAAAGGCGGACCGTATCCTCCTGTATGAGACCTATTTCGAGGTGGTGGATGAGATCACCGATATTCATGAAAAGCAGGTAGAGCTTTCCGGCTGGCGGAAGAAATGCGCGGAGTGGCTGGGCATCTGGTTTGGGAGCGCGGCGGAAAAAAAGGCCTACGATGAGCAGGAAAACAGAAGCTTTTCCATCGAGGGATATAAAGAATGCATGGAGGGGAAGGCTTATCCCCAGTGGCTGAACCCGCTCTGGAGAAAAGAGAAAGCAGGCCTGAAAACTTTCAGCTTCCTGCGCAGCTACAGCGTATGGACTCTGTCCCTTCTGTTTATTGCCTTTGCCTTTACGGGGTGGATCTGGGAGGTGGCGCTGCATTTCATCCAGACCGGCGAATGGGTGAACCGCGGAACGCTCCATGGCCCCTGGCTCCCGATTTACGGGACGGGCGGGGTGATTGTCATGGTTCTGTGCACGCGTTTCCGCAAAAAGCCCATCCTGGAGTTCGCCGCGGCAGTCATCCTCTGCGGTATTATTGAATACTTTACGGGCTTTTTCCTGGAGGTCGTCTATCACCAGAGATGGTGGTCCTATGAGGGATATTTCCTCAACCTTCACGGACGGATCTGCGCCGAGGGCCTGCTGGTGTTCGGCGTCGGCTGCTGCGCCGTGGTATACCTGCTTGCTCCGATGTTTGACAGCCTGATCTCCCGGATCAGACAGAAGACAGTCATCACGGCGGCTGTGGTGCTGGCGGTTGTTTTCGGCATTGACCTGGTGTATTCCACGGGGAATCCGAACACGGCAGAGGGAGCTGCCTCCGCGGTGGCCGCGGAAAAGCAGCCGTCATCCCCTCTATATAAAATAGCCGTTACTGTTCAGAGCCAGACTCCAGAAATGGCAAAAAACGCCATTTCTGGAGTTGTGGTGTGCTCGCCAGATGCAAATCTGTACGGAATCATGGATTTCAGCCAGCTGAATCCATGATTTCGCACAGATCTGCGCCTGGCTCTGAACAGTAACAAATAACCAGTCCATCATGACGCATATGCTTCTTCCTGTTTTATATCCGGAAATTTGTTGATCTAATGCCCAATTCATTTTCAAAAATTTGTTTGCCTGACCTTGACATCATACTCCGATTTTTGTATCATAATATCTGTGAGCCCTTGTATTTCAATATTTGGAGGCCTCAGAATGGATATTCAGAGAAAAGCGTATGGCAAGCTTCTGCAATGGAAAAACGCCACGGTTTCTTCCAAAGCTATTCTCATCAAAGGCGCCCGACGCGTCGGTAAAAGCTATCTGGCTGAAGCTTTTGCGAAGAAGGAATACGCCAGCTATATCCTGATTGATTTCGCCAGCCCGCTGGCCGGGACGAAAGCAATCTTTGAAAAGTACGGCAACCGTCAGAACCTGAACGAGTTTTTCAATCAACTGTCGGTTTTGTATGGAACGCCGCTGATTGAAAGAAAGTCTGTTTTTATATTTGATGAGATCCAGAAATATCCAAAGGCCAGAGAACTGATCAAATATCTGGTGGCGGATGGGCGGTACGATTATATCGAGACCGGTTCTCTGATTTCCATCCATAAAAATGTAAAGGACATCGTGATTCCTTCTGAGGAAGAAGAAATGTTCCTTCATCCGCTGGATTTTGAGGAATACCTTTCCGCGCTGTCGGATACGGTCACCATCCCATTCCTGCGTGAAGCGTATCAGGCCAACCGTTCCCTGGGGAATATGCTCAAACCCATGATGGACAAAGTGCGGGGATATATGATAGTGGGCGGCATGCCCCAGGCAGTAGCAGAATACGCTGCCTCCGGGAACATCGACCGGGTGGAACGCGTCAAACGCGGCATCATCAAGCTGTATCGGGAAGACATTGCAAAGTACGCCGAGGGGTATGTGGCGGAAGCGAAAGCGATTTTCGATGCCATTCCATCGCAGCTGGCCCATCACGATAAAAAAATCAAGTATTCTTCCCTGGGAGAAGGCGACCGTTTTTCCAGCTACAAGGACGCAATCCGCTGGATTGACGATTCCATGGTCGGTTCCCTGTGCACCGGCACTGACCAGCCTGATCTGTTTGGAGAATTTACAGTGCAGCCCTCCAAACTGAAATGCTATATGGGCGATACGGGCCTGCTGCTGACCATGGCTGCAGGAACGAATTATCTGAAAAGCGATCT
>CAMOSC010000203.1 GCA_946624325.1 uncultured Clostridia bacterium
GGAACCCGGCATACCCATACGGGCACGGGTGCGTGGAAGCCGCTCGCGAGCTTCCGCATCTGCCGGGTGATAGACAAAAGCAGCCAAAGGCTGAGAATGTCCGCCTGCGGAATCGGTTAAGCGGATGATTTACCGCCCATCCGATCGGTACACGGTTTTGAGGAACTGTATCCAGCTTTATTTTCAGGAGGTAACTGCATGAAAAGAAATCTGAAAACCGCCATGGCTCTTACCCTGTCGGCAGTCATGGCCCTGGGAATCCCGGTAATGGCAGAAGAGGAGAGCACCGGGGAAGAGATCGTGACGGAAGAGGCCGCGGCAGAGGAATCCGCAGCGGAAGAACCCGCGGCAGAAGAGCCGGCTGAGGAAACCGCTCCCTTTGCGTATCTTATGTATGCCAACACCGACTGGTCCGTTCAGTACTGGGGCAGCGATCCCGCGGGATTGACGCCCACAAACGTCGATGTCACCGGTGAGGGCAGCTATACGGTCGGCCTGGAGTTCGACGCTCCCTCCGCAGGCGTGGCTTTTGCCGCCATCGGTATTGACCAGGGTGAGAATGAATTCCCGAACTATACCATCGAGCTGAACGCCATTCGCGTAAACGGAGAAGAGATCGAATTCGGCAAGGGCTATACCTCCTCCGACGACGGTATCGTCACCCGCATGAACATCTACAACGAGTGGGTTGCCGAGCTTCCCACCGACGCCCGCAGCTTTGACGGTTCCCTTGAGGAAGCGGCTCCAATCATCGTAGATCCGGCAGCCTTCGAGAGCGTGGAGAAAGTGGAAGTTGATTTTACCCTGCATGAGTTCATGCAGGATGAAGCCTACATCATGTATGCCAACAGCGACTGGTCCAAACAGTACTGGGGCGGCGAGCCGGATGAAGGCATTACCGTAGAGAACGCGGCCATTAACGGTTCCGATCTGTACACCGCGAAGATCGCTTTTGACGAGCCCCAGCAGGGCATTGCCTTTGCCGGCCTCGGCCTTGCAAACGGTGAAGCCACCTATCCGGGCTGGTGCATGTACATCGATGCCATCCGTGTAAACGGAGAGGAAATTGAATTCGGCACCGGCTATACCACCTCCGACGACGGTGTGGTAACCAGGGTGAACCTGTACAATGAGTGGGTTACCGAGCTTCCGGAGGATGCCCGCGGCATCAGCGGCCTGCCGGAGGAGGCTTCCGCCATCATCGTGGATCCGGCGGACTTCGAGAGCGTAGAGAGCATCGAGGTGGATTTCATCCTCACCTATCCTTCCGAGGAAGGCTATGTGATGTTTGCCAATGCCGACTGGTCCAAACAGGCATGGCAGAATGAGATGAGCGAGGGCATGGGCATCGAGACAGCGGTCATCAGCGGCCCCGGCACCTACACGGCGGGCATCACCTTTGACGAGCCCTCCGCAGGCCTTGCCTTTGCCGCCATCGGCATCAGCAACGGTGAGAAGAGCTACAACGGTTATTTCATCGATATCACCGAGATCAAGGTCAACGGCGAGGCCATCGAGTTCGGCAAGGGCTACACCTCCTCCGACGACGGCATCGAGACCCGCGAGAACATCTATAACGAATGGGTATCCGAGCTCCCGGCCGATGCCCGCAGAAAGGACGGAGACCTTGAGGGTGCTTCCGCCATCATCGTGGATCCGGCAGCCTTCGAGAGCGTAGAGAGCATCGAGGTAACCTTCGACTTCATTTACGGCAAGCCCATTGAGAAGTCCGCGGACGCTCCTCTGACCGAAGAAGAGGCCGCTGCCCTCCAGGCAGCCGATTACAACGCCTACATCGGCGTACAGTCCGAAAACTACATCTTCCGCAATGCCTGGAACGATACCTACGGACGCGACGATACCGAGAATGAAGGCTTCTTCAACCGCCTGACCGGCTGGGATGCCGACAACAACGCGGTAGATTACGGCGGCACCTTCGTAGACGCTCAGCTCACCAACGAGGGTGAGTACACCGTATCCCTCACCACCGGCGAGATGGGCTTCGGAACCGATACCTACTTCCGTCTGCTGTTCGTCTCCACCGATCTTCCCTCCAAACTCATCAATGACGGCTTTGTCACTATCGACAACGTCCGCACGAAGATCGGCGACGCCGCGTCCCAGACTTACACAGACATCGACACCAGCGGTGAATTTGCACGCATCGTCATCATCGATGAGTACAACCGCAGCGAGGATCCCTTCGGTTATACCGTCCCCGGTGCCGATACCACCATCAGCATCACCTTTGATGTAACCGGTCTCACCGAGTAATCCGCAAGCCCCGCAGCCGGGGCCGCATTACCTATAAAAACACCGGGCGCGGATACCGCCACGGCCACCCTTCGGGGGCCGTTGTCAGGGTAACCAATCAGTCCGGTCTGAAAACGCACCACAGTGGCGGCGGCTCCTTTAATGGCGCCGCCGCCATATTCATCTGTTTACCGGCCTGCCGCTTCGCCAGATGTAAGCATTGCGGCATCAAAGCACTGTGGCCTTAAAGTGTTCCGTTTCCCAGCGGAGCGGCGGCTTATGTCTGAAGGCGCCTGTGACGAGCCGTGACTTTTGCTTAGGGCGCAAAAGGACAGCCCGTACCGGGGAAGCCATTTGTAAACGCTTCCTTTTGCACCCTTAGCAAAATCCGGCGTGGGAACGAAGCCTGAAGACATAACCGACGTGCAGCGTGAATTTCGCGAAAATGAAGAACCTTCAAAAGCCGGGAATAAAGCATGAAAAACGCGAAAATGAAGAACCTTCAAAAGCCGGAAACAAAGCATGAAAAACGCGAAAATGAAGAACCTTCAAAAGCCGGAAACAAAGCGTGAAATACGCGAAAAATGAAGAACAGTTAAAAACGGAGTAAAAAATATGAGCGATACCTCAACCACCCTGCAGGCAGGAAAAAAGCACGGCGCGGTACGCGATTACAGCGGCGCCGAACAGGCCGCCCTGTGGTTCCACCGCATAGCCATCCTGCTGGTCTTTCTCATGATTTTCTTCCCGCCCTTCAACGCGGGCAGACTGTCGTCCAAAATCAGCGGCAACCTGACCCTGCTGACTTCGGCAACCTCCTTCTCCACCGTCACCACGAAGCTCGGCACCTACATGGTGGAAAACTCCTCGCGCTTCGCCCTGAAGGCTGCGGACATGCGCCTCTCGCAGTTCGGCTGCGCCCTGATCTTAGTCGGCGCCGCCCTGGCGGCGGGCGGGGCCTGCGGAAGTCTGGGAAACCGTAAAATGCGCCGCAGGGCCGTGATCTTCCCGCTTGCGGGAGGAGCCGTCATCCTTGCCGGCCTGATTGTAAACTACGGCGCCTACAGAAAGATTCTTTCCTTCATCAATTCCCTGTCCTATGCGGACGCCCATCTCGAAGACGTGGCCCTGCAGTGGCCTGTTTTTGCGGGAACCGCCTGGATTATCGCGGGAATCCTGGTGCTTGCCTCCTCCGTGCTGGTGGCGATGTACGCCTACCGTCAGCCCGCTGACGAGGCGGCGGAGATGGCGGAGCAGTATCGCCTGTTCATCATGTTCCTGCCGGTGCTGCTGCTGACCTTTGTCTTTGCGTACCTGCCCATCTACGGCTGGCGCTACGCCTTCTTCAATGCCAAGGCCGGCGACGAGCTGACACCGAAGATCTTTGTCGGCTTCAAGAACTTTACGGACCTGGTAAATAACGCCGGTATCCGCATGGATATCCTGAAGGTCCTGCGCAATACCCTCGTGATGAGCGGACTGGGCATCGCCACCAGCTGGCTGCCCATCCTCTTCGCCATACTCCTGGCCGAGGTGAAATCCGTGAAATTCCAGCGCGGCGTGCAGACGCTGACCACCATTCCGAACTTCTTAAGCTGGGTGCTGGTGTATGCCGTGGCCCTCTCCCTGTTCGCGACGGACGGCCTGATCAACAACCTGATCAACCTCGCGAGTGGCGCGAAGGTCAGCAATACCAACTACTTAAGCAGCGCAGACCATACCTGGCTGAAGATGCTGCTGTGGGGCACCTGGAAGGGCCTTGGCTGGAGCGCCATCATCTACGTGGCGGGCATCGCGGGCATCGACCAGCAGCTCTATGAGGCGGCAAAGGTGGACGGTGCAAACCGCTTCCACTGCATCTGGCACATTACCGTTCCGGGCCTGATGCCCACATACATGGTTATGCTCTTAATGTCCGTGGCGGGCATTCTCTCCAACGGTATGGAGCAGTACCTGGTCTTCTCCAATCCCTACAACGGCGACGTGATCCAGGTGCTTGATCTCTACGTCTATAACCTGGGTATCGGATCCAGCCAGCTCTCCGTCTCTACGGTGGTCGGTATCCTGAAATCCCTGGTCGGCGTGATTCTGCTCTTCTCGGCAAACGGCATTTCCAAGGCCGCGCGCGGCGAGAGCATCATTTAAGGAGGGAGGAAGCATGGAAAAACAAGAATTATCCTGGCGCCGGCGTCTGAAGACCTGGCAGCGTTTCCTGCTGATCCTTCTGGCAGGCGCGGTATGCGGCGGACTTACCTGGATCTTCTGCGAATTTATTGCCAAGCCGGTTTACACCGACAGCACCGCAAAGGTGAGCCTGCGCGCGGAGGGCTACAATTTTGATACCGTCATGCGCTTTTACGGCGACGAAGGCCTGCAGATTATCGAAGGCCTGCAGGAGGATCTGGCAGGGGAGACTTATCTGAAGGCAGTGGCGGACGGCGCCGGCGTAAGCGCGTCTCCGGCTGACCTGAAGGATCACATAAGCTTCTCTGCGAATGTGACGGACATTGAACTGCGTACCATTGATATCGAGGTTTCCTGGCCCGATGCCGATGCCGCAAAGAAGCTTGCTCAGTCTGCGGCGCAGGAAACCCTGAACCTGATCTACCTGGGCGGCGACACGGAAGGATCCACCATAAGCGAGGTGAGCATGTCCGGCGAGGCGCGCCGCGTCTGGCCCATTACCGGCTTTTATGTCACGGTAGCCGTGCTGATCGGTCTGACGGTCGGCTTTGCGGTATTCTCCGGCCTCGGCGTGTTCGATACCATCCTGGTGCTGTTTTTCTTCGTGTTTACCTTTATCTGCGTGTTCCCGTTCTATTACCTGTTTATCAACACCATCTCGGACAACACGCTGGTGGCAAGCGGTCAGATCAACTTCTTCCCGAGGGGCATTCACTTCACCAACTATGCCAGAATCCTCGGAGAGGGCGACCTGTTCAACGCCGTCATTGTCACGGTGCTCCGCACGGTGCTCGGCACTGCGCTGATGGTCATCACCTCGGCGTGGGCTGGCTATATGGTGACCAGGCAGAAGATGTGGCACCGCTCCTTCTGGTACAGGGCGCTGGTTGTAACCATGTATTTCAATGCGGGCCTGATTCCCTGGTATGTGAATATGCAGATGCTGGGCCTGACCGGAAACTTCCTGGCCTACATCATCCCGGGGCTGGTGGCTCCCTACAACATCATCCTGGTGAAAACCTATATTGAGTCCATCCCGTCCTCGCTGGAGGAGAGCGCGATCATCGACGGAGCTTCCTCCTTCAAGGTGTTCTCCAGGATCATCCTGCCGCTGTCGGTTCCGATCCTGGCAACCATCGCCATTTTCGGCGCGGTGGGCAACTGGAACTCCTTCCAGGATTCCCTGC
>CAMOSC010000204.1 GCA_946624325.1 uncultured Clostridia bacterium
ATGCTCATTCCCGCATTCTCCATGCTCATCAAACAGGGAACCGCCTGCGCCGTAGAAGGCGATATGAAGGTTGCCATGGCCATGAGCATCATGAAAACCATCTCCGGCACCGGCCAGCTTGCCGAGATGTACTCCATCGATTTCAATGAGGATATCGCCATTATCGGTCACAGCGGCTCCGGAGATGCCGACATCTCCGACAAGAAGCCTACCATGAAGATCGTCAAGGTCTTCCACGGAAAGACCGGAGGCGGCTACCTGACTCAGTTCTATCCCTATACCGGCCCTGTAACCTATCTCGCAATCACGCAGGACGGCGACGGACACTTCAAGTTTGTCGTGGCGGAGGGCGTGAACGAAGAAGGCAAGATCCTCTCCTTCGGCGACACCAATATGCGCACCCGCTTTACCTGCGGCGCAAGGGAGTTTGTCAACCGCTGGAGCGAGTGCGGCCCCACGCATCACTTTGCTGCCGGAACCGGAAGACACATCGATACCATCCTGAAGGTTGCGAAAATCCTGAACGTACCTGTAGAGGTTGTCACAAGATAATCTCTCCCGATTGCTTTGCTCACTAAACAAGGGCAGCGGATATACCGCTGCCCTTGTTTTAGTTCCCGATCAGTCCCGCAATGGTGTCAAACAGATTGTCGGGGTCAACCGGCTTGCTCAGATGTGCATTTAAGCCCGCCTGCAGGCTTCGCTGCACATCTTCATCAAACGCATTTGCAGTCAGAGCGATGATGGGAATCTTTTTGGCGTCCGGCCTGTCCATGGCACGTATGGTTTTCGTGGCTTCCAGGCCGTCCATTTCCGGCATGCGCATGTCCATCAGGATCGCGTCATAATACCCGGGATCATGGTTTGCGAACATCTCAACAGCAATTTTACCGTTTTCGGCATGCTCCGCCTGAATATCGCGGGTCTGCAGAATCATGAGCATGATCTCGGCATTTACAGCCATATCCTCCGCAAGAAGAATTCTCCGGCCCGAAAGCTCCGCTTTCCCGGAAGACTTTCCTGACGGAATGTTTTTACGCTTGAGAGCAGAATGGTATTCCTCTACCACGGAGGCAGCAAACAGCGGCTTGGAAAGGAAACTGTCCACGCCCGCTTTCATGGCCTCCTCAAGCACATCATCCCATCTGTAGGCCGTCAGAATGATAATGGCGGAATCATTTCCGACAATTTTCCGGATCCGCCTGGTAGTCTCCACTCCGTCGATTCCGGGCATTTTCCAGTCCACCAGGATCAGATTATACGGGGCCCTTCTGGCATGCCGCAGTTCAACCATCTCTATGGCATCCTCGCCGGATTCAGCTGTTTCTGCGGCAATTCCGGCTTTCTCCAGAACCAGCCTTGCATGTTCGCAGGCAACCGGATCATCATCGACAACCAGCACGCACATATCCTGCGGAAGAATATCCGGGCCTTCATCCGAACAGGCGTGATGGGAGGAATCCATCAGTGTAACGGTAACCGTAAAGGCGGTGCCTTTCCCTTTTTCGCTTTCCACCTCTATGGTGCCGTTCATCATTTCAACGATGCTCTTCGTAATAGCCATGCCGAGGCCGGAGCTCCCATACCGGGTCGTTGTCGTGGAATCTTCCTGGCTGAACGTGTCAAATATGTGCGGAAGGAATTCGGTGCTCATACCGATACCCGTGTCCGATATGACAAAGCAGATGGTCGACTTTCCGTCGAACTGCGCGGTCCGCTCGGCGCATAGCTCCACCCTGCCTCCGGGAGGCGTGAATTTCACGGCATTTCCGAGGATGTTTATCAGCACCTGACGAAGCTTCATGTTGTCGCCGATATAGAAATCGTCCAGCTGTCCTTTGATATGACAGTGATATTCAAGCCCTTTCTCCTGGCACTGCTCGGCAAAAAGGATGTTTACCGCTTCAATCAGCTTTGAGAAGGAGAATTCTTCATTTCTGAGCGTCATCCGGCCGGATTCAATGCGGGACATGTCCAGGATATCATTGATCAGGTTCAGCAGATGTTCTGCCGATTCACCGATCTTCCTCAGGTATCCCCTGGTTTTTTCGGGCGTTTCCGCGTCATTCAGGGCGATATTGTTCAGGCCGATAATGGCATTCATGGGTGTCCGGATCTCATGGCTCATATTGGACAGGAACGCGGTTTTGGCCTTGTTGGCTTCCTCTGCGGCCGTAAGGGCATTGCTGAGGGCCTCTCTCTGTTCCAGGGATCTGCGCGTTTCGGCATCGATATCCGTGAAGCAGGCTCCCACCGTCTGAACCGGCTGCCCTTCCTGCTCTCCCGGCTGATAGACACCCGCAAACCGGATCATCTCATAGGATTCCTGTCCATGTCTGTGCACGACATACCGGTATGAGATCACCCGTTCCGAGGCAAGGCCCGCCCGGATGGATTCCGGCCTGATAAAGTTCAGGAATTCCGCACGGTACGGTTCTGAAATATAATGCCCGGCATAGGCAGTCATGGTTTCCAGATAAGGGAAATGCTCTCCCACCTCAAGCCGGTCGTTCAGATCCGTATGCGGCTGGTAGCAGATTCCCTCATCCTTATCCAGTTCCAGATAATAGACGCTCCGGTAATCAGACGCGAGGGCATTTATGAGATTATTCTGGCGAGCCTGCTGCCGCTCCTGCTCCAGCAGCTTTTCCTGCAGCGTAATGCGCCGCTCCAGCTCCTCCTGTTTTACGCGGTTCTCGGTTTCCGCCTTCTCCTTTTCAAAAGCAATCCGGACGGATTTCCTGTTCTGCAGGATAATTACACAGAACAGGCCGAGAAGAACGGCGGTGATCAGTACAGACTGGATAATGCTTCTGCGAATGGTTTCGGATGTGACATTGCTGATCTGCTCACTGATTACGCTTTCCCGGATCAGATAAGTCAGGAACCAGTCCGTGCCATCAATTGGAGTATAGCTGAGCGTTTCCGGGATACTGCCGTATATGAATGAGACTACGCCCTTGTTGCCGGTCGAGAAGTCATTGATTACCTGCTCAAGGGAATACCCGTCCTCAAAACGTGCATTGCCAAGGGCTTCCAGAATATTGGTTCCGGGCGCCTGGCCTCCCAGGATATTGTTTGTAAGGCTTTCGCCGTTTCTGGTATAGATATTGCTGAAGGTGGCGCCTGAATTCTGTGCCTGCATGGAGACGCCCCTTAGCATGACCTGCATATCAATCTCCATAAAGCAGGCTACAAAATGTGTCCCCTCAAAAGGGATTTGGTCTACCGGAATCGCAATAACAACCTTTTTATCCGCACTGTCAAGGTTTTTCAACGAGATCTCCGGGCTCTGGATATTCCTGAAATCGAAGCTGTACTGGTCAATACCGTCCTGTACGCCAAGGGAGGTATACAGCAGTCCATCCGTATTTACAAATGCAAATTTTTCGAGATTGAAAAGCAGCTTCATGCGGCTCTGATACGCCCGAAGGTGAGCGGAATCGCTCAGGTCTTCTTTGGTCATGAGTCCTATGGCGACCTGCATGATTTCGATATTATCCATCAGGTTATCGGCAACCACCTGCTCACGGCGGCCGGCCAGCTCATCCAGATACAGGGTACTCACGGAACGGACAGCTTTTTCCGTGTCCCGCCTGGAGCTCTGACCCATCCAGAGCGTTCCGATGACCATAACCACAGCGACGACTATACCGCCGAGAATCGCCATGGACATGATGCTGCTCCGTTTTTTTTCTCTCATTTCCATCTCCCGCTTTTCAGATAAACCTGTCTGCTCCGTATTATAGTGAACGACAAAAAAACTTGGCGGACACTTATAGCCTCCGGCGGATGCGCATACCCCCTCGGGCACAGGCGGATTTTCCAAGGTAATATGCCGCCTTAGGGCGGCGCAAATCCGGCGCAGCAAACGCCAAAGTAAAGAGAACTTTGTCGTTTGCTATACTCAGAACGTTCCGATACAGAAACGACCTGAGCGAAATCCCGGATTTCAGCCGGCTGATTCGAGGTTTTCGCACAGGTTTGCACCTGGCTGTGAACAGGAATGTCATATTTTTTATGGTGCTTACGATATCAAAAACCTGCAAGCAATTTTAATGATATTATACCATTTTTGTCTGTACCTGCAACTGTTTTCTGTACTTTTATGCATCCCTCACTGTCTTAATCATCTGCTTCTTCTCTCTAAAAAGCCTGTTAAGCAGAACCTGCCGGTTCTCCAAAAACAGCTTGGTGATCTGATAGCTGTCGGTCTCCTCATAAGTGATTGGATGAACCGGGCCTTCGTCAAAGCTGAGGATCTCAGCCCCCGGGATCCCCAGGAGTATCGGAGAATGCGTAACCACGATAAACTGGGAATTCTTTTTCGCACAGTTCACGATCTCCAAAAGGAGCGTAAGCTGCCTCTGCGGAGAAAGTGCGGCTTCCGGCTCATCCAGAAGATAGATTCCGTTGCTTTTGAAATTGGTCTGCGCAAGCTGCAGAAAACTCTCGCCATGAGAATGCTCATGAAAATGCTGCGGAATGCCGCCGAATTTACTGTATTCTTCCTCGGCGGAGGCTACGTTATAAAAGCTCTCCGCTCTCAGAAAATACCCCCATCCCGGCTTACCGATACCCCGTGACAGCCTGATCGCATCACATAGCTCCGAATGAGAATCATATGTCGAGAAGCTATAATTCCTTGTTCCGCCCTCGGGATTAAAACCATAGCTGACGGCAATGGCTTCCAGCAAAGTAGATTTCCCGCTGCCGTTTTCTCCCGTGAAGAAAGTGATATTCTTCTTGAATCTCAGCGACCTGAGCTCCCGGATCGCATCAATATTTCTGAGATAACTGTCAGCACCGATCCTGTTCCAGTCGATCTTCACTTCCTGTATATGCAATGTGTTCAAACGAACGGCACCTCCCCTGCGGAATGCATATTTTCACGATTTGTCCGGCCGTTAAAGAGCGAATGCGCAGCGCTTTACTTCCCGCTTCTGGCGCGGCGCTCTACCTCCAATGGATTTCTGACCTATCATCCTCAGAATATTATATGCTACAAGTCCCAGTTCAAGAATCAGGGCATTTGTTGCAAACTTTCCGGAGGGAAGACGTTCCAGATCCATATCTGTTTTGACCTCGCTGTGGAACTGCTCGCATTCTCCATGAGCATGGTACAACGCTATGATATCTTCATCACTGAGGCCGAGATTTGTCCACCAGGTCTCTACTTCAATATCTGCAGGCATCAAATATTGGCCGTTTTTGTCTATTGTTCGTTCAGTGATTTCATATCCTGTACGTAATGTGAAAGAGCTCTTGAACTGTTTGCTGGATACTTTCTTCCAGTCACTTCCTATCGACATTTTCTTCCTTATACTCCCCATCGAGATAGGTCACCGCACACAAGCAGGGATCATCCTCCACGAGATTCATCCGGCAGGTTTCTTCAGCCAGTTTGCCCCAGATCATGCCTTCATCTTCATAGCGGGGAATGGTCATCCGGATGGTTGCGGCGTAGCGCTCAGGGATAGTCTTGAGAGTAACGTTATAACTCATGTTTTCTTCCTTTCTCAGCCTTTTTCGGGCTGCGTCCAGAAGCGTCAGCTTATATGCTGTATCCTTTGATAAGGCCTCCA